>NZ_JACUZX010000032.1:0-72259 GCF_014851575.1 Rhizobium sp. RHZ02
GTACTCTTCATCCCTGGCCAAGCGTCCGCTTCGCCGTCACTCACCCGAGGTAGGAGCCGAGTGCGGGAATCCCGCTCGCTCGGATCTGTCCGGGGGGCGCTCGGCAACGGGCGTCCCTACCGGGATATCGAACCGACCCGCACATACTGAAAGAGATTTCTGAAAATGTTTGCGCGCGCTTTCTGGATCGTCATGTGCACTTGATCACGGAAAACCCTGCCAATGCCACCAATCTTCTCGCTCGAGATGGCGGGCCCTTTTTTGTTGCCGACTGGAACGACGACTTCCATCACGCCATGCACGTGGCGGTCACGGGCGAGGCGAGTGGCCATTATGCGCCATTCGGCGACAAGCCGTGGCAGAAGATGAAGCAGACGCTCCAAAAGGGATATCTGTGCGACGGCAATAGTTTCCAGTCCCGCGATCGAGCCCACTCGGCCTCCTTGCCGCCTACCGCCTTCGTGCATTTTCTTCAAAACCACGATCAGGTTGGAAATCGCGCGCTTGGCAATCGTCTTCACACCATGATTGATCAACGCTGTCACAGGGTTTTGACAGAGATCCTTATGCTGTCACCGCAAATCCCGCTTCTTTTCATGGGCGACGACCATCTAACTCCGCGCAGGTTTCACTTCTTCGCCGACTATAATGGCGAGTTGGCGAGAGCGATCGCCGCCGGCAGGTCGACAGAAGCAGAAAATTTTGGTGGCCTGCCCGAAGGTTGTGGCGCGAGGGATCTGCCTGATCCGAACGATCTCTCGACCTTTCTGGACTCGAAACTCGATTGGGACGTTCTCGCTGACGATGAGGCGGCAGCGTGGGCATCTTTTTTCAAACGACTGATCAAGGTTCGTCGCAACCACGTTATTCCCTTGCTACCGGATGCAGACGGTTACGCGGGCTCGGTCGTTTCTGCGGTTGAACAGGCAGTGTTCCTTGACTGGAAGCTGGGTGCGCGAACCCTGCAGTTGAGAGCCAATGCCTCAGGGCGGGCAATGTCGATGGGACGCGATTGTGGTCAGAGGGTGTATCCGCCTGTCAGCGAGGCTGCAGAGGAGGTTTTGCAGCCATGGACAACGCACCTATATGTCCTTTAAGGCAAATCGTCCTGTTCAGGGCGCCGTTCAGTGAAGAAGCAAGCGGAAAAGCTAGCGAACAACGCTCCGTGACGACTTCCACGTAGGCGCGGCAAGGATTACCGCGCCTGCGTCAAATACCTATTTGACCGGGACTGACGCCTTGCCGAGTTTCACAGAGGGCTCACGGGCCCAAACACGAAGCGTGCCAAGCTTTGAGACGAAGGACGGCAGGCTGTCTTTTCCTGATAGTGAAACAATGCCCTCGTCTTCCATTCCAGCAATGCCCGCTTTTTCGAGCAAGGGTAAGGCGGACTGGTCGTATCCGATGAACTTGCAGTGCTGGAAGGCATCGGCCACAAAGTCGCGGGCCGTTGCCTCCTTGATCAGCTCTTCTATCGCTGCGGAGGAAGTCAGCAATGCCACGGCGTCAAACAGCACCGACGGGCCTCCGTCGATCATGTGATGTGCCTGGATCCATTTTCCATTCGAAGCGGTGACCCCGCCCACCTTGGGAGCAATAAACTCGACGATCGCCTTTTCCTTTCCGACAGTATCGGTCAATCCCTTCAGCAGATTGGCGTCTACGCCATCGGTTATGAGGATGCCAAGCTTTCGGCCCTCGAACCGCTTCGGACCCTTCTCCACGATGCTGAGGGCAGGTGAAGGCTCAAGATCCTGACGTGTCGGCATTGCCGCGTCCGCGGCCTTAGGCATGGTCTGGAAGCCAAGCTTATCGGCGACGGTCTCGGCGAGGCTCTCGTCGATATTAAGCAGATGAGCAACCATGCGTTCCCGGATGACCGACGTCTCCACCTTGCTCAGTTCAAACGTCAAAGCCGCCGCTATGTGGCGCTGCTCGGGCTGGGTCTGGCTGATGTAGAACTGTCGGGCTTGACTATAATGATCGGCAAAGCTTTCCGGACGAAGCCGTACCTTTCCACCCTCTTCGGACGAGGCAAAGTGCCGGTAACCCAGCACGGGGGACTCTCGTGGCCCTTCACCGAAAGAGTTGGGTTGGTAGTTGATGCGGCCGACCGGATTGCGCATCGCCATGTGGCCGTCCTGTTGGAAATGCTGGAACGGACACTTGGGCGCGTTGATGGGTAGATGCGTGAAGTTTGGACCACCCAGGCGCTTGAGCTGCGTGTCAAGATAAGAGAAATTCCTCCCCTGCAACAGCGGATCATTGCTGAAGTCGATCCCGGGCGGGACGTTTTGGGTCATGAATGCAACTTGCTCAGTTTCGGCAAAGAAGTTGTCAGGCATCCGGTCCAATACCAGCCGTCCGATCGGTTTCACCGGCACGATCTCTTCGGGAATGATCTTCGTCGGGTCGAGGACGTCGAAATCGAAGCTGTCGGCGAAATCCTGATCGAACAGCTGCACACACAGTTCCCATTCAGGAAAATTGCCCGACTTTATGGACTGCCAAAGGTCGCGGCGGTGAAAGTCCGGGTCGGCACCGTTGATCTTGACCGCTTCGTTCCAGACCACGGATTGAAGGCCAAGCTTCGGCTTCCAGTGGAACTTCACGAATGTCGATTCGTCTTTCGCATTCACGAGCGTGAACGTGTGAACACCGAATCCTTCCATAAAGCGAAATGAGCGTGGAATGGCGCGATCCGACATCACCCACATGATCATGTGCATGCTCTCAGGGGTAAGGCTGATGAAATCCCAAAAAGTATCATGGGCCGACTGCGCCTGTGGAAAGGCCCTGTCAGGTTCCGGTTTGACTGCGTGGATAATGTCCGGGAATCTGATGGCGTCCTGGATAAAGAAAACTGGAATGTTGTTTCCAACGAGGTCCCAATTTCCTTCCCGTGTGTACATTTTCACAGCAAAGCCGCGGACGTCACGGGCAAGATCGAAGGAACCTTTGCTGCCTGCAACCGTCGAGAAGCGAACGAATGCCGGTGTCTTTTCCCCGGCACGCTGAAAAATATCGGCTCTCGTATATGCCGCCAAAGATTCGTAGGTCTCAAAGAAACCATGTGCACCGTAACCGCGAGCATGGACAACCCGCTCTGGAACGCGTTCGTGGTCGAAATGGAAAATCTTCTCTCGGAAGTGAAAGTCCTCAACGATGAGGGGCCCGCGGGCACCTACTCTCAGTGAATTCTGGTCGTCAGCGACAGGCGCGCCTTGCGACGTGGTCATGATTTCGGCCCCGTCTTCGGCAAACTGATGAAGTTCGCCACCATTTCCTCGATGAGGCTTTTGGTCGTGAATCGAGACAAGATTGACTTGACCCTTCGTGGTTTTCTTCGCCATCGGTTGCTTTCCCTAAACTGGAGATGCGATTACTTCCCGTTGCTCAGATCCCTTCGGTGCAACGGAACCGATCTCTCAACTTCATGTGAACGTTGAAGTTCCCGATAGGCTGCGAATTCCTCACTCCGGTGGAAATTGATTTCGCCTGGCCGCCCCGTCGAACTTCATTTGGCTGAAAGCACGAAGGCAGCAACTTCTGCCTATCCTGCTCCACGCTCGGCCGTTGGTTCATTGGAGATCCGATCGGGGCAGTGACCTCGGACCTTGGTCTGAGGGCCGTCAGACTGAAGTCCCGGGGAGGGAACCGTTGCTGCGCTTGGTGGTTCGTTCAGGGAGCGGACAATACCGCTTCCAATGGAGGAAAATGAATGCGTATCAAATTGATAGGAACTGCCACTGCGGTCGCTCTCGCATCAACTTTTGCCTACGCGCAATCATCGACGGTGACGGGAGCTGCCGGCGGGGCAGCAACCGGGGCGATCGTCGGTGGGCCGGTCGGTGCAGCCGTAGGAGGCATTGTCGGTGGCGTGGCAGGCAGCCTTATCGATCCGCCGCCCCAGAAAGTCGTTACATATGTGCAGCAAGTTCCGGCTCCGACGACCAGAGTCGTCGTCAAGGAAAAGGTGGTTGTTGGCCAACCGCTCCCCGAGACGGTCGTTGTAACACCGATTCCTGATGATCCAAAGTATGCCTATGCGATCGTCAATGAGCAGCGGGTAATCGTCGAGCCATCCTCGCGGAAGGTGATCCAGGTCATCCAGTAATCGTAAGGGGATGTTGGTGTTGGTCGTATGCCGGCGGGGGACAGTTCCCGCCGGTTCTATCCGCGGCTTAGGGGAATCGTGTGACAAAGCTCATAACAGACATCAAGCTTGCCCAATTTGAGCTTCCCTATCTCGATAGGGTCGACAGACGCAATCTTGTCGGCCGTATCGTTGATGAACTGCGGTTCTACCGGTCAAGAAAACTCGGCGAGTTAGCGTTAGACCGATATTTACGCCTGGACGCGCTGATTAAATGCGTTTCGCTGATGATAGCTGACATAGCAGAGATGGATGACGCTGAATTTCAAAGCGTTCTCAACGAATTCGCGAAGCTGGTGGCTCTCCTCGAGAACCTTGCATCCGCTGGCAAGAGCGCAGCAACGCTGCATTGATTGCGGGTACTGTGTCGTGGACTCATAAATGCTCAGCCATGGCCGCGTGGCCGCGAGCGTGGCGAAGCGAGGCCGCGTCGTGTGCACCGACATGCTTTATCCGGTCCAAACCGCTCAACCGGGTTTTTTGTCGGTAAGGGTGTGGGCTAAAGCACATAGGATTGCGCTGGTTCCGACAGGCACCGATCGCATGGATCTTGGTGGTCACCCTGCAGCCTGTAGCAGGATCGCCTATCGTTTACCCGGGAGACGCCTCGCGGCTTTATTGGCTCTCAGGCTGCCTCGGCGTTGGGTAAGGGCATAGCGCATTCGAACGGTCCCCGTTCGCAGCTTGCTCCACGCCTGCGGGTCCCGGTCAATTTCTGGTTCGCTTCTGCGACCCAGACTTCGTTCGCGCGCGGTCGCTCGATCGCCGCAAAAAGCCCATTTCTACCGGCCAGCGACGTGCTAAGCTTGTCGAATGACAGCGCCCAACCATTACAGTTTTCGCAAAGCGACATTGGATGATCTTCCGTTGCTCAGAGCATGGCAAGCGAACCCGCATGTCCGCGAATGGTGGGACTCAGATGAGCCGTACGATGCAACAGACTTGGCTGATCCTCGGGTAGCGCGTTGGATTGTTTCAATCGCCGAACGCCCCTTTGCGTTTATGCAGGACTATATCGTCCACGGCTGGGAAGATCACCATTTTGCGAAGCTTCCTAGGGAATCGCGGGGAATCGATCAATACATAGGAAACCCCGAAATGATCGGTGTTGGGCACGGATCAGCGTTTATCGGGGCGAGAATGATGGCTCTCTTCGATGCGGGCGTACCCGTTATCGCAACCGATCCTCACCCTGCCAATCAACGGGCGATTGCCGCTTACAAGAAACTGGGTTTCGAACCGTCCGGATCAGCTCGAGAGACGCGGTGGGGCTTGATTTTGCCGATGCTTGCGAGGCAGTAAGCGGCACGCCATCATTTGCAGCTTCGTCCGCATCCGAGACATGGTCGGACGCGCAGTACCTATACACTCGGGGGCTGACACCGAGCGTATAGGTTTATAAGCACGCAGCCTAACCTCCTTTGTGATTTTCGATCCGGGAATCGCGAAACTACTGTTGCGCATTGGAGTTTCGCAGCGGTCGCATTCGTTCGACGGACATGTCTCACCAACCGACTTCGGCATTCTCTATTGCGGTTGGATCGCCGGATCTTTCCAAGGGTTTTGCGGCAGGCGACAGTCGATCGTCGGCCAGCTTTCAAGCTCAGAGCGCGTGCTGATTGCCGGAAATCCTCCTGCTAATCGGAACACTCGGTCGCCTGCTTCGTTTTAATTCCAGTCCGAACCAAGGAGGAATACATGGATTGGAACCGCGTTGAAGGGAACTGGAAGCAAATCAGAGGTAAGGTCAAGGAACAGTGGGGAAAACTCACTGATGACGATCTTGACCAAATCGATGGGCAACGCGACCAGTTGGAAGGAAAAATTCAGGAACGCTATGGGCTAGCACGGGACCGGGCTCGTCAGGATATCGACGACTGGTACGGTAGCCAGACCTGGTAGACGAACTGGAGGGCCCGGAGCGATCCGGGCTCCTTTTTGCGCTCTCCACTCATTGGTAGATGCGACCTTGGATTTGCGTTCCCGCTGCCACGATGCGACCATGAACCAAAACTATCTCCGCTATGTCCGCCCTTAAACACCGGACGACATAGGCTGGTACCGCTCCGCGGTGACCATGAATGTGTTGACCTTCATAAAAGTTCAAGTGGATAGACGATCCCGGCGTAGTGGGTTGGTTCGCCTTGCCGATTCCGGAAGCACCTGCCCATCGCAATCACCCACCGCGTTTCGTTGAAAGCATCACGAACGCGATATTCTGCATGATAGGGCAGCCCGCTTCTGACGGCTTGCGAAATTAAAGCTGCCACACGCGCGCGATCGTCGGTATGGATCCGCTCGATATACGAGGCGATCGGTAATCCACAGATCGTCTCGGCCGGATCGAGGCCAAACAAAGATGCTATGGCCGTATCGCCGTAGACGGTATCTCCTGCAAGAGACCAGGTAAAAATTCCCGGCTCAGCCGCGTCCTCTTCGAGATTGCTTGCGATCCTCATCGCACCTCCGCTTCAAGGTTGGGCCCCCAACTGCCAGCAATGCCGGAAGTTCCAGAAGTTCACAATCAGCTCTGTGTTGGGAAGCAGCGAAACGGCCGGTCAGCTTGAGAGCGAAATCTCGCTTTGGTAGCGAATGGCCATCTATGATCACACGACGTTGTCCCGTGGTGCCGCACGCGAGCCGCCACAAGGCAAGGGGGCGGCGAATCGGAGATCACGCGATGCCGCCACGTTTGACTTTTTCATGACAAATCAAACGCGCCAGCGCGGATTTCTATTGGCGTTATAAAGCAGTTCGCCTGCAGATGCAAAATGACCAAAGAGCTGGCGCATCCGCCGTTCGTCGGCTTCACCTATCTGGTGCTGGCGGCAAGAATCGCGCACCGACCAAATCCTCAAGGATTTCTTGGTATCGAGATCACCCTCTCTGATGTGCGTCGACATTACTCTCCTCCGTTTGGAGGGGTGCTTTAGTGCAGGCTAAAATAAATGTCATTTAACTTTGACATTTCTGATTTGCCTGTTTCAGGACGTGACGTCTAATTTTTCCGGTCGAGCATCAGCTCACTACTTCCGCTTTATCGCGTCTTCTCGGATCGCCAATGGGACAAAAGAGGCTCGCGCGTTCCCGTAACCGGATCAAGGGTAGGCAAAGATAACTTTCTGATCACGTCCATTTCCATGCCGGTGGCCGCCGAAGTCTTGATATCGGCGCTCTGGCCCGGCGGGTAAGCACCGACAACCAGAAACGATTGGCTCGCGGCGACAAGGCAATGCCCAGTGCCGGCAGGTAAGATCAGGCAATCCCCAGCCGTGACCGCAAAATCGATACCATGAGGGCCCCCGATCATGATGGAGCCGTGGCCGTCAGCTACACCTAACACTTCGTGCGCGTGGACGTGATAGTGTTGATAGCCAAAAATCCCGTCACGCCAGAGCCCCGTCCAACCGTGTTCTTGAAAGAGACTCTCAAATCGTTTTGCCGATGCCTCTTCGCTGATGACGGCAGATTTATAGAACAGCACTGGCAAAGCCCGGTTGTTCGGGATCCAATCGCTTGGCGAAAGAAGACGGGCTGTTCCAATTCCGGCGACCGTAACCGGCGAGCAAACGAGATGACGCCACGAAAATGCAGCTATTGCCGCATCGTTCCATCAGTATTCAACGCTTGGCGCGAGACAACCTGCGGAATTCGGACTGAGGTGAACTGTGGCTATGTCGCCGCGACGGACTCGCCACCTCTCGATCAGCTTGGAAAAAATTCATCCGGAACATCAAGCTTCGCAAGTTCGATCCTTTGCGAGGCCATCGTATTGCGCGACGGAACCTTGCAACCGTCGGTGAGTTGATCTCGCAAACGGAAATTCATCGTGACAAGATTCTACTTCCGAACCGGCCCGACAGACACTCCCTGGCAAGACGAAGATGGCTATGAGTTCCCCGACTTGCCAGCGGCGCTCGATGAAGCAAAGCGCCTCGTTGCCGAGATGGCCATCGACGGGATTCCCACTGCTATACGGGAGCCGCTTGAAGTTGAGATCTACAATCCGGACCGAGTTAAGATCGTAACAGTCTCATTGCATCTATGCATTGAGTACGCCGGTGGGGATTCTCAGAGATAGGGGGAGCAGTGACCAAACGAGTCGTGCGAGGATACCCGCCACTTGGCGTTCCGTTCACCCAGGTTTGCCGTCGTAATTGCTGGGTACTATTTTCCGCTCGTAGCGGTTACGCCGTACAACTCCTCAATGATCTTCAGACCTTCCTTGTATTTTGACTGATCCAAACCAACGTTCCGCGCTTGCTTCAGATTGTCTTTAAGGTCGGCCACCTTTACCGGACGGGCAAGTTCGTCACTAACTGCCCGGACGACAAACTCATCCTCGCTTTCATTTTCTCTTCGGGTCAGGGCGTTGATGGCGGCCACTACGGAAGGATTGAATCCGTCATCACTCAGGCGCTCAAAAGTCCAGCCGCGGCCCTTTTCGATGACGTCGTGCAGGTAGGCGACGATCCGCTGGTCGTCCCCCTCGACGGCGCTAGCGACGCGCTTGCAGTGCGAAAAATATGGGTTTCCTTCCTTGTCGGTCTGCCCTGCATGAGCCGAGAACGCGATTTTTATCGCTCGTAAAACATCTAACCCATCATCGCCTTCACTCATTAAGCCCAGATGCTCTGATGCCATGACTCTTACCTCCAGTAAATCAACGCCGGGCAATGCTTAGAGTTCCTGCGCGTGCCGCCTGGTGAAGGCTCTGTTCTGAAGAAAACTTAAGGCCGACTCCCAGGATCTAATTCCTGCCGAGCGCAAACGATCAATCGAGGGTCGATCGACTTCAGTCTCAACGTGTCAATGGAACAAGCAGAGTTTCTGGTTGTTCTTCTGTTCTCAACCAAAGGAAACATCAATGAAAAAACTCATGATCCTTTCTATCGGCATGGTGATGACGGCCTCGGTCGCGCTTGCCCAGAGCGAAACGCCGACGACGTCCCAGACAACACCTGCGGTCAAAACCGAGCAAAATCCGGGAGCCTCGGTAGCAGGCAAGAACAGCTTCACCGAAGGCCAGGCAAAGGCCAGGATCGAGGAAGCTGGTTACACCGACGTCACCGGCCTCAAGCTTGACGATCAGGGGGTGTGGCGGGCCAGCGCCACCAAGGACGGCAAACAAGCGAGCGTCTCCCTGGACTTTCAGGGCAACGTCACCATGGCCAAGTAACCACGAATAACAAGGAAGCAGTCGTATGAGAACGATCACTGGATTATATGATAGCTACGATGACGCCCGCGCCGCCGTGACAGCGTTGGAAGACGCCGGCGTCCCGTCCGATGACATCAGCATTGCCACGAACAAGGCGAATGGTGTCGATGTCGAAGCCCAGGGCAATCGCGCCGCAGAAGGAGCAGGAACCGGTGCCGGTCTTGGCGCACTGGCCGGCGGTGCCGGCGGTCTCCTCACCAGTCTTGGCATGCTTGCAATTCCGGGGGTAGGTCCCATCGTTGCTGCCGGTTGGCTCGTTGCGACCGCGGCCGGAGTTGCAGTCGGCGCCGTTGCCGGCGGTGCGGTCGGGGGTATCGTCGGTGCCATGGTCAAGGAAGGCGTCCCTGAAGAAGACGCGCATCTTTACGCGGAAGGCGTCCGCCGTGGAGGATCGGTCGTCGCCGCGAGGGTGGAGGAAGGACGTGTCACCGAGGCCCAGGCTATCCTTGACCGGTGGCGTCCCGTAGATATCGGAGCACGCCGCGCGAGTTATGTTGAACAGGGGTGGACCCGTTTCGACGAAACCGCCGATCCCTATACTGCGGAGCAGATCGCCGCTGAACGACAACGATATCGTTCCAGCCTGTAGGCGAACTCAAGCTGTAAGCGGCCGCTCGGTGCGGTCGCTTCAGTTTCCTTCAGAAGGCTGGATGATGAGATCGAATACCGTAGACGCGGGACGATTAACCCCAGTGTCAGCCTCTCTCTGTTGGACAGCCGGTCGTTGAAAATAGCGCCCGTGGGTATCCTGCCAGAGTGGTGTATCGATCACCGTATCACGAGGTCGTCAGCGCGGGTACGAACGCGTTCTCTGATCTTGACCTAGAACTCGCAACCGCGGGAGGCAAGCTGCATCTTTCGCCGGATAATCACGTTCATGCTCTTGCCCGAATTCTCTGCCTTGGTCAGCAGTTTGGCGCAGGCCTTGGGGCTCAGTTTCTGAGCTTGCTTATTTTCCGGCGGTTGATCTGATACCGTCGGGCGAACTGTCATTCCCTGACCCGACGCGTCGAAAGACCCGCACAATAGTGTGGCGAGACCGATCATTGCCACATAATGAAATTTACGCACGGGAAACTCCCTTCTTCGCGTGTTTGGCTTGTAGCTGGAGGCAGTTATGGCTCAGTTGCTCGAGTATTGGTCGGTTAGGTTGCCGCCGAGATTCGAGTTTGACAACGGCCTGTACTTTTCCGCGAAGCGCAAGGCCTTTTCATCCTTTTGACGCTTGAGATAGGGCTCGAGCCACGCAAGCTGAAACGGCTCCAATGTCTCGCTGCCGGTCGAAAACGACTGCTCGGTGCCCGCCTTTGCAGCCGCCAGCTGAGGGTTTTCAAGCGCAGAAAGTGTAAAGTCCACGATCCGTTCGAGCTTTGCGCCGCAAGCCTGGAACCCATCACCGGTACGGTTGTCCAGGAGCACGGTGTTTACCACCAGGGGCGCGACCGCATGCAACTGATAATGCAAGGCCTTGTCTCCTCTTTTCATTTCGAAAGGAAGAGCCCCGTCGTCGTCGGCCGAACACACGACCATTTCAGTGGACTTCGAGCCCCAGGAAATCAGCGCGTCGTCGTTCGTCGCCAGCCCGATCTGGGTGACTGCGAGCGCTGCCCAGGCCCGAAGGTTGTTCTGTGATGCCATCTCAGGCGCATCGTTATCGAAGAACGATTGCAGCGTATGGCCGAATGGACCCAACCATGCCTCGATTGTCCGTCGCTTCTCTGGAGGTGGAGCTGTTTTCTCTTTTGCCTCGTTATAGGCAATGGCGATTCCGGCAAGGCGTGGCGAAACGGCGAGCTTGGCATTCACGGTGCTCAGATCCGACAATGCCCCTGCATCCGCCCATGATGCCAGGGCACTGTAGAGACACAAGTGTTTCTCGTCGTTGGCATGCTTGCCGGATGATCCCTTGTTAAGCGCGGCAACCGCTCTGACGAACAGGTCCAGAGGCCGAAGCGCCTTGTTGACTGCCGCGTTTCCATCCTCATCGATTTCCGAGCGCGAGGCATCGCCTTTCTCATAGCGGCTCCCGATTTCGAGGCTCGTCATAGGTTTCGGCACTCGCGGGCACTTAAGCTCGGCCTGCGCGAGCTGCGCCTCGACGGCAAGCAGACCCAGCGCCAACAATGGGACAAGAGCAGTCCGACGGAATGTCAATGGGGTCAAAGGCCACCACAGTGGCAGGAGAGTGCAACGTCTCATTTAATTTACCTTCGTTGACATAACCGACAGCATTTCATTTGCCTGTTTACTTCCAAGACGCGCTGCTTTTTCAAGCCATAGCTTTGCCTCCGGCAGGGATGGCGGCGTGCCGATCCCGTAAGCGTAATTCTGTGCCAGTAGCACCATTGCCTCGGAATCGCCCTTGTCTGCAGCCTTGCGGAACAGATCCGTCGCACTCGACGCTGCCTCGGCACCCCCACTGTTTGCAAGCTTCAGTTTTGCGTACTCACGCATTCCGACAGGATCACCCGATTGAGCCGAGCGCTCGTAGATCGAGGTGAGGTCAATCCGGGCGAGGAGCTGTTCGTAGACAGTCTTGTGTGACCGCGCCAATCCATTCAAGCGGCTGGCAACCCGATCTGCGGAAGCATTTTGGATAACGGCGACCATCAACGTGGTCGCTTTCTCGAGCGAGAATTGCTGCCCCTGCCGATCGGTATATGCCTTCAAGAGATACTGCTCAGCCCTCGCGTCACCGCCGCGTGCTGCAACCTCAAACAAACGCATTGCGCTGTCTTGTCCGACTGGCGAAGGAAAGGTCGAATAGGCTTCCGCAAGCACTCTTGCTCTCCAGGGCTTGTCCTTTGAAAAGGTCTCGCCAACGTCCATCCAGTCCTGTGCTTTTTCAGGCTCGCGCAAATCGATATAGGCGTGCGCCATCGACAAGGCGGAATCAAAGGAGCAATCCATGAGGCTTTGAGCTCGCAGCAGATATTTTTCCCTCGTTGCGACATCGCTGACGTACCTTGCCGCGAAAATCGATGCATCTGCGTCGCCTCGATCAACGATGGCCGAGCGATACTGATTGTAGATTTCAGCCGGTGCCGCAAACTTGGTGGCCAGCAACTGCAAGGCCTTTCCGTTGCCATGTGAGGCCTCAAGTCTCAGATATTTCTCTGCCGTTGCCAAAAGTCTTGGATCTTCTGCAAAGGATGAAAGTATGAGTTCGCCGGCCCCGATGCGTGCAGCCGAGCTCGGCAGGTCCGCGGCCGAAAGAAACCGGTCCAATGCGGCGCGCTTCTTGCCGATGTCATTGCCGGCAGCCTGTAGCATCAGGGCCGCAAACGCCGCTTCGGCATCGGGGCTGCGCGACAGCCGACCCTCCCATTCCTTGATTGCATCCGCGTCCTTCGCGATAGAAGTCAGATACCAGAGATAGCCCGCAATCGCCTTTGGCTGTCCGTTGAGCGCGCCGGACTGCAGCAATGCGGTTTGCGGGTCATCAAGATGGTGCACGAGCCCATCGATGTCTTCGACAGACCATGCGCTGGCCTGCGATCCCTTGGCAGCATTTGACCAGTATTCCGCCTGTTCGAGTCGCGGTCCGTCTGGTGCATGACACAGATACGCATCGCGCAGATCCTTCATCGTGTCTGTCCGGCCGAAATTGTCGAGGAGCGCCAATAGGAGATTGATGCCCTCATCGAAATTTCCATCACCTGTGCTGCTCAGGCGAAGAGCAGCAAGGCTGTGCATCGATGTCATGTCACGACGATCAGCGCCTTGCTGAAAGAACTTGCTTGCCTGATCATGCGATTTCCAGAAACCATCCTTGTCAATCGCTAGATTGGCCAATCGCGCAAAAACCCAGCCGGGGGCATCCTCGAGTGACGCGAGTTCGTTCAGTGCTTGCACGTACTTCTCCCGAGCGTCCTTTGCATCGGATTCGCCATAGAGATTGGCAAGCCTGATCAAGCTGCTGCGATGTCCTGCTGCAACCGCCTGGCGATAATAGTATTCCGATTTTTCAAGGTCCTTTGTAACGATGGCGCCGACCTCATACACGTGTGCAAGCTCTGACTGGGCAGCAATCACGCCATTATCGGCCGCAAACTTGAGGTAGTGCATGAGAACGGCATTGTCCTTGCGAATATCCGCGCTTTCGAGGTGATAACGGGCTACTTTCCAGGCTGCGTTGCCATCGCCAAGATCGGCGGCAAACCGCAACCATGCCTCCGAAATCGTCCGGTCTTGCTTGACCACGTCTCCTTTTTCGTACTCTCGCGCAATGCGTGCCACGCGATCGCAAATTCCGCTGTCGAGCTTTCCGACCATTGCGCCAAAGGCCATGGTTATGGCCAGTGATGGATCGACAGACCAACCCTCGACCCGCTCGCCATCAAGGTTTCGCTTGGCAAGCTGCAGGAGCGCGTTCGGGTTTCCACCATAAGCGGCATTGACGAGATAGGAGAGAGCTTTGGTTTTGTCCTTCTGAGCGACGACCCCCGTCAGTATCAGTTCAGCGGCGAGATCGAGGTCCTTCGGCGCACCTGCCTCCGCCTGCGTGAAAAATGTTTCCAGGGCTCCGTTACTCTCAAGCTCCTTAATTTTGCCGGCACGCAGGTAAAGGGTAATCCTGTCAGCCGCCAGGTCCCGTGGCTTCAGGCTGCGGTCGATGTCCGGCAGAAGCTCGATCATGCGGGCGATGATGGGGAAATAAAGTTCCGGATCGATGTCTCGTAGCCGTTGAGCCTCGCGTTGGATGATCCAAGATTGAAGTTTTGGCAGCGTCTTGCGATCCCATGAAACCCACCGATCGATCACTTCTCCATCGGGCGCGCGCTGCACACAGACGGCCTTGACATCTACCTTGGGCGGCAGGAACTCAATGGCCACCGGATCTGCCTTGACCTGGTCGATCGCCACTGCCAGCCACAGGCAGGTCGCAACGGCCCCGGCGAAAAAAGGCGCAGAACGCAAAACTTGAGACAGCATAATCGCCCCCTATTGGTTGAGATGATTTTCGGTGACCACAACGTGGTAGTCGCCCGCATTGCCCGACAAGACGATACTGAATCCGGCGCGCCGTTTCAGGTCGATCTTGTCGGTTTGCGTGATGGTCTTGCCACCTTGCTGAATTGCGAAGCTGAGATTGAGCGGGGCTCGTAACGAAACACTCTCGGATGTTCCGGAGGCAACCCCTTTGATTGCCGTTGCATTTGCAGCGGGCACGGCGAGGTCAATGGCTTCAAGATCACTGAGATTGTAAAGATAGACCTGCGCCTTGGAAGGGTCGTCCTTGACGCCATCCACATAGAGTTTTGTCTGCCCGTCCGATAGCTTGGCGTAGGTGTAGTACTTGCCTGGGGCAGCTGTGATGTTGATGCTCTCAGCGCCGATCGACATGTCGACGTTGCCTGGCTTGACGGCCACATAAGGCGATACGCCATCGTCGAAACCCGCAACCTGGGATCCCGCGATCACAGCGGCTGAGGCATTGGTATCGAGAATCCGGATAAAGGATCCATTGGGATCGATCGGTTTGCCATACAGTCCGGCATCTTGGGCCAATGAAAGCGTTGGCAGGGCCAGCATCATGGTCAAAAGGAGCGCATATGTGCGTGGTAGAAACATGATCCTCACCTTGCTTTGGGATGGCAGACACTCACTGCTGCCGCGTTTGTGGATAGGCGGTCGAATTCGAGGGTAATTCGCTTGGATGCCTCGCTGGCAAAGTATCGCACCGGGAAGTAGAAGCGGCCCGTCGAGACCATTCGATCTGCCCTCACGATACTGCTTTGGTAGTCGTGACCGTCGTTCAGTTTGAAGCTCAAAGTGGCGTGTCGGCTGAGCGTGTCGCCAGAAAATGCATAGATTACGGCGGAATCGGAGACCTCGCCCTGTTCAAGGGCCACACTCACTGTCGTGGGACCAAGAGGAGAAATTCTTTCGGGGTCGATCCTACGGCAGCTTTGACGCGCAGCTGTCGCCAGTTCGATCAGTGGTGCGTCACCGAACTTGCCGAGATTGTTGTAGATGGGATTTTCCCAGATCAGAAAACGAGGCCGGTTTGCCTGGAAGACCTCTGACGTCAGGTAGGAGGTAATAGAACCGAATTGGTTGCCGCCTGAAATCGAGTAGTTCGTCACTGGTGTTGATAGAGCCTGCGACAAAAAGCCAGCAAAGTTCGACGCCGGAAGATCCGAATAGCTGGTTCCCACCAGGGCGACGGTGCCACCGGACGAAGGACTTCCAAATATGTCGATCGCGCTCGCTCCGCTGTCGGTCTCGACGGTTTCATACCCTTGCGTGCGGGGTAGGGGCAAAGCATCCGTGCAGCTGGCCTGCAGCATTCGCCGCATTGTAGAGATAATGGATGACGGCGTTGTCGGCCTTGTCTCGAACTCTGCCTTCTGCAGTTCGCCAGCACCTGGGAGTGAGCGAATTACCTCCGCAATTTTTCCTGCCGAGGCACGAGCTCCGGCTGACGTCCAGTGGAAGTCAGCCTGGAAAAATGGTGGTTCCTCGCCGGACTGTTCCTTGAGCCTTTCCAACAGATCAACGGTCACGATGCCATGCTCGCGCAGTCGCTGAATGACGCCTTCATAAGCCCTCTTTGCCACATCGTAGTCGAACCCAAAGTCACTGCTTGCCGTGGCAGGCAGATATTGTGGCAGCACGAGGCTCTTTGTTGGTATTGGTACATAAACGAGCGTCGTTCCCTGGGCCTCAAGCGCCTCGGCGATCGTTGCGACCTGGTCAGCAGTATGCTCGGAAAGCTGCTGCTCCATGCGCAAGTCCGCAATAACCCGATAGAAGAACCCATTCCGTCCCTCGACCGATGCAAGTTGCTTATTGGTCTCGAGACCTGCGCATCCGAATGCCGATGACGCCGCGTAGCCGGTCCCCCACGAACCGAGGGTCAGCGCGATTGCGATGCCGGTACGCACCGCCGATTGTCTGATACGGCTCATCATTGAGAGACCTCGACAAGATTGGTGGGTTCTGTGTCCAGTCGGCGCAGGACAGCGGCCGCCACCGCCCTCGTGCTGGGTTCAGCACTTGTTTGCGCGGTTATCAGGAACTGCCTTGCTTCTTTTTTTTCCTGTTCACTTGTCAGCCCCTGCGAAATCATCGAGATCGCCATATCGAGGGCTGTCTTTGCATCGCCCCTGGAGGCGGCCTGTCGTTCTAAGCGGATGACCTCATCGGGCTTGGCGCCGAAAGGATGGCCACTTTTGTAAAACTTGATGAGTTGAGCGACCGCAACAGGATTCCCATGGGCGGCATGGTCGCGAAGGGTCTGCTCTGCCTGATCAAGCCGTGGGTCGCTGATGGAGCCGGTTTCGGTGCTGAGCAATCTGGAAAGTGGAGCAACAGCACCTGCACGGCCTGTGCTGCATGCGATCGTGTAGTAGTGAACTGCGTCCGCTTTAAGCGTCGGGTTTGCCGCAAGTCGTTTGGCCACGTAGATTGCAGCCACGCCGTCGCCCCGGTCGGCCAGCATTTGCAGCTCCTTGTAGGAAACGCGCTGGCGGGCAATCATGCGCCGCCGGATTGATTGCAGCTCGGGGCCCTCCAGCTGGTCTGTTCTCGTAATCCCCTGATTGAAGCCTTGTCGATAGCGCTTCGCGTCTGCCTTTGATTTCGTGGCCTCGGCGTTCTTTGTAACCGCGGCGGCTGGTGTAACATTGCTACCGAGACCGACCGCAAAACTGAAAGCGAGCAGGAGGGCATGAATCCGCATTTATCTACTCCCTAACCGCAGATGCAGGCGCATCCCAGAGTCGAGGCTCTGTCAGGTAACGAACCGGAAACTCCCATAAGACAGTCGACTGTCCCTCAAGCTGGCTGTTGGCCGCCAGAAAGTTGCGCATGGGAACAACAGGTCCACGGCCGACCTCAGCGACGTTCAGCACATCAACTCCCAATGCGGCTTCCAGGTATGAGGAAAAGGACCACGTGTCATTGGCGCTGTAGCTGGTGCCGACCAGAGCGACGGGGAACCGGTCGCTTTCGCCAAGAATGTCGGTCAGAGGTCCCGCCTCATCTCGGCTTGCCGTTTGTGGTGCGACGACTTCATGTCCTAGTCCAATCGACGGCGCCAGTCTTTCGCCGGTCACGAACTTGACGAGGTCCCCCTCCACCGTGCGTTTCGGCTCGTCTTTCAAGGCAAAATGCGATTGGGTGACGATACCTGAGAATGCTGCAACCGCACCTGCCACAGCCTTGGCGCCTGCTGGTGTCCAATGCGTGTCTGTCTTCAGGAAGACGGGCTCGCTGGTTTTGGCGACGAGTAGGGCACCCCGCGTATCGACGGCGTCAATCTTTGCCAAGGACAGCGAATGGACAAAGTCGAGATATCGGTGCTCCGCGATCGAGGCATACCGGTCGTCGGCAAGATTTTCGCGGTAAATGTCGCTTTTGGCCGGAAGAGGCACAATGATCAGCCGAATTCCATGCGAGCGAAGAGTATCGGCCACTTTTGATATCTCGCGCACACCGGTTTCGATGCCGGTGTCAGCGTTGGCGGCACCGCGAAACTCTTCTTCGGAAAAAAGCCATCCTCCCTTTCCGACAACCACACCGCGGCGCCCCTCGCCAAAAAGGATGTAGCGCGCAGCTCCAACCAGTTCGACCGCAAACTCGCGATGTGGCAGTTCTGATTTGTAGACGGTTTCGAGCGTCGTACCAATCAGCCCATGGCTGAGTTGGTCGAGGTTGGCAGGAAGTTTCGAAAGCGCCCCTGCCAACTGATGGCGAATGTCTACATTCGCTACAAGTGCATAGCCAAACAACATCGCCGGGAGTAGCAGTCTTGCGGCTGTATTATATCTAGCGTGGATCTGCATTGGTTCCTCAAAACTGAAAATAGAGAAACGGCGAGTGATTGGCCTCCGCGAGCTTCAATACCGTCACGGTTGCCAGCAATGTCAGCACTAAAGGCACAGCAATGGATTGGCGCGCCGTAGCGCTCCCGTCAGCAGAGGGCAGGTCAACGTTCGTCCGTTCCAGGACCAGGAGGTAAGGCTCGCTCGCGACAATGACGCAACCTACCGCAAGCGTGAGCAATCCCTCGTGTGTGATATCGAGAAGTTGCGCTGGTCGAACCCACAGCCCGTTGAACCCCAGCATGCCTGTATAGAGGTCGAGCGCGACAAAGACGTTCTCTGCCCGGAAAATAACCCAACCCAATAAAACGATCAAAAGCGTTGTGGGTAATGCAATCGACCGCGAGGCTGCAATCTTGTTCCAGCCGGTTGCGCGTTCGACCGCCAACCAGCCACCGTGCCATCCGCCCCAGAGCACGAAAGTCCAGTTGGCACCGTGCCAGAGCCCACCGAGCAGCATGACCAAGATCAGGTTGACGTAGGTCCGAATAGGGCCGTGGCGGCTACCACCAAGCGGGATGTAGAGATAGTCCCTAAGCCAGTTTGAAAGGCTGATGTGCCATTTGCGCCAGAATTCGGTGATGCTGCGGCTGAGATATGGTGCGTCGAAGTTTGGAGCGAAGCGAAACCCGATCATCAGGCCAAGTCCGATCGCCATATCGCTGTATCCGGAAAAATCGAAGTAGAGCTGCATCATGTAGGCGATGGAGCCAAGCCAGGCTTCGATCAGCGTCGGGTGAGGGCTTGAAAAGATGCTGTCCGCGATCGGCGCGATCGGATCTGCAATCAGCACCTTCTTTGCAAGGCCGATGACAAACAGTGCCGTGCCGTCGGCAAACTTCTGCAACGTGTGTTCACGATGCTTGAATTGGTCCGCCAGATCTTTGAAACGCAGGATCGGTCCCGCGATGAGTTGCGGGAACAGAGCCTTGTATGCAGCCAGATCAATGAAGTTACGCGTTGCCGCTGTGTCCCGGCGATAGACATCGATCAGGTAGCTGATCGACTGAAAGACATAAAAGGAGATGCCGATTGGCAGGATGAGACGCCAGTGGACACCAAGGCCCTCGGCATCCGTGCCGATCAAGGCCGCAAAGCTGTCGATAAAGAAATTCAGATACTTGAAAATGCCAAGCACTGTCAGGCAGCCGGATATACCAAGCGTCAACAGGATCTTTCCCAATTGCCGCTCCCGATTGCGCTCGATGGCGATCGCGAAGGTGTAAACCCACACTGTGGTCGCAAACAGCAGCGCCAGAAAATCCATCCGCCACCAGCCGTAAAAAATATAGGAGGCTATGAGGATGGTAAGAGAGCGGCCAGCGACGGGAGTCGCATAGTAGGCGACCAGAAAGGTTGGAAGAAAAAGAAAAACAAAAACCTCGGAGGAAAACACCATGACGTCATGCTCTCTTCTTGGCGACACAACGAGCCAGATCGACCGCTGAAAACTGCGACAACTCACCACCCTCTGACGTGGTCGACGCCAGCTTGAATTCTCCAGGCTTGCTGGATGCGACAAATTCCAGCAGTTCGCCGAGATTGGCTGAGAACTCGCCATCAGCGATTCTTGGAAGCTGCCGCTCGAAGTCATTTGCGGAAAGGCTTAACTCTCCCAGCCTTGCTCCGCTCAACCCGAAGCGGTTGTCCTTGAAAATGTTTCGAGAAACGAGGAGGGCGGCATGGTCGGACTGTCCGGAAATCGCCAGACCCGCCGACCCATTTGCAATAAGATGGTTGTCTTCAACCTTGCCCCTAAGGACGGACCGCATCGCGATGCCCCGCGAGCCATTGGCGATGACAAAATTGCTTGTGATTGCAACACACGCTGAACCAGCGACACTGACGCCTGCCAGCCTTGATTTGCCGACGAGGTTGCGAGAAATCCTGACATCAGTTGCTCCACCATCCACAAGGATTCCGTTGCCTGGACTGTCAATGATAACGTTGTGCAAAATGTCGATTTGACTGGAGCTGTCAGTTACCTTGATGCCGTGCGTACCGGTTCGTTGCGAAACGATATTGTCGGCAATACGCACATCGCGCGCCGCCTTTACAAGGACTGCTGTTTTCGAGCCGTCGACAAATCGATTGCCGATAACGTCAAGCCTATTCGACGCGGTGACTGCGACCCCAACGCCGTTCCTGAACACGTTATCCCTCAGCATAGACGCTGTTCCCGAAGTCGAAAACTGTTGATGCGTAAATGCCAAACCGCTTGATTCGGGAAACGCGGGAGAGCCGAGGTCGGCAATTACGCTTCGGCTAACTTGTGTCGCGCCGGCAAATGTCGTCAGCAGAAATGGCCGGAAATCGCTCTTTGCACCCGGTGTTGCATCCAGTCGGGCGCCAATGATTTCGAGCGCGCCGGTATTGACGATAAAAGCGCCCTGGCTGCCGTCCAAAGTCAATGTCTCGCCAGGCCCGATTGTCAGTGCCCCACCGCCCCAAATGAAGATGGGTCGGTGGGCGACATATCCTTGCGGCCGCCTTTCCAGATAGCTCCCAATCCCCTTCGACCCCAATGCCTGTCGAACATCTTCCAACGTATGAGAGCCACTTTCGATAACGATGGCGCTTGCCTGCGGGTCGGGCTGTGCCTTGAGGCTCGCCTCTACGAAGCCCTCGCTCGCCGAAAGTCCGATGCGGCGCATGAGAATGTCGATGGGCGAACGACTGACACGCTTTTGACCTTCTGGCAGCACAAGTCGCGCAGCGTGCTCCCCCGCCTGCAATTTGCCGATTCCGGCAAACTCGTTGGCGCGCGCGAAGATCTCGGCGGACGGCACGTCCAAGCTGCGTGTCTCGAGCTCGAGCGCTTCCAGCTGTCGATTGAATGACGCTTGCTGGCCGAGCGCGAAAGGCGGCCACGCTAGACAAGCGGCAATGGCAATAACAAAGGCAGGACGACTAGGCATAATCGGCCGCCCTCACATCAGCCGCAATGGCGGCAAGGGACTGACCGGACAGGCCAAGTGCGCTGGCATTGCCACAGCTGATTTCAATAACCTCGGCCGGCGTATCCGCGGTATTGACAAGTCTTGCCTCCTTGCCGATCGCAACCATCGCCGACAGTCCGGGAGTTAACTCAGATTGGGTGTGGTCACCGACAAGCTGCAGACGACCGTGGATGACGGCGAGAGTCCGGGATACGCCCTCCTCGCCAACAAGGGTGACGGTCTTTCCGCTGTCTATGCTGAGAAGGTCCATGGCAAAGCCGGGGCCTGCTTGCATCGACTTGATCCTGCCCCACTCGGTGACCTGGCTGCGATGATTTTCTGCTTCCCGACGCTTTAGGGTCACGAGGTGCTCGACAATCCGCTTGACGTCCTGGGAGCTTGCCTTGTTTGTGACGAGCAATGCGTCGTCGGTATCGACCACGACCACATCGTTCATGCCGACGACAGCTACCAAACGCTCGCCGCCGCGGACCAGAGAGCCGCGTGTATCAAACAGAACGACGTCCCCTGACGTGACATTGCCACTCTCGTTCTTCATTCCGATTGCGTGGAGAGAGGTCCAACCGCCGACGTCGTCCCATTCGATCGCTGCCGGCGCAAGGGCAATGTCCTTACACCGTTCAAACACCGCCTTTTCGGTTGGTTGATTTTCAGCTTTCATGAAATGTCGTTCGTCGAGCAGCAGCCCCGCCTCTGCTTCAAGGGGCGAGGCGGACTGGAGAGCCGCCTGCACATGCGCAAATGTCGCCGGGTCGTGACGCTGGTATTCCGAGATCAACTTGCTTGCCCGAAACATGCTGATGCCCGAGGCCCAATATGCAAAGCCTGTGTCAATTAACGATTGAGCGATTGTGGTGCTCGGCTTTTCGATGAAGCTTTCGACGCGATGCAGGCCTGGATAATGGTCGAACCGGCCTCCGTCCATGATGTACCCGTAGCCTTTTTCGGCATAGCTGGGCTGAATACCGAAGGTCACGACCAATCCATCCAGGGCCGCATCGTGCATTTGTGCAATCAACCGATTGAGCTCGCCTTTAATGACATGGTCAGATGGAAGCACGACCAGCACAGCATCAGGTTTGGCACCAGCAAGATAGAGTGATGCCGCCAGTACCGCTGGACCCGTGTTCCTTGCCACTGGCTCAGTTATGATGTGTGCCTTGCTTTGAATTTCACGAAGCTGGCGGCCAACGGTTTGCACATGACGAGAACCGACGCAGACGATCGGGTCGGAGAACAGATCGCTGCGGTGGCGTTGAACCGTACTCTGAAAGAACGTCAGGGAGCCTTCGCCATTGATCGGTTGGAACTGCTTTGGCTGATGAGCTCGCGAAAGCGGCCAAAGACGAGTCCCTGAACCTCCACAGAGAATCAGTGGATGAATGTCACTCATTTCGAACCCCACAGATATGACAGGCCGGCCTTCATGGAACGCAGTAGTTCAGGCGAGTTGTCGAGGCGCACCGCCACCGGTGTTCCGGGAGTGGCCTCCAATGGCCGAATGGGAAGGAGAGTGACCGGCAAGGGCCCACCGGGGCCGGTGGCCGTGCGGTCGAGGACAACCTTGGCCTCAATTCGACTTCCGGCAGGCGTTTCAATTTCAGCTGTCGCCCCCATGCCCAGTCTGCGCAGTTCGGGGCCTGTCAGAGTAGACTGGACGATGAGTGGTGCGTCGCGCCTGTTCGCATCGAGGATCGGTTGACCGAGGAGGACCGTGGAGCCGCGTTCGATTCCTGCTGGGATCACGTCGCAGTCGCAAGGCATGCTGGCGGTCAGAGAAACGCCATTCGATGACAGGATCGAATAGACCGGTTGGCCGGCCGCGGCGTTCAAATTGATAAAGTCAATCTGACCGCTGGTGGTCGCCTTCATTGTCAGGCCCTGACGCTGAACCACTGCGGGTCCATCGACGTCAGTCACGAAAAGCCGGTTGCTCAGTCCTGATGCAATGAAGGCGATGAGGCCAATGGTGGCCAAACTGATGCCGAGTGTCCCGGCTACCTTGGCCAGAACAGCGTTACCTGGCTGCAGGGCGCCTTTTGGAGTGGACGTACTTTCACCTTGTCCCGTCCCTGGCGTGCCAAGGAGCCCGTTCAGGGTAACCGGGTCGCCTGCAAGCCAGCTATTCAAGAGATAGCGGATCTGCGGCATATGCTGACCGGTCGGATCGCGGAATCGCAAGATCATTGCGCCGGTTTCGCTATCACTCGACGCAACCGTCACGTCGATCGGCAGCGACAACCAGAATTCTTTGAAGTTGAAGCGAAAGATGGCAAGTTTGGCGGCTCCCGCCCAGTTAGCCGCTGCAATTCCGGCAATTCTGGCGCCTACCATGGAAAGGGTTACCCCTTCATAAGCGCGGCCATCGATCGTGACGGAAAACGGTATACGCAAGCGCGGATGTTCATTCGCCTCTGCGAAATCGGGCACGTCACCCGCACCCTTGTCGACTGAAGGCACTTCTTTTTCGCGATGGTCGATTGTCGTCATCAGAGATCCTTCCAAGTCACATTTTTGCGGTGGAAATCATAAGGGCGGCGAGCAGGAGCCAGGAGCTCGCCAGCAGGTGAACGTAAGTCGAGGAAAGGTTTCGCAAGCGTTCGGATGCAGATGCCGGACGCGCACGCCGTGCGGTGGACTGCCGGGTCCATTTTTGCCGATCGAGGCGAAAGAGGACAAAGGTTTTTACAAGGGCGCCGCCGATCTGGCCGAAATACAACAGGAATGGGTAGGTGATCGGAAAGGCGGGCCTGAAGGTCGTTAGCAGACAGCAGTAAATGTACCGGGTGAACATGACCCATGCCAAGTAGAGAGGCAGGACAAGAGGGCTGACAAGAAGAGCCGACATCAATACAGTCGCCGGACCAAACAGTGTTGTCCACATCGATACACGCTGGTCGAGCACAGACCACCACGTAAACCAACCAATACGGCGTGGCCCTAGTGCGAGCGCTCTTCCGTTCGTTCGCAGCATGTTGCCAAACCAACGCAGCATCAACGCAACCGCAGAATCAACGAATCCGGGCTTTGGCTGGCTCTCCATAGAGACCGAACGAACGTCTGGCAGATAGGCCATCTTAAATCCGCGCTTGAGCAGCCAGAACCAGGTTGATTTGTCATCCCCGGTCAGAAACCGCACGGTTCCAAGTCGCCAGTGCACAAGCCAGTCGTGTTGCACATTGTCGATAAAATCCGGGTCGCAGGCGAGCGATGCCCGAAAGAGCGACAGACGTCCTGTCAGCGTCAGGACGCGCCCGGACAGTCCCATGGAAGACATCATCATGTGGCGTTGAGTAAAGCGTAAATTGAACCAGTCTCGGAACAGCCGGGACTCCACGATCTCGCAATCCTCATCCGTCGTGAGCGCACCGATCTTGGGATCGATGAAGAAGGGGGCGCACTTCTCGACGAGATCCTCCGGTGGGCAACTGTCACCATCAATGAGAACGACGATGTCGTCGGGCATAGGGCACTGCCGGGCTATGATGCGCAAGGAGGTTGCAAGTGCATCGCGTTTTCCAGTAGCGGGAATGCGATCAACAATTAGCCTCACGTGAGCGATCTCGGACCGCATCAGCGAATAGATTTGCCGAATGAGCCGTTCGTCAGCAGCATCCACGATCGAGGCAACAACCGTAGCACCACCTCGTGAAGCCGCCGCCGCCTTAAAAAGGGAGCGATAGACCTTGGTCGTGACGGCCGTATCGACCTTGTACGTCGTCGCAAGGAAGAAAGAATGAGCCGGGCGCTTCCGTTCCAGATAAATCCGCGAAAGGGTGGCGCGCCGACGAGGATGAACAACATGAATGAAGATCTGCGCTCGGACAAAGTTGATCGCGCCCCAGCCATATCGCCACATTCCCAATGTGCCGATGGTCAAGATTAGCCCCGTGTTCTCGGCAAGCTGGTGAGCGGGGATCGCAACCGCGACGCTCGAGAACACAAGGATATAGAGGAGATGGCCCAGCACACTCAGCTCCTACCAGCAGATGCCGGCATAAAGACCACCCGAGCGCATCTTCGGATCGATGCGAGTGAGGTCAACCAGGCTCTTGGTTGCAGCCGCCGCGGTCAGAGGCTCAAGCGCTTCGTCATAGCGATTGCCGACAAGCAGGATGTCAGCGCCTGAGATGAGCTCGTCGATTTTGCTGACAAGGCGCTCCTTAAGGTCTGGGACGACGCCGCTCCCCCGGCCCGAGCCGCCCATACTATGTTCATAGGCGACGCTGACACTCGGATCGTAGACTCTAAGATCAAAACCCTTGGATATCAGCCGCGATGCGAGCTCAGCCAATGGGCTTTCACGCAAATCGTCGGTACCTGCCTTGAAGCTGATACCCACCATCCCGATCGACTTGCCCGGCGCGTTCTCGACCATCGCCTCCGCCCGTTCGATCTGTTCGGCATTTGCTGTCAGGACCGAGTCAAGCAATGGCGTTGAAATTGCCTTGCCTTGCGCAAGATGCCGAAGGGCGCGAACATCCTTTGGCAGGCAAGAACCACCAAACGCAAAGCCGGGTCGCATGAAATAGGGTGACATGTTCACCTTGTCGTCTGAACACAGCACCTTCATCACCAGCTGACCATCGATGCCGCAGGATTTGGCAATGTTCCCGATTTCGTTTGCAAAGGTGACCTTGACCGCACGCCAGGAGTTGCTGGTGTATTTGATCATTTCCGCCGTCGCCAAAGGAACGACGTTAATGGCACATGGCAATCCTTCGTTGATGTCGCGCAGCAGTCGCTCGGTGATAGGATCTATCGCGCCAAAAACGATGAGGCCGGGATTGTAATTGTCGTCGATGGCGGTGCCTTCGCGGAGGAACTCCGGATAGTAGCCGACACCAAATCCTTCGCCCGCGATCAATCCGGACTGCTGCTCCAGGATTGGTATGCAATGGGTGTTCATGGTGCCCGGAACGATGGTCGATCGCACCACGACAGAGTGGAAGGACGCCTTTTGTGCCATCGCCTTTGCAACGTCGCCGCAAGCTTGCTTGACGTAATCCAATCCGACAGCACCATCTGGCGCGCTGGGTGTGCCGACGCAAATGAACGTTAAGTCCGTTTCGGCAATGGCAGCGGCAATGTCTGTCGTGGCGCTCAGCCGACCTCGCGCAACGTTGCGCTCAAGCAATGGCGTCAGCCCCGCTTCCACGATTGGCGCTTCGCCGGCATTTAGTTTTGCCACCTTGGCCGGATCAATGTCGACGGCAACGACGGTATGTCCATCTTCTGCAAGGCAGGCCGCAGACACAACTCCAACGTATCCGATACCAAGTATACTAATTCTCGCCATAACGTGTCCCCACGATTGCATCTTGCTCCGAGTGGCCTGGCAACACGACGGGACGGTTCTCCGGCGTACCGAGGTGTCGTCAGGCACATACGAAGAATACGTTGGGATAAAAAGAAAAAAAGTCGGATAAATAAGAATAGATGTAGGGGAAATTGGAAGTAGTATATCGTTTAGATAGGAATATCCTTCCGGAACGCGGAGTTCCAGAAAGAATAACTGGATAAAATACTTGAGGAATAGTCAGCTTTGTTGCTGATAAATATCAAACCAACCTTTTGATGCTCCATATTTTACTATGGCTGCGCGGCTCGAAAGGCTTAGCTTGTCTGTTCCACGTGCTCTGTATGTGTCGACCGTTTTTGTGCTTAGCCGCATCTCTGCCGCTATCTCCTTGGTGCTGAAGCCATAGGCAATCAGCTTGAGAACGAGTTCTTCGCGCACGCTCAGGTTGCCTTCCGACAACCGCGATGCCGCAGGTGATGGGCCGTTGAGAAGTGAGTAGAAGCTGCGAATATGTAAATCGGGTAGCGATCTGAAGACCGCGGGACTGATATGGTGATGACCAGCCGCAACGCTCGCGATTGCTGCGCGAATGTCCCTGTTGTCGTCATTCGTAAACACCATGCTTGATACGCCATCGACATAGATGTCACGAATGAGATCCGCGCTTGCGCGGCTCAGGGCATATATCAGGGTGAACGGATACTCTGTCTCGGTGTCGGCCAAACGGCGTATTGCAGTGCCAGTCGCAACGTCGGCGGAACTGGCTATTTCGCATAATACAACCGCGGGCAATGTTCGGGCGACAAATTCATGCGCAGACTCACCGGCACGCTTCGTGTCGACGAAGCACATCCCGTGATCAGCACAGACTCCCGACCGAATTTTTTCGGATAATTCACCGGACGAGCAAATTACCGAAACACGAATCCTTTTAGTTCCCATGAAAGTTCCTCAATCAAGATGAAACTTCCTCCCATTTATTACTGATAGGAACTTGCTGCATATCCAGTACACCATGGCGCACTGCCTCCAATGACATGCAGAAAGCTAGAGAACGTGGAGATAATTTTAAAAATTACTTAATCTGTCAAGACGGAATTTAGATAATTACGTCTTCTCGTTGAAACTTTGCTACGCATCGCGAGAAGAACGCTCCACACAATGCCGGGTAAGTCTGGCTTTATTGCCGCTTTTCGCTTGATGTCCAATGGATTACCGCATGCTGGGAGGCACGGTTGCTTCATTGCGTTCGGCAACGACGGCATGAAGAGCCGGTTTCACTATTCGGAGGCAGCCAAAACCAATGTCGCGCTCGGTGGCACAAAGAGACTATCGGAGAAATCGGTGAGCGTGCCGTACCGGGTCAGGTCGATCGACAGGCTCACCAAAAATTCAAGAGTGCCGTGTGTGCGCAATTGTTGAGTTGGCGACGGTCGCCACCGTCTTTTATCATTCCGTTACGGGCCACCCTGCCGGTCCCTTTTAGGGAGGGGTCGGCCGGTCCGGGTATTGTCCGAAACAGATGGCCCGGGGCCATTTGATCAACAAGATTTGAACGTGGGAGATCTCGTTCGCGCTGGCGCAAACCAGCAATTCGCTCTTCGAGCGGTTGACAAACCTGTCATGCGAACAGCACAGAGACCGTATAAGAATCTTATATATGGCTCAGCGGGTTCCGCCGGCCTGGATGTTCAAATGGATACTGTTCAAGTGCTGCCGGGTAGCGTCCTTCGCCATCCCGGCTACCTCAATTTCGCAGCTTCCCGCGTTCTCTCCTCTCTCTCATTCCAATGCATCGCGATCGCGATGGGGTGGATGATCTACGACCAGACGCACAGCGCTTTTGCGTTGGCGCTTGTAGGCCTTTGCCAGTTCCTGCCGATGGTTGTGCTGACCTTCATCGTTGGCCATGTCGCCGACCGCTACGACCGCCGACGCATCGGTCTTGTCTGCCAACTGATCGAGGCAGCGACTTCGCTGTCGCTCGCGATTGCCACCTGGCAGCAGTGGCTGACACCGGCGGGCATACTCGTTGCCGTCACGATCCTGGGTGCTACCGCCGCCTTCGAACGGCCGACGATGGCAGCGTTGCTGCCGAATATCGTGCCTGAACTGATGCTCCAGCGGGCTGTTGCTACTACCACCTCGATGCAGCAAACTGCCTTCATCGTCGGCCCGTCCCTCGGCGGCCTGCTTTACGGCGTAAATCCGGTCGCACCTTTTGCCGTCGCCGCCGTGTTCTTTGCCGTTGCGAGCGTCAATGTAATTTCTATCCGAATGCAGTGGAGGCCCGCAAAACGCGAGCCGGTAACGCTGACGTCGATATTTGCCGGCGTCTCGTTTATCCGCAGCCGACCCGTCGTGCTAGGGACGATTTCGCTCGATCTCTTTGCAGTGCTGCTCGGTGGGGCGACCGCTTTGCTGCCGATGTTTGCGCGGGATATCCTGCATGCCGGCCCTTGGGGGTTGGGATTGTTGCGTGCCGCACCGGCGATCGGTGCTCTCGCCATGTCGATCGTGCTGGCGCGGCGGCCGCTGAGAAGCAGTGTCGGGATCAAGATGCTTGCTGCCGTTGCCGTCTTTGGCGCGGCGACTGTTGTCTTTTCGCTCTCCACCAATATTGCACTGTCTGTATGTGCACTGCTTGTCGTCGGGGCATCCGATACCGTCAGCGTCGTGGTGCGCAGCTCACTTGTCCAGCTTTTGACGCCAGATGAGATGCGCGGCCGCGTCAATGCGGTCAATTCGCTCTTCATCGGTACCTCCAATCAGCTCGGCGAATTCGAATCCGGCATGCTGGCGGGCTTCATGGGGCCTCTTTTGGCCGGCGTCATCGGCGGCGTCGGCACTATTGCCATCGTATTGATGTGGACACGTCTGTTTCCTGAGCTTGCCAAAGTCAGGACGCTCAAGGGCTAATCTGGCTGCCCGGAACGTCGGATCGGACTTCTGCCGTGGCGTCCAACATGCCGATAGAGTTGACGGCATCCGGAAGTTCGCCGCCATCAGGCCGTTCGAGGCGCGCCGATGCCGTGCGTGTTTCGTTTCCTCGGATTGGGTGGTTACGCGAACGCACTTCGCCTTGTTGAGAGCGATTTGACGCAGAAAAGCGCAACGACAATGACCGGAATGCAGACCAGGTATGACATTCGAATACCTGCCTGCTCAGCGACAAAGCCGAGCAAAGGTGGAGCAAGGAAAAAAACGATGAAGGACATCTGGCCCAATGCGGCAACGTTCATATGGGCAGGCCGGTCGGTTCGCTGAGCGGCAGCCGAAACCGCAAGCGGATAGACGGCGCTGCAGCCGCCACCCATTAGGGCAAAGCCGACGAGCGCAAGCTGCGGATGGGGAGCAAGCCAAACTGCCATGAGTCCAGCCGTTGAGATCAGCAGCAAAGTGACCGCGACTGCCCGGGAGCCGTATTGATCGACAAAACGATCCGCGAACAGCCTGGTGAGCGCCATGAACAGTGTGAACAGGGTCAATCCAAGGCCGCCGACAAATGGTTCAACCTGGAAAACATCGCGCATGTAAATAGATGACCAATCTATGCCTGCACCCTCCACCAGGAATGCGGCAATGCCTATGACACAGAGGGGAAGAAGACCAAGCGTCGGCAATGCGACATGACCTGCGTCCGCATGCTCGCCCAAAGCCCGCGCCGGTGCACTACGCATTCCGCTGATCACGACAGCGGCCACAACCAACACCACAATAAATGTCAGTGCCAAGTGGAATTGCATCGAGATGCCGGCCTGACGCACTCCTGATGACATAAGCGCAGTCACGAAAAATCCAAGGCTCCAGAAACCATGGGCACGGTTCATGACACCCCGGCCGAGCTGCGCTTCGATACGGTCAATTTCGACGTTGAGATTTATTTCTAGGGCTCCTGCGAGCAGTCCTTCCAAAAACAGGATCCCAAAAACGAGTTCGGCGCTCGTCATCCACGGGACTGAGGCGATCAGCGCGGACGTCCCGAGCACGGTTATGAACGCAGTGATTCTGGCACCCAAACGGGCCACGAGGGGCGAAAAGAACGTTAAGGATATCAGTGCACCGATCGCTGCACCAATCAGCGTGAGGCCAAGCTCCGACTTGTTGACCTGGAGGGCATCCTGGAGATCGGGAAGGCGTGAGAGCAGGGCACCGGTCGATGCCGAAAAGAGGAAGAAGCAGGTATAAATTCGCACCTGCGGCTCAATACGCATTTCCGGGCTCCCGGGTCATTAGGTTGTGGCGGAAATTCCTCAACGTCCGACCGTGATCCAAACGAAAGTCATCGTATCCGAGGCTCTAAAGCATGGTGGACAACAGTCAGAGGGAACGGCCGCTCCAGCGGTCTTGGACAGGTCCGCGTAGTTGCAGCGACGATACGCGTCTTACGCGAGTTTCTCTTCCCTGACAAGGTGAGTTTCCCCGCGATTTCGTTATACGGGCTGCTGTGTCTTGCGCGTCGCGCGGACCCGCGCAGTCTCCGATTCGCCATGCTCGTGGCTGGCGCGCAGAACAAGCTCAGCGCCAACCAGGATCTTGACCGGCGGCTGCGGCTCGGCGGCGACAATCAGGTCGTCCAGCACAGTAACGGCAAGGTTGCCTATCTTGCGCTTCGACACGTCGATGGTCGTCAGACCCGGCTCCATGGTCGCACTCTGCGGCAGGTTGTCGAAGCCGATGATCGAGACGTCCTGTGGAATTGATACGCCATATTCGCGAAGCGCGCGAATGAACCCGTAGGCGATAATGTCGTTCGTACAAAAATAACATTCGGCAAGCTCCAGCCCGGTCGAAAGCAGCGCGCGAGTATCGAGATAGGCGCCGTCATAGGTCGACTCAACCGAAAGGATGTCGGCCTCGTTCACAGGCAGGCCGAGCCTCGCCATGTTCTTGAAAAAAGCCTCGCGACGCAGGCGGAAGTTGGTTGTGTCGACATGGGATGCGACGAAGCCGATGCGCTGGAAACCCTGCATGCGGAAACGCGACAGCGCCTTATAGACGGCGTCCTCGTTGTTCATGTCGACGAAATTGGCCTCCAGCACGTCATAGAACGTGTCGATGAAGACGGTCGGCAGGCCGAGACCCTGAATGAGCCTGATATCGGCTTCCGTCAACTCCGTACCCAGCGCGATGACGCCTGATATCGGCGCGCCGGCAAGGGACTCCGCCACCGTGCTGATTGGCTGGCCTTCGAAGCTCACGACTTCGAGCGTGTAGTTACGCCGCGTCGCCTCGGCAGACATGCCGTCGATATAGTCGGAGATGAAGACGCTATGGTCGCGGTTGACCGTGTGGCCGTGCTTGGCGATCTTCAAGAAGCGCAAGGTCTCGCCCGGTTCGGCGTTGCTGCGCGTTGCCCGCGGGACGTAGTTTAGGCTAGCCACCGCCTCTAAGACCCGCGCCCGCGTCACGCCGGAAATCTCCCCCTTGCCGTTTAGCACGAGCGAAACCGTCGCGGGCGATACGCCCGCCGCTTCGGCGATATCCCTGATGGTCAGTCTTCCCGGTTTCTTCATGCGGAGACAAGTTACCCTTCATGCTGCGACTGCGAACGAGTTTACTAAACGATTTAAGCGGTATTTGCGAGACCTAAGCCAATTTGGGGCCAATCGCAACCGATATGCCGCAAAAACGGGGCTTGTCAGCGCAAATATCCTTTGATAGCGTTTAGTGAAGCTGGACATTGTTTAGTAAACAAATGGGAGGAGATCATGCAGAAAACCGGCGGACAGCTGGCGATGCTGCTTGTCATAAACGGTCTGTTGCTTGTGGCGGGCGCCCTGATTTCAGGCGGCACGTTCCTTTCTGTTTTCAATCTCCAGTCCATGGCAAGCCAGGTGCCGGAAATCGGTCTTCTGGCCATCGGCGTCATGCTCGCCATGTGTGCCGGCAATGGCGGTATCGATCTGTCAGGGATTGCGCTCGCCAATCTTTCCGGCGTGCTTTCCGCCGTCATCGTCTCATCCGTTTTGTCTGTGTCAGAGAGCGGCATGGCCTTTAGCCTCTTGTTCATTGCCGGCGCAATCCTGATCGGTCTTGCAGGCGGCGTCATTAATGGCCTTCTCATCTCGCAGCTGAACATCACGCCTATACTCTGCACGCTCGGCACGCAGATGGCCTTCATGGGGCTTGCGGTCGTTGTTTCGGGCGGCAAGGCCGTGGCTGTCGGCAGCCCGGCGCTGCTTTCCAGCATCGGCAACGACATGATTACTGCGGTGCCGATCAGCTTTCTCATCTTCGTGCTCGTCGCCGGCGCCGTTGCAGCACTCCTGAAATTCACGCCCTATGGTTTGTGGCTGATGCTGATGGGCACCAATCCCAGGGCGGCCGTCTATGCGGGCTTTCCGAGGAACCGCGTGATCATCGCCACCTATGCGATCTCAGGCACGCTGTCGGGTCTTGCCGGCATCATCATTGCGGCGCGCAACGTCAATGTGAAGTTCGACTACGGGAGCTCGTACCTGCTCATCGCCATCCTCATTGCGGTGATGGCGGGCGTGAAGCCGGAGGGCGGCTATGGGCGCGTCGTATGCGTTGTGCTCAGCGCCATCGCCCTGCAGCTTATGTCGAGCCTGCTCAATTTCGGCGGCCTTTCCAATTTCGTGCGCGATTTTGCCTGGGGCCTGCTGCTGCTCACCTTCCTGGCCATCGGCCGCTACGACATCGCTGGCTTCCTGTCCCCAGGTCGCCGCACGCAAACCCCTTCGGTGCCTGTCCCTCAAGCATCGAAGTAAAAACAGGAGGGAATATTCGTGGAGGAAACTATGAAGTCGTTTTCGAAGAAGCTTTTGGCTGGAACCACGGTTGCAGCTGTCGCGCTCGCAGGTTCGATCGGTGGGCTGGCCGCCCAGGACAAGCCGGTCATCGCCACCGTCGTCAAGATCAGCGGTATCCCGTGGTTTGACCGTATGAATACGGGCGTTGTTGCCTATCAGGAGGCAAATACTGACGTCGTTGCCACCCAGAGCGGTCCAGCCACAGCGGATTCGGCCCAGCAGCTGCAGATCGTCAACGATCTCGTCGCCAAGGGCGTCAACGCACTCGCCGTCGTGCCGATGGACCCGGCTGTTCTCGAAGGTACGTTCCAGCGCGCCATGGACCGCGGTATCGTCGTCGTGACTCACGAAGCAGATAACCAGACGAACACCAATGCCGACGTCGAGGCCTTCGACAATGCCGACTACGGTGCCGCGCTCAACGAGCGCCTGGCCGAGTGCATGGGCAAGCAAGGCAAGTGGACGACTTTCGTTGGTTCGCTCGGTAGCCGCACTCATATGCAGTGGGTCGGCGCCGGCGAAGCGAACGCCAAGAAGTATGCCGGCATGGAACTCGTCGATCCGAACAACGAATCCTTCGACGACGCAAACGGCACCTATGAAAAGGCCAAGGAGATCCTGCGCAAGCACCCCGATATCAAGGGCTTCCAGACCTCGGCCGGCAATGACGTACTCGGCGTTGGCCGCGCGATCGACGAAGCGGGCCTGAGCGGGAAGGTTTGCCTGGTCGGCACCGGCCTCCCGAACCCATCCGCTGACCTTCTCGAATCCGGCGCAATCACCGCAATCGGCTTCTGGGATCCGCAGAAGGCCGGCATGGCTATGAACTCCGTTGCCAAGCTGCTGCTGGAAAAGAAGGAAGTCACCGACGGTATGGACCTCGGTGTCGAAGGCTACAACAAGGTCTCGGTCAAAAAGGGCCCGGGCAAGGGTCTGCTGATCCTCGGCAATGGCATGGTCCTGGCCGACAAGGCGACCTACAAGGAACACCTGTTCTAATTCCGCAAACCGTCAGTCGGCCGGCAGATTTACCTCCCGGCCGACCCGTCCGGCGCAACGACGCGCCGGTCAGCATGAGGACAATTTCCGTGGCGGCACAAACACACACGGCACAGCATTCGGCTGCGCTCCTTGAACTTAGAAACATCCAGAAGAGGTTCGGCGGCGTTCATGCCTTGCGTGGCATCGACTTGACGCTCCAGCCGGGCGAAGCCTACCATCTTCTCGGTGAGAACGGGTGCGGCAAGAGCACTGTCATCAAAATCATGTCCGGGGCACATGCACCGACCTCTGGTGAGATCATCCTCGATGGTGAGACCTTTTCGTCGCTGACGCCGATCCAGTCGCTGGCTGCCGGTATCGAGACGGTTTACCAGGACCTGTCGCTTCTGCCCAACCTCACAGTCGCCGAAAACGTCGCGCTGAACGAGCAGTTGGTCAACGGCAATGGCCGCCTGTTGCGCCTCTTCGACCGCAAGCGACTGAAGGAGACGGCCGAACGGGCGCTCGCCGCCGCGGGGCTGCCGACCGACCGTACCTTCCTGAACACCATCGTTTCCGATCTGCCGCTTGCGTCCCGCCAACTCGTCGCCATCGCACGGGCCATTGCGACCCGCGCCAAGCTCGTCATCATGGACGAACCCACCACGTCCCTGACGCGTCGCGAGGTGGACAATCTCATTCGTGTCGTCGAGCGCCTTCGCTCCGAAAATGTCGCTGTGCTTTTCGTCACCCACAAGCTTGATGAATGCTACCGCATCGGGGGCCACGCTGTCGTCTTCCGTGATGGCCAGTGCGTCGCCCAGGGCCCCATCGCGAATTACAGCAAGAAGGAACTGGCCGAGCTGATGACCGGCCGATCCATCGACGCTCAGCGCTATCGTACGGGCAAGCCGTCCGATGCCGAACTTCTCAAGGTCGACCGCCTCATTGCTGATGGCGTGCGGGATATGAGCTTTTCGATCAAAAAGGGTGAAATCCTCGGCATTACCGGTCTTGCCGATTCCGGCCGCAACGAACTTGCCATGGCACTCACCGGCGTCGCACCCGCGACAAGCGGCGTGGTGACGATCGAGGGTAAGACCGTCTCCGTACGCTCGCCCGCCGAGGCGATCGAGCGGGGCATCGGTTATGTGCCGGAGGACCGGCTCGCCGAAGGCCTTTTCCTCGGCAAGTCGATCTTTGAAAACGAGATCGCTCTTATCGTCTCGCGCCTTGCCAATTCGATCGGCGTCGTCGATCGAGAGGAGGGGCGCACTATCGCAACCAGGCTTTCCGAGGAAATGCGGCTCAACACCAAGAATCTCGACCTGCCGGTCGGGGCGCTTTCGGGTGGTAACCAGCAGCGCGTACTGATCGGGCGGTGGCTGAGCATCGCGCCCAAGCTTCTCGTGCTGCACGGACCGACCGTCGGCGTCGACGTCGGGTCCAAGGATACGATCTACCGCGTCATCCAGGGGCTCGCTGAAGCCGGCATGGGGCTTATCATCGTCAGCGACGACCTGCCGGAACTCCTTCAGAACGCAGACCGCATCCTCGTCATGAACGGCGGTCGGGTGGTCGCGGAAATGGATGCCGAGCAGGCAACTGAGGACCAGCTTTATAAGGCGATGCTGGTGATTACGACGGAGACTGTGTGATGGACGCTTCACGAACCGATGAACTCCACGGCGCCGACGGCCCGTCGCGTTCCTTCAGCTTCGGTGAGCTGGTGCGCCGTAGACCGGAGACCATCACCTTCCTCCTCCTGATAGCGATAGTTGTCGGTGTCGCCATCGCCAACCCGGCGTTCCTGCAGCCATCGACGCTCATCGACATCGGCCGCGCGAGCGTGGTCATGGGGCTTTTCGCGCTCGGGGTCTTCATCATCCTTGCCGCGGGCGGCATCGACGTGTCCTTCACAGCGATCGCGGCCTTCACCATGTACTCGATGACGGTGCTTGTGCAGAGCTACCTGCCGGGCCTGCCCATCGTCGTCGTCATCCTGATGGCGACACTTGGCGGCGCGGTGCTTGGCATCATTAATGGCTTGCTTGTCCATCACCTGAAGGTGCCGTCGTTGATCGTGACGATCGGCACACAGTATCTCTTCCGCGGCTTCCTGCTCTCGTTCATCGGCACCGTGTGGATCATGTCGCTGCCGCCGCAAATGGGCGCCTTCGGGCGCATGCCGCTCGTCCAGTTTGAGTCCGCCAACGGTGCGCTCATAACGCTTCCGTTCTACTTCCTCGTTCTGCCCGTCGCGGCGCTCGTGACCTGGTGGATCCTGAACCGCACCCTGATGGGCCGTGCAATCTTTGCCGTTGGCGGCAATGCCGATATCGCAAGCCGTCTCGGTTACAGCCTGCGCACCGTGCATGTCTTCCTGTTCGGCTATGCGGGCGCGCTCGCCGGTCTAGCCGGCATCATTCATGTTTGCGCCAATCGACAGGCAAACCCCTTCGATCTCGTCGGCACCGAGATCAACGTCATTGCCGCCGTCGTGCTCGGAGGGGCGCGTATCACCGGCGGCACGGGCACGGTCCTCGGTACCCTTCTCGGTGTGCTGCTGATCGTCGTGCTCAACAGTGTGCTCGTCATGGTCGGTATTCCCAGCACCTGGCAACGCCTCGTCGTCGGCAGCTTTATCTTGCTGGCCGCCGCCTTCTTCGTCACGCGCCAGCGTAAGAAATAACCCACTTCCGGAGGACCCCCGTGAAAAAATTCCTGAACGACCCCGTCAACTTCGTCGACGAGATGCTCGAAGGCATCTACAAGGCCCATCCCGCCGTCACCTATACAGCTGGCGACCCGCGCTGCCTCGTCACCGCCAGGACCAAGGCAGGCAAGGTCGGCATCGCCACCGGTGGGGGCTCTGGTCACCTGCCGACCTTCCTCGGCTTCGTCGGCGACGGAATGCTTGATGGCGCCGCAGTCGGCGGCGTCTTCCAGTCGCCCAGCGCCGAGCAGATGTACCAGGTGACGAAGCACATCGATCAGGGCGCCGGCGTGCTCTACATCTACGGCAACTATACCGGCGACCTCATCAACTTCGACATGGCGGCCGAGCTCGCTGATCTCGATGGCATTGCGGTCAAGCAGGTCGTCGGCAACGACGACGTTGCTTCGTCGGTCGTCGGTGAGGAACACAAGCGCCGCGGTGTTGCGGGCATTTTCTTCATCTACAAGGCAGCGGGTGCTGCTGCCGCCGAAGGACTTTCACTGGACGAGGTCACGCGCCTGGCCGACAAGGCCCGCCTGCGAACTCGCACCATGGGTGTGGCGCTCTCGAGCTGCGTCGTTCCAGAGATCGGCCATGCCACCTTCTCCATCGGCGAGGATGAGATGGAAATCGGCATGGGCATCCATGGCGAGAATGGCATCAGCCGCAAGAAGCTGGCGCCAGCCGATGCTGTTGTGGACGAGATGATGGAGCGCATCTTCGCCGAGACCGACTACAACCCGGGCGATAACGTTGCCGTGCTGATGAACGGCCTCGGCGGTACCCCACTGGAGGAACTCTACATCCTCTTCCGCCGTGTTTCGCAGCTTCTGGAAGCACGCGGCGTGACGGCGAAATACGTCTGGGTCGGCGAATTTGCAACCTCGATGGAAATGGCAGGCGCCTCCATCTCGATCCTGCATCTCGACGAAGAGCTGGATCGCCTCGTCGCGGCTCCCGCAAACACGCCGTTCTTCCAGCACATCGCGGGGTGAGACCATGACGCTTCAGACATTGAACGCCGCGAACGTTATCGACCTCTTCAAGAGCTGGAAGGAGCTGTTTGCCGAACAGCGCGAGTTCCTTATCGCGCTTGATGGCAAAGTAGGCGATAGCGACCTCGGCATTACCATGAACAAGTCCTTCGCGGCCGCGGCGGAAGCGTTGGACGCTGAAGGCGAGGCAGCCGGTATAGCCAAGCTTCTGCGCACCGCCGGGGCGACCATGGCGCGTACTGCTCCCTCCACGATGGGCACCTTGACGGCAACAGGGTTTCTCCGGGCAAGCAAGGCCGTGGAAGGCAAGGAATCGCTGGATACTGCCGACATGGCAGCGTTCTGGCGGGCTTACCGCGATGGTGTTGCCGAGCGTGGCAAGGCCAAGGTTGGCGACAAAACCCTGCTCGACGTGCTGGATCCTGTCGCGACCACGCTGGAGGCGCATGCTGCCGCGGGTTCAGCGCTTTCAGACGCTCTAAGCGTCACGGCCGAGGCTGCCGAACAGGCGCTGGAAGCCACAAAGTCCATGCTGGCACAGCACGGCAAGGCGGCGGCATTCCAGGAAAAGACCGTCGGTCTGCAGGACGCCGGCGCCACGGTCGGCGCATTCCTGATCCGTCGGATGGCGGACTTCGTGGATAGGCGGTAGGTATTCTGGCCCTCGGTTAGCGTGTGACAGCACAAGCAGTGGTCTGTATGGGTCGGTGTCGATTTAGACACCGACTTTGACCGGCTGCACCGGGTTGTGAACGAGACCCTGAATTGTCATTCTGCTCGACTGAGGTTTTGCGGACGCCATTGGTGCCGGGAGTTGCTCATTTCTCTCCCGTCCGCGTTGCCGAGCGGCGCCATTCCATCTGGCGTGGTTCCTTGGGGGTGTATTTCGGTTTCACTTCCGCTATCGCCACTTCAGCAACTCAATGGAGAACTGCCTGGTGGTATCTGACCTTTCCGCAATCCTGCTTGATCTCGATGGGACGCTGATCGCGTCGGAACCCGGCATCCTCTCAAGCTGCCGTGCTGCTCTGCGCGCGCTCGGGCATACAACCGATCCAGCGATGGACATTGCATCGATCATCGGCCCACCGATTGAAGACGTCATGTCTTACCTTCTCAAACAATTCGGGGATGATCGCGTCGCAGAAGCTGTCGATGCCTACCGGCAGGATTACGGGGCTGGCGGCCTGCTCCTCAGCGAGGTTTATGATGGGATACCGCAGGCTCTGCGGGCAATGAGCCGGTCCGCAAGGCTTTACTTGGCCACATCGAAGCGCGAAACGTTCGCGCGTAGAATCCTTGAGAATAAGAAGCTGGATTCGCAGTTTGCGGGAATTTACGGATCGACGCCGACCGGCGATATCGACCACAAGCCAGAACTGATCGCCCATATTTTGAGGGAGAACGGCCTCGACCGCGATCGCTGCGTCATGGTCGGGGACCGCCGGTACGACATCGCCGGTGCGCATGCGAACGGAATGCGATCGATTGGCGTCCTTTGGGGCTACGGGACGAAAGAAGAGCTGGAACACGCCGGCGCAGATCTATTGATCGAAACGCCGGCGGAGCTCGCCGCAGCGGCCATCGGGATAATCGCACCTGAGACTTCGAATTGATACGGTCTGCCGATCTCGGCCGATTTTCTTTCGGGGGCGATCCGGCTGTGTTGGCGAAACGACGGACTTGATCGATGAATGTTTCCTCCGCGGCGTTCCTGACCACAGATGGAAAATGCGTAAATCCAACCGGGAGGCGGGAGCCGACCACGACCGAATTGTGCGTTTTCGGAATGCAAACGTTGCGCACAACGCAGCGTTTGGTCTGATCCACAGCCATCTGGCGGTCAAGGAAAACGCGTCCTTGTCATCAAACATCTGGTGACTACTCGTTGTCGACCAAGGAGGTCGAGACCGTGGGGGCGTGCCCTGAACACCGTCGATGACACCGTCATTCGCTGGCTGAACCGGCTCCCCGACGAACTGCACGACGGACTGGACAAGCCGCTCGGCTCGCAGAGGAATGACTGCCAGCGATCGTGACCCCCGGCTGACGAAACCCCGGTATTTGAACGCAGCCTAGAGCGCTGAACCAGCACCAGCGATGATGTCCTGCGACCGTACCATCGACAATGACCCTCTAATCTAATCCTTGAAATTAATTCTCTTTTGGGAACCCAGGTTTTCCATTTCGGTTGAATTCCCGGTCGTCGATATTTTCGAATGTCTTCACGTGCGATGCCAAAACGATAGGATGGACATAGTCGTGCGGTCATGTCGGAGATACTCGATGTTGAGCGAGCAGCAGTTCCTACGCATCTCTATTGCGGCAACGGTTGTCGTCGCCGCTCTCGGAGTGGCCTTTGGCATTTTGTCGGGCTCGTTCTCGATCGCCTTTGACGGCGTCTATTCTCTGGGCGACGCGGCGATGACCGGCCTTGCGCTTTGGGTGTCGAGCCTGATCGTGAAGTCAGCGCAAACCGACGCGTTGTCTGGAAGAGTTCGTAACCGCTTTACAATGGGCTTCTGGCATCTGGAGCCAATCGTCTTGATGCTTAACGGCAGCCTGCTGATGACCGTTGCGGTTTACGCGCTGATTAACGCGATCATCAGCATCCTCAATGGCGGGCACGAACTGCGTTACGGCGTGGCGATCACTTACACGGCGGCGACCGTACTCGTCTGCGCTGTCATGGCCGTTATTGGTGTCAGGTTGAACCGCCGCCTGAAGTCGGACTTCATTTCTGTCGACGTCAAGGCTTGGATCATGTCGGGAGGTATTGCCCTTGCCCTGCTGATCGCGTTTGTCATCGGTCTCGCTGTTCAGCCGACCCCTGTCGCGTGGATCGCCAGCTACGTTGACCCAGTCGTCCTCGCATTGGTTTGCGTGGTGATGATTCCGCTTCTAATCGGTACAATCTGGAAGGCACTGACCGAGATCCTTCTCATCGCGCCGGTCGACCTTAAGAACCATGTGGACAACGTCGCTTCCGAGACCGTGCGTCGCCTCCACTTCCTTTCATATCGCGCCTACGTTGCTCGTGTCGGTCGGGCGACACAGATCGAACTCTACTTCATCGTTCCCAAGGGCCTTCCGCCGAAAACGGTGGAGGATTGGGATGCGCTGCGCGACGAAATAGGGAATGCGATCGGCGATGAAAGCACCAACCGCTGGCTCACCATCGCGTTCACGGCCGATGCGGAATGGGCGGAATAGCCCCTTGAGCATCGCGCTTTTCGGCACAGCTTTTGCGCTTTGAAGAGCATGATGACTGCCGTTGATTGATTTGAACACTGCTTCGTCACAAGCGGCCTCCCTCGATACGGTGACAGCTCAGATGACCCCTTGGGCACCGACTTTCTCTTAGCGTCCGCTATCCCGCACGCTTCAGAATGCCAAGCCTCCATTTGCTCAGATCCGAGAGCTGCTTCGCAGATCACGCTGACCGCGCAGTTAAAGTCGACGCCAACGCTTACTCGGAACCGCCGCGGCGCCGACTATTAACGACGTTGAAGAAACGTGACTCGACTTGTCCTTCACGCCTGTAGTTCAATTCGCAAGCGGGGATTGGAGGGCAGGTCAATGAGATACGAACGGCATGATGCTCGGGCTTATGCGATCAAGATAGTTTCGATATTGTTGGCATCAGCTGTAACGGCCGGGGTTCCCACCTGGATTGTGGCTAGAGCCATGGGTTTTTGACAAAGGTCAATGCCGCGCTGCAAGCCTTGCCCGCAACGTAAAACAGGCGGGCCGCAATCGCCACTGCCGGGCGGCCTGTCCTTGCCAACGATCGAGCGGTTTCGACGATATCGTCGCGCTCAGCGGTTTTCATTTTCTCCATCACCCTCGCCAAAATCGGTGATGGGCAAACGTGACGCCAGCACCTAGGACTTTGGACCGAGGTGCTCGGACCTTGGTCCAACTAGCGTGCATCGCCCACGGCGGCTATCTCTAGGTTGTCCTGATCGCTGAGCGACTGGGAAGCATAAGAAGGGAAGCCCCCGCCCCAAACGGCTTCCCTTCGCCCGCTTCAGACCGGCAATATCCTTGGGCCCCCAGACCTGCTTAAAACGGTGCTGGTCAAACAGCCTGCACGGTCGTTGCTGAACCCCACGCTCTTTCCGATCGAGTGAAGGCTCTCGTGCGGCCAGTCCGCCGCAAGGCGGCCACGCGTCGGCGACATAGCTGCTGACTGCGTTATCGACCAGTACTATCCTGCAAAGGATGGGACAGCTTTAACATGACCTCACTTGCATGCGGTCGGGGGAGGGCGCTCAAGCTGACTTTAATAGGGGTATGGAGCCTGTAAGAATCCGTGCCTCACCTATGGATACGCCATACGATGCCATCAGCAACAAACTCAATGCGACGGCGCGCGGAACGGGCAAGTCGCCTGTGGCCCATCGGCGGCTTGTAAGTTCATCTATATCGAAAAGCTCTTGCACGACGCTTGCCGTCAATCCGATGACAGCCAGCGTCGCCCGGTACTCGGACGGTGTCATTTGATTCGTTCCCGGCGCGATTTTTTTGCGCTTTATTTCGTTATAACTACATTACCTTTCATTTGATTGCTTGATGTCCAAATTGCGACATTTATCAATCCAATAGCGCCACATCGCCAATAGTTGTCCAACATAGCGAACTTGTTATCATCATCAACCAAGCGGTGAATGGAGCCAAGCATGAAGGCGATGTGATGCCTTCGTAAATATCGAGGAGGATTCGGAACTGCATGAACACGCCGCCGGTGTCGCAATCCTGTTGGCCGGCGAGACGCACGACGCGTGAGACGATTAGCGGCTAGCTCGCCAGAGCACCTTTACAATATATCGCCAATCCGCAATCTTTGAGCCGGGATAATCAAAAACGCAATCAACGCGGAAGAAAACTCGCACATCAACGCTAAGTCACAGCCAATAGGAGGTCGAACCATGAGACAGAAGAACGTTCGGATCTATCGAAATCCAGAGCGCGGTGATTCCGTCAAGGTCACTTGGGGCGAGGGCGGGGAGAACGACTATTCTGACGTCAACGCGGCCGCGACCGCGCTTGGCTGTTCGGCAGAGTGGCTGGAGAAAAACCTGCAGACCAGCTTTCTCGCGAGCGTTGGCATATCGGAACTCGACCTATATTGGGACGACTCGATGTGGCGTTCCGACACATCTAGCAGGAGTTTCACCATAAAAGACCGTGTCAGTCTGTTTGGTGAGATTACTGACGTGGACGACGAAAAGGGAGAGGTTACCATTCGGATCAATGGCGCTCCTGTGACTGTAACCTTGTCGAACGAGAACGTTGTTCTTCTCGCAAGGAACTAGGCTTGATCGAAGAGAGTTTATGCTCGTAGCGCTGGTGGGGCATTTCGGGATCCCGGCGGCTTTATTCAGCCCTCACGACGGATCGAGCGGCCATTCGTCGCCCCCGAAGCAAAAAGGGACGCCTGAGATGTGTTCGCCGATGTCGGACCAGGGCGCCATGCGGACGGTCCGATGGCGTTTTTTTGTCGGGCACGACATGGAGTTGGATCGCAAATCCGTTCTCGGTCAATTTCACTTAATATCGCCTTGGTCAACAGAGTCAGCTTGCGCCCTTCGTATACACTGTCTGACTTCCGATCTCGGCATTGCCTTGTTCCAAGATCAGAGTATCATCCCCGATGTCGGTCCCTATTTAACGGCAAAGACCGCTTGAGAGATTATAGGTGCTCTTGCCTGACTGGAGAGCACGGGCACGCCTCCACTTCTCAACTTGATCCCCTTGGATGACGACGACCTCCAGACGGTGAGCGATGTTGTCCGCCAGTGGTGTAACGACCATGGTGTAGCGTTAGATTCCGAACGCGCTCGGGCAGTGATGTGCGCCGCGGTTGACCGGGCATTGGCAGGAGAGAAGTCGCCCGTTAACCTTTCAGTAGCCATCAACGCAGCCAACATTTAGTTTCTCGCGCATCGCGGCCGATGGCCCACAGCTTGGCTCCCATTTCCCTGGCGCCTGCCTTCGCTTGTCGCTCATGACTTGAGTATGCCACCAGAATAGGGGGTGTCGCACGAGCAACGAAATGAATTGAATGAAGCGGGTAAAAATCACAATGCCGCCGATTGGCCTTATGTTGACTCTGTTCCCCGCGCAGTTGAAAAGAATCCCAGCTAGTGAGGGAGAAAATCATGGCTGACGACAATAATACCGCGTCGATAACCGAGGGCGCAGAAGCAACTACTTCGGCGGAGGCGCCTGCGCCGAAGAAAACACGGGGACCACGACGTCCGAAGGCCGCTGCCGACGTAGCGGCAGCGCCGGTCGTAAAATCGCCGCGAGGTCGCCGCAAGAAGGTGGAAGAGCCAGCGAGCGAGCCAAAGCCAGCTGCTTCGGCAACGACCGCCACGGCGAAAGCGAAGGGCGCGGTCAAGCAAGGCCGGAGACTTGGAGCGCAAAAACAACTGACCAAGACAGCTCCCGCTTCTGTCTCGGCGCTGGACGATATGGCAGATCTTATCCAACTCGAGGAAGAGAACAGCCGGTTGCGCAAGACACTTGCTGAAAAGCTGCGCGCCGAAAATGCTGACCTTCGCAAACGGCTTGGGCTTAACTGAGAGTTCAAAGAACTCGATCAGTTGCGGTAACCCAGCGTGACATGATGTGGCGAGGGACGTTGTCTAAACTGATTTGGTCGGGCCCAGTTCCGGGCCCGACCAATAAGCTACTGCAACCTCGCGGTGCAGCTTGTTCAAGATTGAAACACGATGAAATCTCCTTGGAAATTCCTGTCAGAACTGACGTCGCGCCAACGGCGAACGGAAGGCGTATCTTCATCCGGTGACGAGGCCGACGCAAAGGCGGTTGAAGTCGAGGAAGAGCATTTTTCCGCATCGCCAAAGGTACCGGATGCGCAGGATCTGGCGCCAGGAAACGACGACACGCTCGCAGGCCCGGACGCGGCCAGAAGCGACATTGATCCTCCATCATCGGGGCTGCCAGTCGAAATTGTCGGGGATGAAGAACGGAGCAATGCTCAGGTCCCTCCGCCGGGCGCGAGAGCTCAGGAATCGTTTGGGGAAGGGGGCTCCGGTGGGCAACACGCACGCAAAAGCAACGCGCGACGCATGCGCCATGTCAAAGAAAACCGCCCGGATGGAGTTGTCGGAAAGACCGTGGTATCAGGGGAGGGTCAAAGAGCGAGATCAATTTCGCCGCCCCGAGAAACGCCCATTGACCCGTTGAGGGAACTCGATGACGAAATAGGGCAGTTGAGGACGCGACTGGCTGAAAAGTTGCGCCAGCAGAATGCTCAGCTTAGAGAGATGCTCAAGAGATGCGACGTAAGCTGAATTGCGTCGCTCGCACAGTTTGGGAAACCATGAAAACACAGCAACGGAAATTTGTCGTCGAGTTCAAGTCAGCGCGGCGTCGATCGAAAACACAGTCGGCTTCCATTTGGGCCGGCACGGATCTTGAGGCCGCCGTCCGTGAAACGGCCTCGCAGACACCGAACCTTTTCGGGCCGAGCACTGTTTCGATACCTGCCGTCCAAGAAAGCCAAATCGAGTCGGTTCCGGTTCCAGTGCGATCAATTCATGTGTCGAGCGAAAGTCGCATCGACCAAACGATCCAGGTTCCGGTCGCCGCTTTTGAGGCTCCAACGGTTCAGCAAAAGGACAGCGTAACAGTCAGCTCGGATTCCAAGGCAGAGGTAATGGAACCTGAGGTCACTTCGCCAAATCAAAGTGCGCCTCCTCCCAAACAACGCGCCGCCCGCCAGAAAAATCGCGTCCCACAGGCGAGCAATCTGGCCACGCGCATTGCGAAGATCGAAACGCAATTCGACGATCTCGCTGACCTGGAGGAGGAGAACAGGCGGCTGAAACGACTTTTGGCAATACGCCTTCGCCAGGAAAATCTGCAGCTCCAGACGATGCTTCGACGCTTCGGCGATTGATTATTGAATAACGGACCAGGGTCGGCGCGCTCGTCCCGACAAACCCGAGCCTGGTCAAGAATACCACATGCCGTCCGCTCGCTGAGTGGTGACACGGACAGGTGTGTGATGTTTTCTTGAATTCCTTACTTCTTTGCCGGGATAGAAGAGCGAACCGTGGAATCCTTACCCTGCAAATGTACGGGTCCCTGCGTCGAAGGCGAAAAGAAACCCCGCGAATTGGCGGGGCCGTTTAGGTGGAATTAAGAGGACGCACCAAAACAGGTGCAAGAAATAAACTAGCGCAGAAGTCGTATATGTCAACAAAAGGCCCCGCTTCAAAGGCGTTCCCCGAGTAAAAGCTCCTTGCCCTACTGCTGGAGTTTCGCCTGTTGTTGCCTCGGCAAATGCTGGCATCAGGTCACGCATTTGCCAAGTGGTCGAACAGCTCTCGAGCAATTGGAGTGGGATCGAATCCGGAGGCCACGCAAACGGAAAGATTTCGCCGCGCCCATGCGTCGGTTAGAGGCGTTATCCCGCAGTTGTAGGCCCGCTTGCACTGCCGCGCCACCGTGTCCGGCACGATAGCGACTCCAACGCCGTTACTTGCTGCTGCGCATATGGATTCAAACGTGCGGAGGCGGATCCGGTATCGGAGCACTACGCCCAGCCTCTCGGCTTGAGCGTCGAGATGGTCCTGCAATGCTCCGCCTTCCAGGCCTATAAAGTATTGCTCGGCGAGCCGCGCGAACGGGATTTCCTTTTCAGTCGCGAGCCAATGTGTCTTTGCTGAGACCACGACGAGTTTGCTCACCGCGAAAGGTTTAATGATTAAACCTTGGTGGCCAGCTGCATCCGACAATACGCCGATATCGGCGAAACCTGCAGAGACGCTTCGGGCGATTTCATAGCTTTGGCGCTCCCGCAGATCAATATCGACTTGCGGATGCGAAGCAAGCCACGCCGATAGGCGGATTGGAAGAACCTCGACGATGGCCGCAGTATTTGCGTTTACGCGAATACTCGCGCGTATGCCTTGTGCGAAGCGGCCCATCTCCCCACGCATTAGCGTCACTTGATTTAGAATCTCACGAGCGTGGTGCGAAAGCGCCTCGCCCGCTTCGGTCAATGTCACGCCCCGACGACCTCGTTCGAGCAGGCGTACGCCTCCGGTTGTCTCCATTTCCCGCAGGCGCTCACTCGCCGCCGCAAGCGAGAGGTTCACCTCCGCCGCTCCGTGGGTGATGCTGCCAGCGTCAGCAACAGCAAGAAAGAGGCGAAGATCGGTAAAGTCGAAGCGCATCCTCGAAGGTTACACTCCTCGTTGCCTTCGGTCCAGGCGAAGGCTGGAAACGGAACTGCCGCATTGTGGACGATGTCAGAAGTCGTAATGAGAAGAAATGAATGATGTCTCGATCTCATTGCTGCTCGCTGTCGCAGCTACATTTTTTGTCGCCGGTATCGTAAAGGGTATCACAGGGATGGGCCTTCCGACGGTCGCCATGGGCATTCTCGGCGGATTGTTGTCGCCCGTTACAGCGGCATCGCTGCTCATCATGCCCTCGTTCACAACGAATGTCTGGCAGCTCATCGCTGGCCCGAACTTTGTCGCAGTCGTTTGTCGGCTTTGGCCGATGCTGGCTGGAGTTTTTGTCGGCACACTCGCCAGTACGTCTGTGCTGACAGGTGGCGAAACCCGCCTGAGCACCGTCTTCCTCGGCCTCGCGCTTACGGCATATGCGATCTACACGCTGTCAGCCAAACCTTGCCATATTGACCAAACACACGAGTGTTGGCTCTCGCCCATGATTGGGTTGGCGACAGGCCTCATCGCAGGCGCAACCGGCGTGTTCGTCATTCCGGCCGTACCGTATGTCCAGGCACTTGGCTTTGAACGGGATGATCTCGTTCAGGCGCTCGGACTATCCTTCACGATTTCCACCATCGCGCTCGCCGCTGGGCTTGCTCTGCAAGGTACATTTCAGCTCGATGGAGTAGCGCTGTCGAGCCTCGCTGTTCTTCCAGCTCTGATCGGTATGTGGGCCGGCCAGTACATGAGGAAGGCGGTTAGCCCAGTGACGTTCAAGCGCTGCCTCTTGATCGCCCTTGCGCTTCTCGGGATAGAAATGCTGCTGCGAAGCGTTTAGTCAGCCTCTCCTGGCATGACCGCTGGCCAGATCGGGACCGCGCATAGGGGGATCTCGCTTCAATGCGTATGGCCCTGAGAACATCGACGCTTTTGACAGGTGCGATTGGGTTAGCCGGCGGCGAAACCATCATAATCTCTCCCACCAGCTTCGATCGTGCTCGATGCAGCTATTTGTAACGCTCAGCGTTCGAAGGGCTCGCCGAGCGAGGCGACCCCATTCAGCTTCAACAGGCGACGATCTGCCGAAATGATGCCGAGCACGATGATGGTAACGAGGTAGGGCAGGCTTGCAAGAAGTTGCGAAGGCACGTTCAACCCTGTCGCCTGTGCTGCAAGGCCCATCAGGGAGACGGCGCCAAACAGGCACGCTCCGAGAAAGATGCGGCCAGTCAGCCACGTGCCGAAGACAACAAGCGCAATGGCAATCCAACCTCGACCAGCGATCATCCCGTCTGCCCAAAGCGGCGTGTAGACCACCGAAGCATAGGCGCCCGCAAAGCCTGCCATCGCGCCGCCGAAGGCTACAGCAATCACGCGAACAGCAATCACGTGATAGCCTATGGCGTGAGCAGCCTTGGGGTTTTCACCCACTGCCCGCACGACGAGCCCAACCTTCGAAAAGGCAAAAAGGGCCCAGATGCCGATCGTTGCGGCGAGCGACAGCCAGACGACAACGTCTTGAACAAAGATCCCACCGATGATCGGGATGTCGGACAGAAACGGAAGGGAAAGCTTGGGCAGGCCCTTGACCGTGAGGCTCTCGTAGGACTTGCCAAACAGTGCAGACAGACCCTGGCCAAGGATGCCGATCGCAAGGCCCGTTGCCACCTGGTTGGCCCTGAAGCCAAGGGCAATCAGCGCAAAGACCAGGGAAAGGGCGGCGCTGCCAAGCCCCGCGACGACAAACCCCGCAAAGTGCCCGCCGCCGTGATAGACGATGATGAAGGCCAAGGCTGCGCCAAAGGCCATCAGACCCTCTACGCCAAGGTTCAATACGCCTGCGCGCTCAACGACCAGCTCGCCAAGTGCCGCAAGAAGAAAAGGGGTTGCGGCTGCGAGCATGCCCGCAAGAATGAACTCGATGGCATTCATGATTGGCTCCGGTGGACGATCCGACGCCACTCAAGACGGTACCGGACGAAGGCGATTGCAACCAGGTAAGCGAGAAGGAGACTTCCCTGGAAAACCCGGACCGCGGCGATGGGCAGGTTTGCTGATACCATGGCATTGTCGCCGCCAATGTAGAGAGCGGCCATGAACAATGATGAGGCGATGATGCCGATTGGATGCAGTCCGCCCAGATAGGCGACGATGATGGCCGCGTAGCCGTAGCCGGTGGAAATTGACCGCTGCAACTGTCCAAGAGGCCCGGCGACCTCAGCGGCGCCGGCAAGACCTGCGGCACATCCACCGATCAGGAGCGAGAGCCAGATTGCCCAGCCTTCCTTGAAGCCGGCATAGGCTGCAGCCCGCGGCGCCAGGCCTCCAACCTGAAGCTTGTAGCCGGCAAAGCTCCTCTGCATGAATATCCAGGCAGCCAAGGACAGGACGATTGTAATTATCAACGAGACGTTGACACGTGTGCCCGAAATCAGAAGCGGCACCATCGCGTCGTACTGGAACATGACCGATTGCGGGAAGTTGAAACCGTTTGGATCCTTCCAGGGGCCTAGCAGCAGGTAATTCAAAAGCTGCGACGCAACCAGGCTCAGCATCAGTGAAACAAGGATTTCGTTCGCATTCAGCCTGACACGCCAGAACGCTGTGAGTGAGGCCCAAAGGGCGCCACCGACTGTCCCAAGGACAAGCATCAGGGGCCAAATCCACTGACCGGTTGCCTGAGGAAACCACACGGGAATTGCAGAGGCAAAAATGGCGCCGAGAATGAACTGGCCTTCGGCACCGATGTTGAACACCTTGGCTCGGAAGCCGATCGCGAGACCCTGCGCAATGAGCAATAGCGGCCCTGCTTTCAAAAGCACTTCCGAAAACGATGCCCACGACAGAAAGGGCTCAAGCAGCATTGCATAGACGACGGCGACCGGGTTGCGGCCCATCGCCACGTAGAGTGCGACATTCAGGATGGTTGCTACCACCAGCGCCAGGAATGGCGCAGCCAGCGTCGCAGAAAACGAAGCGCGTTCCCGGCGGACAAGCGTAGGCAGAAAGGCGGCAGACACGGCATTCATGCGATGACTTTCTTTGAAGCGTCTTGCGCGCCAATCATGTAGCGGCCGATTTCTTCGGGTTGCGTTTCCTTGGTGACAAGCGGCGGGCTCAATGTGCCGTGGTGCAATACCTGGATGAAATCGCAGAGCTCGAAAAGTTCCTCGAGTTCTTCTGAAATGACGAGAATGGCCATGCCTTCGTTGCGCAACGCGACAAGACGGGCGCGTATAGCGGACGCCGCGCCAACATCCACACCCCATGTGGGCTGCGCGACAAAGAGCAGCTTCGGCGCCAACATGATCTCACGGCCAACGATGAACTTCTGAAGATTGCCGCCCGAAAGTGCGCCGGCTTCGGCGTCGGGGCCAGGCGTGCGCACATCATACTGACGGATGCAATCCTCGGTAAACGCAGACGCCCTTTTCCTGTCTATCAGGCCGTGACGAAGAAGGTTCAAAGGGTGGGCGGTCAATAGCCCGTTGAGTACGAGTGACATTTCAGGAATTGCTCCGCGTCCCAACCGGTCCTCCGGAACGAATGCAAATCCAAGCTGGCGTCGGTGAGCTGCGTCGAGCCTTCCCACGTCACGTCCCATCATGTAGATCCGGTCGCGCTGGTCTCTCGGGAGGATGATCTCGCCTGAGATCAGCGAGGCAAGCTCGCTCTGCCCGTTTCCGGAAATGCCCGCGATCCCGAGGATCTCGCCAGAACGCACCGTCAGCGCAATATCAGAAAGCGGCACCGCAAAGGGATCTTCCGGCCGATGATGAAGGCCGATGATCTCAAGGCGTTTCTCGCCGCCCGAGCGCGGCACGGCGGCCATGGGTTCGGGCATGTCGCGGCCAATCATCATGCGGGCGAGGTCATGGGCATCATGTTCTCGTGGGTCGATATGTCCCGTGACGCGGCCGCCGCGCAAAATGGTTGCCCTGTCACAGATAGCCCGGATTTCCTCGAGCTTATGCGAGATAAAGAGGATCGATACACCGCCGTCCCGAAGCCGGCGCAACGTCTCGAACAGCTTTTCAACCAGCTGTGGCGGCAAAACAGATGTCGGTTCGTCGAGGATCAGCAACCTCGGATTGGTCATCAGGCAGCGGATGATCTCTACTCGCTGACGTTCGCCGACCGAAAGCGCATGCACGTGGGCGAGCGGATCGACTTCAAGGCCGAATTCATGCCCGAGAGCACGGACACGTTTAACGAGATCGGCTTTTTTGCCAGGGACAACGAGCTGAATATTTTCAACGACAGTCAGGGTCTCAAACAACGAAAAATGCTGGAATACCATGCCGATACCCTTGGCACGTGCCTCCGCCGGGGAGGCAAGGGCCAAGGGTTCGCCTTCCCAGGCGACCGACCCGCTGTCTGGTTGCTCGACGCCGTAGATCATTTTCATCAGCGTCGATTTGCCCGCCCCGTTTTCGCCGAGAATTGCATGGATCGACTGCGGGACTACGTCCAGATCAACGGCCTGGTTGGCATGGACCTGGCCGTAGCTCTTCGAGATGCCGCGAAGCGACAGGAGCGGGGCGGTCATGGCTTACTTTGGCAGCGGCGTGGTCACGCCCTTGACGTGCCAGTCCATGGCCACAATTTCTCCATCGGCCAGGGTCTTTCCAGCGGCCGCGCCCTCGCTGCCGTCGGCCTTGCTGATCGGGCCGGTAAACGGTGAGAGACTTCCGTCGGCAATCTTTGCCTCTGCGGCCTTGATCTTCGTCATGGTTTCTGCGGGGATCGAAGGGTGCCAGTCAACAACCTCAACGACCTTGTCTGCAACACCTAGGAAGGTGTTTGCACCCTTGAAGGTGCCGGCGAGATGAGCGTCGACGGAGGCTTTGAAGAACGGGGACCAATCGGTCGACACACAACCAAGATATGTCTTCGGCGCGTATTTCTTCATCGACGAATTGAGGTTGAAGGCGTAGACGCCAGCCTCCTCGCACGCGGAGATGACGGAGGGCGTATCCTGCGCGTTGGAGAAGATCACGTCGCATTTTTGCGCAATCAGCGCCTTGGCCGCTTCCTGTTCCTTGGCCGGATCAAACCATGAGTTTACCCAGACGACCGAAACTTCGATGTTGGGGTTCACAGCCTGAGCACCGAGCGTGAACGCGTTGATCGAGGTAATCAGTTCCGGAATGGCGAAGGCGGACACGGAACCGAGCTTTCCGGTCTTTGACAGCGCCGCCGCCGCCATGCCAAGCAGATACGTCCCCTGGAAATACTTGGCAGCAAACGGCGAGAAGTTTGGGGCCACCTGGAAACCCGATGCATGCAATACGGTGACATCAGGGTTGCGGCGAGCAATCTGCAGGGCACCGTTTTGATAGCCAAAGGAGCCTGCGATCAGGAACTTGTTTCCGTCGGCGACTGTCTTGTTCATGATGCGGTCAGCATCCGGACCCTCCGCAATGTTTTCGACGACCGTCACCTTTACCTTGTCGCCATACGCTGCCTTGATCGGCTCCAGACCCGCAGCCAGCGCGTGACCCCAGCCAACGTCACCGATGGGCGAGGGTACGACGAGCGTGATCCCGAGCGGGCCGTCGGCCGCAAATGCGGCGCGACCACCAAATGCGCCGGCCAGGCCGGCAGCTGCAACGCCCTGCATCAGGGTTCTTCGAGAAATGTTTGTCATGCTGGTTCCCCTTCTTTGTGATTTTAGAGTTCGACAGTCGCAAGCGCAGCTTCAGCCTCAGCGAACATCCGGCTTTCATCGAGGCCGATGAACTCGCCCTTCTGCCATACAATGCGGCCATTGATCATTGTCAGGTCCGTCGGCATGCCGACACCGACCTTGGCCATCAGGCTCAGCGGATCATGGCGTGTGCCGACATAGTCCATCCGCCGCGTGTCGATCGCAAACAGGTCGGCGGCCATGCCAGGCGCCAACCTGCCTATGTCCTTTCGACCAAGCAGAGCCGCACCGCCCGCCGTCGCATAGCCCAGAAAATCAACCGGAGGCGGGACAGGGTGGTTGCGCGTCGATGCGGTCAGGCACTGCAGCATGTAGGCGGAGTGGATGCAATGCATCAGGTTCGAGTTGTCATTCGACGCAGCGCCGTCGCAGCCCAGTCCGACGCGAAGGCCAAAGGCTGCCATGGCGGGAATATCGGTTACTTCGGCGCCAACCAGATAGACTGGCTCCGGGCAATGCGAAACGCCGGTCCCATCCGCAGCCATCTTGCGCAGTTCGTCGTGGGTCAGTTCCCAGCAATGGGCGTAAAAGGCATCAGGCCCCGCAAAGCCCAGCTCTGCACAGTAATCTACGGTGCGCATGCCATGTCTGGCCTCGACCACGCGGCTTTCACCCTCCCCAACATGGGTGTGCATCTGAACACCACGATCACGTGCCAGGGCCACCGATTCCACGAAGGTTTCACGGTAGCAGTTTACCGGCTGGCATGGGGCGACCACCACCTGGCGCATGCTGAAAGGTCGGGCATCGTGATAGGTGTCGATCAGCCGCTCGCAATCACCAATGAACTCGTCCGTCGTTTCGAGCATCGCGTCGGGAATGGTCGAGCCTTCGGATTTCGGAAGTGTGTTGCCACCGCGGCCGGCATGAAAGCGCATGCCCAGAAGATCGGCGGCCTCGAACTGGCGGTCGATCAATCTTTTGCCGGCATGCCTGGGGAAGCAGTACTGGTGATCGAAAGCAGTCGTGCACCCGTGCTTGATCATCTCGGCCATGGCGGTGACTGAGGAGTGATAAAAGCAATCCTCGTTCAATCGCGAAAAGATCGGATAAATGCGATCAAGCCACTCGATGACCGACAGCTTCGTCCAGTCGAGATCCGCACGGTTGCGCACAAAGCATTGAAAGAAGTGATGGTGTGTATTGACGAGCCCGGGATAGACGAACCAGCCGCTCGCATCTTGAACAATGGTACCGGTCGGCAGTTCGCCCTGTCCAAGATTGTCGCCAATTGCCTGAATGGCGGAACCGCTTGTCAGGACGTCAACATTGCGACGGGTCGTCTGGCCCTTGCCCTCATCGACGATAACCGCTGCGCAGTTCTTCAGAAGATAGCCGGTCATGTTACTCCTCGCCCGTTCCAATCTGGGGCTCGGGCTTCAACTCATGCAGTCGGTGTATGCCTGGCATCTCTATGAAGGCATCGAGCGCGCGAATGGCGCGGGACCAGCGCCGGATCGCAGGGTAGGGGTCAAGCGAGACACCGCCATCTGGCGCGAGCGCCACGTAGGGAAAGCACGCGATGTCTGCGACCGTCGGGCGATCGGAAGCAAGGAACGGCATACCCCGAAGATTTTGCTCGACCAGCCCGGCTTCAAGTTCGCGCAGCGCAGCAACGCCCTGCGCTTGCAACAGGGCGATATCGCCCGGGCGATGCAACATCTCGTGGAGGCGCGCGCCGCCAAGATTTGCGGTCAGCCGGTGAGAAAAGGAAACCCACTGTTGTAGCCTGGCCGACTGTTCGGCCGTTCCGTCCCCAAGCCACTCCGGAGCCGCCTTTCTTGCCAGGTACACGAGCATTGCTGACGATTCCGTCAGGAGCAGATCCCCGTCCTCCAGGATAGGGATGGAGCCAGCCGGGTTGAGTGCCAGAAGTTCGGCTTTGCGATGCTCGCCACCCGGATGAAAGTCGACCGGCCGGATATCCAGTGACAGCCCGGTCAGAGCCGCCATCAGGCGCACTTTGTAGCAACTGGGCGAAAGGATGTAATCGTAAAGCCTCATTGCGCCACCAACTGTGCGCCATAGGTGTAATTGTGGCGCTTTAGCCAACGTCGGTAGGCTACCGATGTCAGATCGGCGCGCGTCGGGATCTCCATGCCGGGGTCGAGTGGCAAAAGACGCGGGATCTGATTTTCAAGGATCGAGCGGTCCTGCAGAAAGATCGTCTGCTGGAAATGGATGAGGTCGGTCATCGATGTTTCATCGTCAAACAGCGCCATCCACGGCCAGACATCGCAAAGATCCTCGGCCAGCGGCTGGACGAAAAGAGTAATGACGTCCCATTCACTGGGGCGCGGTGGGCAGGTTTTATAAAGCACTGAACAGGTCGGGGCCGGCACGCGGTACATGTACTCTGTCGTAATCCCGCCGCTTGCCGACTTTGCTGCTTGCGGCTGGTAGAATTTCACCTGCGTTGCCCAGACTTCATCCTCGACGTCGCGAATTTCAACCTTGTAGTTCTGCACTTCCGTGTGCGGCTCTGCTCCGAGGATGTCAGTATGGACAAAAGGAAAATGAGCGATGTCGAGAAAGTTCTCGACCGCGCGAAGTGGCGAACAGCGAACGCGAACCACACCAACATCGACAAACCGGCGACCCCGTTGGTCAGCCTCGGGAATGGAAAAGATCTCCTTTTGAGGATCTCCGACGGACGACCACACGTGGCCATAGCGAACACGTGACGACAAAACACGTCCGCCCGACGTCGTCACGATCGCATTGCCGTCAGCCCCGACAGAAACCTCGATCGGTTCGCCCATCAGGGCCGTCTTGTATGCGGTCGTTTTGACCTGGCTGAAGAGGCCGACTGGATACCACTCGTCGAGCATAGCTTCCTTAGCCATCACGAGATCTCCTTGCCTGAAGGTCTTCGGCACATCTGCGCAGGCTTTCGACGGCCCGCGACGCTGAGATGCGGTCACCGAGCGTGTTCTCGCCGTCAAGGAGTACATGGACGAGGGTGCGGCCCTGTTCCTGTTCGGAAAGCAGCAACCACATCGTTTCGGATTGCTGCGTTGCTTTTAGAAGGCCGGTCTCGTCTGATTTCGCGCCGGAAGCCGCCTCAATGGTGGTAACGTCGGCATGCATCGTTAGCGAGCGCAATGCAACGAGGCCCTCCAATTTCGGGGGCGGATGCGAAGGTTCTCCCACGGCCACCCAGATCACGCCATCGGCCTCCTCGACCAGATGCGTCGCAACGCGGATCGTGTCGGGCGGCGTAAGACCAGGGTGAGCCGGGATGCGCAGGCAGTTTCCCGTCTGCGTGTAACTCCAGCCGTGATAGATGCAAGAGAGCGCCTCGCCGCGTACAAACCCATAAGAGAGGCGCATGCCACGATGGGGACAGCGATCTGCCGATGCCGCGACCCGTCCTGAATCACTTCTCCAGAGGGCAATTGAGCCGGCTCTTGTGCGTGCGGGGATTACCGTCCCTGACGGCAAATCCGCAGAAAACGCGACTGGCGTCCAAAAGCCCGTCGTATCGGCTGACATGGTGGAACTTTCTCAGCATTATCAACGTTTTGTCTGCTTCAAGGCCGCCGCTTGGATAGTGCGGTTCGTAGCGGACGGGAGCACGTTTGCATAATTTTTTCGCATTGGCAACGCTGATCAAATAACGTGCAGTGGAAAATTGAAGGGCGTTGCAAGGCCTACTCTGCGTCGCTCTCAATCGGCGTGCGGAAGATGGTTTCCACCCATACATCAATAGGCCCGAGCGAGCATCCTACCTCCATCATGTCAATCAATTCTATCGGCCCTTCAACTTCGAGTTCGATCCGATCGACACTTTGATGAGATATGGCCTGGGACAGACCGAGCTTTGCTGCGTGACGACGGATCCACGGAACAAACGATGCGGCTTGGAGGTCGCCAAGGATCGTCATTCGTTCGTGTAGGTATCCGTGATGTTGAACTGTCATGAAAGTCTCGTGCTGACGCCTCCTTGACAAGATAGCGCCTAAATGGACTTTCGAAACCCCTTCTTTTTCCAGTTCACAGAATGCGGTTCAATAGGACGGCTTTCGGAAACCTCGCCGTTGGGCAACGTTACGAGCTCTCCTGTCTCCAGTCGCTCGATACCAATCACGTGGTTCCTGGCATTGCTCGACCTGATGAGTTCATCGACCTTCACTTGCAGCGCGCGCATGTCGCGGTTTTGTGAATGCTGGATCACCAAGGATGAATAGCGTGACAAGCGTGCCGGCGCCGTTGGAGAGCAGGAACCATTGGTTGGGCATCCCGGTTGCCACGCCAACGAGGCACCAGATCAGCACGACGAGGATTGCCGCCGCGAGGACGAGCCAGTGGCCCGCCGGCCATACGACGGATTCCGACATGGCGAGAAATACCGCACCAATCTTCATCATCCGGAAATTCGCAGTCGGCCCCAGGGTTCCAAGGGGTTCCAAGGAAACGCAGAGGCATTCCCCGGCTTCCAGTCGGAAGCGCCGCCGTCTAACTCCGATCAACCGCTATTTTTCCCGCCAGCGGAACCGGCTCCGCGGCAACTGCGTTCTTCGAGCAGGCATTTGAAGCCAAACGGCCATTGCGTTTCAACGGGAGGCGATCCCGCACTGAGCAGCGACCGGTTCTCGTTTCAGGGGCCACGCCAATCGGCGCTTGGCAGACGATGATCAACTCTCGCCTCCGCACGGGCATTCTGTTCTGCGCGCAGCGAAGAGATTTCCGTAACTTGAGGCGGACTGAATGCAGAGAGGCTCTATCACGACAGAGAACGTCGAGGTTCCAGGGGAGAATTCCGATCCTCTGTGGAGTCTCACGAGAAGTCAGTCGCCCATTATTGGAACGGCGATCCATGACGGCAGCCATGTTCGGAGAAGTCTGCGTTCTCGGTACGCCTTGAACGAGGGCGAGCGTCTTCGCGAAGAAGACCCGTTCACGGCGAGCTTGATCAGGGGCTTGCCAAACCAGATTGTAGTTCACCGTTCCCGATTTGAAATCGATCTCAACCGACGCCGTGACCAGGCCGTTTATCATCGCCCCGAGCAGGCATGGGGGCTGACAGTTTGGAAAGAGAGCCTTCCGCAATCGGAACATCGTAGGTCATTGCTTATCCATGACGACTACTATGAGATGCTTCGTTTCTTTCTCGACGGCATCAAGCGGTACCATAAGCACTTCGTTCTCCTGGATGTGCATAGTTATAACTATCGTCGAGCGGATCCGGACACGCCAACGCCCCAGGATCAGGCGCCCGACGTCAATATCGGTACGTTCTCCATGGATCGAGACCGATGGGTCCATGTCGTCGAGCCATTGATGGATCACTTCCGGTCCTTCGACGTTGGCGGCAGGCGGCTTGACGTGCGGGAGAACGTTGCCTTTCACGGAAAGGGAGAACAGACGCGGTTCGTCCATGAACAATATCCGGGAATCGGTTGCGCGATCGCCATTGAGTTCAAGAAGATTTTCATGGACGAGTGGACGGGAAAGCCAGACAACTCGACACTTCGTGAATTGCGGGAGGCGCTTACCTCGGCCGTTCCGCTTCTCGAGCGTGCTTTGTGGTCAATGTCATGACGAAACACGCGTCAGCGACCCAGAACGATTGGCTATGTGATATCAAGCAGTCGCTTCGCGACGACAAACCGATCCGAAGGGAATTCCCCGAAGGTGGTCGCTTGCATATCGATCGACCACTCCCCTTTCTGTTCGTCCATATCAACACAGGAAAGGCGGAGGACGTGGCGCAAGCCGTAGTCCAGGCCAATGCTTCCTATCTCCTTGCATCGGACCCTCAGGAGGTCGTGTCGATTGTCGAGGCGATCGCCGCGGTCGCGGTCGAGCAGTTCGGGACCCTCCTTGTCGTTCGAAGCAGTGAGCTTGAGCGTGACCGGTTTCTTACCGATGACGCTCCCTATCTCCCGCCGTTTGAGGTTTCCGTTTGGTCATCCGAGAATGCCGCCCTTGCAAAGACGATTTTCTCGAAGACCATTATGGCAAGCGAGGCCAGGTTCCGCACGCCGAGAGTCCTCGAGCGGAATATCCCCACGTCGACCATTGACGCACAGATTGCGGCCATGCCCGGCTGCGCCATACTTGGTGTTGAGTTCGCGCCGATCTACCGAACGCCCGAATCCAGGGAGATTTACCCTGAAGTTCGCGACCAATTGGTCTCGACGCTGTTCGACGCCGCGCTCCGCGCGTGTGGCGCCTTTCTGGAAACCAAGAAACTTGTCAAGCTTGCGTCCTATCGGTCCCTTGGCAGACGTGCCTTCGTCGACGCTGTCAGCCGCGTCGACAGAAGCATAGACGAGATTGCATCGCTCTTCGACGTTCTCCTTGCCGTCACGCCCATCAACGCAAGGCAAGCATTTGACGAATTCAGGTTGGCTGGGTTTGAAAGCGAGCCGGTCTTTCTATACCGCCCGCTGACGACCCAGGTGGAAAATGCGAAGCATCGGCTCTTCGCTATCTCCTTTGACCAAATGGAGGATCCCGTCCTATACAACCTCTGCCGGGAAAAACAGCGTGAAGTCGACTTGCAACTTTCGCTGATCGCTGCGCGCCAGACCAAGAGCTTCGTAGAGTTTGGCAGGGCGCTTTATGGTCCGGTCGAGCATTCGCTTTTGCTCGAAGCGGAGGATATTCTTGGAATGCTCGCGGACGAGTATCCTGTGGATCATCTTAAGTCGCGTTCCAATATTCCTACGGCCGATGCCGACTATGTGGAACGACGTGCGCAAGCCATGATTAATCGTTACCGAACGGTCTGGCCGGACTTCAAGGCAAGCATTGTGCTTCGCGATGACCTTCCTTCTGGCCTGATGGTGACCAATCATCGTCTCCTCATTTCGAGGTCGACGATCATGGACCGACGACGTGTCGAACCGCTTCTTGCGCATGAAATCGGAGTTCATCTCCTCACCTACTTTAATGGCTCCTCTCAAGGGCTGCGGCTCTTTCGCTCCGGGCTGTCCGGATACGAAGGCATGCAGGAGGGGCTGGCGGTTTTCGCTGAGTACCTCTCGGGTGGCCTGACTGCCGAGCGGCTTAAGCTGATAGCTGCGAGGGTCGTAGCATGTGCTTACATGCTCTCGGGGTTAAGCTTCGCCGAAACTTTCCGTCGGCTCGTTTCCAACTACAAATTCTCCGATCACGGGGCTTTCAACCTTGCACTGCGTGTTTACCGCGGCGGCGGATTGGCCAAGGATGCGATCTACTTGAGAGGCCTCCTTCAACTGCTTGACCATCTGAAACGTGGTGGCGCGCTCGAGCCGTTCTGGATGGGCAAAATCGCTTCCTCCCATTTCGCGGTTATGGAAGAGCTTGCACTACGCGGATTGCTCAAGCCGCCGAGCGTCCATCCGCTGTTTCTGGAGACTGCGGAAGGCCGCGACCGACTTGACAGCGCAAGACAGGGATTGCGTCCCATCGACCTGGTTCAACCAAAGGAAGCCTAAATGCGAATAGCATTTTTCGTAAACTCGATCGAAAGCGAGGCGCCCTATTATACTACGACATCCCTCGCAATGGTCGCCAGCGCCCGTGGCCATGATGTTTGTTATGTCACGCCTGGGGATTTTGTGCTGCGACCCGACGACAGCTTGGCAGTCCGCGCAAGGGCTACGAGCGAGGGCAAACCGAAGAATGAAGACGCATTCATTGCTGATCTCAACAACAAGGCGCGCGTCGAAACGATTGACGTGAAAGAGGTGGACGTGCTGTTTTTGCGCAACGACCCCTCCCTTGATGCCGAAGAGCGACCCTGGGCCGCTCATGTCGGCGCGATGTTCGGGCGACTTGCCGTCGAGCGGGGCGTGCTGACGGTGAATGACCCCGACACCTTGATGAAGGCTCAGAACAAGCTCTATTTCCAAGACTTCCCCGAGGCTATTCGTCCCACGACACTGATTTCGAAAAGCCTGGACGAAATTAGAGCCTTCATCGACAGCCAGAAACGCGGTGTGATCCTGAAACCACTACAGGGATCGGGAGGCCGGCATGTATTCAGAATTAAATCCAGCAAGGAATCCAATCTCAATCAGATTTTTGAAGCAGTCAGTGGCGAAGGGTATCTAATCGCCCAAGGTTACCTCCCGGATGCGGTTGATGGTGACGTCCGGTTGTTCTTGATGAACGGTCAACCTCTTGAAAAGGACGGCGCCTATGCGGCATTTCGCAGAGTTCCTGCGAAAGGAGAGATCCGCTCCAATATCAGTGCCGCCGGAACAGCTGCAGCAGTAAAGATTACCCCCAAGATTCTTGAGGTTGCCGAGACTGTCAGGCCTAAGCTTGTCGCAGACGGAATGTTTCTCGTGGGCTTGGATATCATCGGTGACAAGATCCTCGAGATCAATGTCTTCACGCCGGGCGGACTGCGAAATCTCGAACAGCTCTATTCCGTGGACTTCTCCGCAACGGTCATCGAGGCTCTCGAAAGGAAAGTCAGCATTCGCCGGAACTATGGTTCCCAACTGTCGAATGCAGTGCTGGCGACACTCTGAGAAGCCGTCGCAAAAGGATCTTCCGGCGCTCCTGTCACCATTCTACATAGACCGGGTTGCTGATCGCCCGGCGGATCGGTTGGTTTGCCATATCAACGCCCTGGAGCTGCCAAGGGAGCGAACGTCCTTCGAGCGCTGAGGAGAATTCGGAAATCAAGCCCTCGCGACTTGCAGCAGCGATGATTTCAGTGCGCAGAAAAGCCTTCGGCCTGCCGGTGAAGCCACCGGTCCAATCATCGGAACGTATCGTCTCGGTCGAAAGTATGCCGGTCGCGTCGATCCATACGAGCGTATCGCCTTCCGCGCGTTTCGTTTCCGCCGTTGCGGTAACTTCGGCGTGCGTCGTCGACCCCATCGGCTGGCCATTGACGGTCAGAGCAAGGTGCGGACCGGTTGGGCTTTCTGTTACGTAACCGCGCCCGGCCTTCATGGCGGCGAGGATCGCGTCTTCTGAAAGTTCATCGAGCCATAGCACCGTCGTCGGGCGGGCCAGAGCCAGCGGTCCTTCCGGCATCAGCCGTGCAGGCTGATGAAAGTCGCTGCCGCCAATTGCTGAAATCTTGAGGCCAGAGGCGAGCCGGTCCTGATAACGGCCGAGTGATACCCAGTTCCAGGCCATCCAGTGAGATTGCCAGACTTCCATACAGTCGATCCTCGGCAGGTCATAGTCCCACTGGATCGTCGGTTTGTCGTGGTTGATCGAAAGAAGGCCACCATGGTCATGAACAAGACGCGACAGCGTATGGGCATGCTCTGGTTTCGTCATGCGGAAATCTATCCATTCATCGACACCGTAGACATTGGCATGTCCGACGGCGGTGGTGATTTCCATCGCACGCACAAAAATCAGTTCCGGCGAAGAATGCGGATGGAAATAACGTCGCTGGGTGATCGTGTTGTGGTCGGCGATCGCAAGGAAATCGAGGCCTGCCTGCTTGGCTGCAGCGTGCAGGAGTTCGGGCGAGCCGGCCGCATCTGAATGAAAGGTGTGGCAATGCAGGTCGCCGCGATACCAGCCCGCGCCCTGTCGCACCGGGAAAGTTCGCGCCGGTGGTGGCAAGAGTTCGCGCGATGCGCTGTCGAAGAGGACTGTCAGCCGCACATCGGCACCGCCGGGCGGTACCTTGTAGAGGCCGAGCATCACCTTCCATACGCCGGCCGGGATTTCACCATGAATGTAGCCCGGCGTCGCATCATCGGTCGCAACGAAGAAACGATCCCGCGCCCCGCCGCTCCAGCCGCGAAAACCGGCCGTGGTCGGATAGTCGCCGGCATGGGGATCGAGCATTCCGAGATCGATGATGCAATTGTCAGCCTTCGGGTAGGTCATCGTCACGTCGATGCGTGTCGTGTCGGCTGGGATGTCGACGGGCACGTAGACATATGGATCGGCGGCCTGATCGGCAGGGGTCACATGAACGGTGATTTCGACCATGACTGCTTACTCGCCTATTGCCGGAATACGGGCGCCGGTCTCGTCGAACAGCGTCACGTGGCGGGTATCGAAGGAGAGTGTGACCTGATCGCCGGTGCGGATTTCGTCGTCGGTGAAGATGCGCGCGGTCACCCGGCCGGAATCTGCACGTTCCATCGTAACCAGACTTTCCGGCCCCATGTTCTCGTTGGCAAACAGCTTTCCGGCAATCCTATTGGCGTCGCCCGCTTCCGCCATTCGTAGGTGTTCCGGGCGAATTCCGAGCGTCATCTTGCCTTTCGCCGCAGCCGTGGCGATGGCATCGGACACAGGGAGGCTGGGCAGGGTCAGGCCGTCCGCGCGCAACCGCAGTTGCCCGCCATCGACCATTGCCGCCACCGGCACGAGGTTCATCGGTGGATTGCCGACAAAATTTGCCACGAATGTCGTAGCCGGCCGGCGATAAATCTCGATTGGCGGCGCGAACTGCACGATCCGGCCCTTGTCCATGACGGCGATGCGGGTCGCAAGCGCCATGGCCTCGGCCTGATCGTGGGTCACGTAGACGGCGGTCATGCCCATGTCGCGCTGCAGGTGGTTGAGGAAACCGCGGGCCTCGAGGCGGAGCTTGGCATCGAGGTTTGAAAGCGGCTCGTCGAAGAGATAGACCTGGCTCGGATAGACGAACGCACGAGCAAGCGAGGTGCGCTGCTGTTGACCGCCGGAAATCTGACTCGGCAGTCGCCTCATCAGGTCACCGATCTTCAGGACGTCGGCCACTTCTCTGGCGCGTGCATGTCGCTTGTCCTCGGTCTCGCCGCGCACCTTCAGCGGATAGGCGATATTGTCGGCGAGATTCATATGCGGATAAAGCGCATAGTCCTGAAAGACCATCGAGATCTGCCGATCCTTGGGATGCAGATAGGTGACGTCCTTGCCGCCGATCAGGACCTTGCCGGCGGAGGGAGTTTCAAGGCCGGCAATCATTCGCAGGCTCGTCGTCTTGCCGCAGCCGGAAGGGCCGAGCAGGCAGACGAATTCGCCATCGGCGATCGAGAAGCTGATGTCCGGCACCGCGGTAAACGAACCGAATGTTTTGGAGACGTTCTGGAATTCGACTGAAGCCATGAGAAAGGTCCAATTACGACTTGATGCCGCCGAAGAACCGGAAGCCAAACTTCCAGTTGACGAATAGGTAAAGCACAATGACGGGCAGCGAGTAGATGAGCGAATAGGCGGCGAGCAACGTGACAATCGGCGTACCGGCCTCCGAATAGAAGGAATAGATCGCGACCGAAGCCGGCATCAGCGTATCCTTGCGCAGCAGGATGAACGGGATGAGGAAACTTCCCCAGATGTTCACGAAGGCCCAGACGACGACCACGACGATCCCGGGCCGGATGACCGGCAGCGCCACATCGAAAAAAGCCTGGATCGGTGAGGCGCCGGCCACCATGGCGCTTTCCTCATAGGATCGCGGAATGGCGTCGATGAAGTCACGCAGGATGAACATGGCGGTCGGCAACAGCCCGCCAGCGAACACCAGGATGACGGCGAGATGCGTGTCGATCAGTCCGATTGCCGAGATGATCAGGAAGATCGGCACCATGGCTGCCGAGCCGGAAACGACCGAGGAGAAAAGCAGTAGGATATAGGTGACCGCGCCCTTGCCGGGAATGGACGATCGCGACAGCGCATAGGCCGCAAGTGTGGCCGCGCCGCCGACCAGAATGACACCCCCAAAGGCCTGGATCAGGCTGTTCAAGAGCGCGTGCATCGCGAAGCTGTTCTGGAACACGGTCACGAAATTGGACAGCGTGAACGGCGACGGAATGGCAAGGCCGAGTTCGGCACGCGCATTGAACGGCGCGAAGATGAACCACACAAGCGGGAGAGCGAAGACCACGCCGATCAGCGAGGCGACGACCGAAAAGACCGCGCGGCGCATATAGATGCTGCGGGAAATCTGCATCACTCGGCCTCCGCCTTCTTCTTCTTGGCGATTTGCAGGTAGATAAGCGCGAAGGCGAGGTTGATCAGCATGATGATGACACCGACTGCCGCGCCGCGACCGAATTCGAAGTCCTTGAAGGCAACCCGGTAGGTGTAGATCGACAGCAGCTCGGTCCGGTATGAGGGGCCGCCGCTGGTCAGCAGGAAGGGCGTGAAGACGTTGAATGTCCACATGGTGATAAGGATGAGATCTGTCACCACATGGCCACGTATCAGTGGCAGGGCGATATCGCGCAGTTTCTGCCACGAACTCGCACCGGCAACATCAGCCGCCTGAAAATAGCTCGGAGGTATCGACTGGAAGGCGGAGTTGAACAACATCATGGAGAAGGCCGCGCCCCGCCAGGTGTTGAAGACCACGATGACCCAGAAAGGCTGTTGCAGCAGCAAGTCGGCCGGCGGCAGACCGAGGCCGCGCATGATCATGTTCAGTGTACCATTGTCGTAATCGAGAAAGGCGAACCAGGCGAAGCCGATCACCACTTCCGGCAGGATCCAGGCAGCAATGACAGCCGTCTGCAGAAAATTCTTGAGCGTCGGCGAGACGGACTGGCTGAGCCAGGCAAGGATGAGCCCGAGCAAGGCCTGGCCGATCAGTGCCGAAAATAACACGAACTGGACCGTCAGGATCAGCGAAAAGCCGAACTGGCCGCGCGTAAAGAACGTCGCGGGGTTGAACAGCGTAAAATAGTTCTGCAGCCCGACAAAATCGGGATCGACGGCCGTGCGGCCGAGTAGCGTTTTGTTTGTGAAGGAAACGACGATCACCCAGAAGAACGGGATGATGACGAAAACGCCGACCAGCGCGGCGGCGGGGGCGAGAAACACCGCGCCCGCGCGCGTGGAAAGCAGGGAGAATTTTTTCATGCGCGATTACCCCGTGGCAGCGCCTGCCGCGACGCGGAGGCCGGACCTTGCCGACCGGCCTCCGTTTGATTTTGGTGATCAGAGACGGCTGATCGTGTTCTCTTCGCCAACGATGGCGGTGACTGCTTCCTTGTACTGCTTCATCGCGTCTTCCGGTGTCAGTTCGCCTGAAACGACGGCCTCGGTCATGCGCTGGATTTCGGCGGAGACCTTGTTGTAGTTGGCGTCGTTCGGTCGGGCTGTCGTGAACGGCAGCAGCGTCTTGGCGGTTTCGGTCAGGAACGGCGAATTCGGGATCGCGACATCGTCGCGAATGCGGATGGCCGGCTGGATATCCTGAAAGGCGGTGAGCTGTTCCTGGCTGTTCATGAAGGAGAGCAGCGCCCAGGACTCTTGCGGCGCGTCCGTATGCGGATTGATGACGAACCCCGTACCGCCGGAAATGGTGACGAAATCCTGGCCGCGCAGGCCACGGCCCGGCTGTTCGGACGGCATCTTCTTCCAAGTCATCACATTGTCGCGGTCCGCGACCGCAAATTCCGCGCCCGGCTTGGTAACGGAACGATAGAACCAGTCGCTTTCGATCAACATCGCCGTCTTGCCATCGCGGAAGTTCGCGAAGGTGCGGTTGCGCCCATCGCCAAGCATCTGGGCGCGTTGATCGCCAAGCTTGTCGTCGACATAGACGGTCTTGTAGAGATTGAGCGTGTCCAGAATGCCCTGGCTCGAAACGATATATTTGCCGCTCTCGTCAGTCACCTGTTCGCCAGTGCCGAGCAAAGCCATCCAGTAGCCCTGCATCGTGGTGGCTTCGCCCATCGAGACGCCGGCATTGATCTGTAGCGGGAAACTCGCTGGATCAGCCGCCTTCAGCTTACGGGCGGCGTCGAGCAGTTCGGCCCAGGACTTCGGCTGCCAGCCGTCAGCGTCAATACCTGCCTTCTTGAACAGGTCCTTGCGTACGAAAATCATACGGGCATCGGTGCCGAGCGCGATGCCGTAGGGCTTGCCCTGATAGCTCATCAGCGCCTTGGTGCCGTCGGAAATATGGCCCCAGCCATCCCATTTTTCGACATCGGCGCCGCCGATCTCATCGAGCGGCTTCAGGAGGCCGCCCTGAACGAAGCTCGGAATGAGGAAGCCGTCGAAGCCGGAAACATCAGCGCCAGCGCCGCTGGAAAAGTCCAGCGCGAGCTGCTGGGTCAGCTGCTCGTCAGCTCCGCCGAATTGAGTGAGCTTGACGGTGACATCTTTGCCGTCTGCCTTCATCTTGGCGGTAAAGGCGGGAATGACCTTCTTCTCGATCCATTCCGCCATGCCGCTGTTGACGCCGCCGATGACGCAGCGGCAGGTGATGTTGAGTTCCGTCGCCGCCATGGCCTGGCTCGACAGCGCAATCACCGCCGAAGCGCCCAGCAACAGAAAACGTATGCTCTTGCGCATGTGAATTCCTCCCGAATTGGTCCGTTACCGGACAAGTTGGTTCGGTGCATTCGGACCGCCGGAACCCTCCTCCCGGCGTGCCTCGCCTCACCCGGCCCTTAGAGTGAACACGTTTTCATTTTTGTCAACAGTGCCTTCGAGACGAGAAATCAATTTTGACTCCACAAATTCGCAAGTTGCGCGGTTGCCAGCAGGAATCGCATCGCCGGCCCCTTGACGCACTATTGTTTAGGTCCCAAAATAGTGAACACGTTTTCATTTTGTTGATGCATTGATGACCGCACGAAATGACAGAAAGAGCGCCCGTGCGACGGCGGATCTCGTGGCCCGAGAAGCGAATGTCTCGCGCGTCGCCGTGTCCCGCGCTTTCAATCCGAATGCATCGTTGAAGCCGGAAAAGCGCGACCGAATCCTGCAGATTGCCCGCGAACTGAATTACACGCCGGACATGGCAGCCCGATCTCTTGTTACCCGCCGCTCGCATCTGGTTGGCATGATCGTGCCTGATGTCTGTTCACCCTGGGAAAGCCAGGAGATCGACGCGCTGACGACGGCGCTGCAGGCCGAAGGCTTCGCGACCTTGCTGTTCAAGGCCAAGGCCGATTTCAGCATGGACCAGACACTGCTTACCTATATGCGCGGCTTCAACCCCGATTCTGTGATCGCCTTCACGGAAAATGTCGATGCCGACGTTTTGAGCGGCTTTCTCGACCGCGCCGTGCCGATCTACGTGATCTACGACGACGGTGCGCAATTTGCGGACACATCCTCCAGTCTTTACGACCGGCTGCTGGTGCGCCAGCGGGACGGTATCGAGCAGGCCGTTGCGCTGCTGCAGGGGTACGGTGTCCGTCGCGTTGCTTATCTCGGCGGCAAGCGCCAGTCGCTCGCCAACCGCGAGCGCGAGCGGATGATCACCAAAATCCTCGTCGAGCGCGGTATGCAGCCGCCGACAGTCATCAATGGCGACTATACCTACGATACCGCCTATCGCGCCACGCTCGACCTTTTCCGGGTCGAGGACGGTGCGGACGCGATCTTTGCCGCCAACGACGTCGGTGCCTTCGGGGCGATTGATGCCCTGCGCCACGATCTTGGCTTTTCGGTGCCGGGCGACGTCAAGGTCATCGGATTCGACGACATCCCGCAGTCGCACTGGAAAGCTTACAATCTCACCACCGTCCGGATCGATCTCGAGGACCGCGTCCGCGCCCTCGTTCGCCTCATTCTCCGGCGTCTGAGGAATCCCGACGACGGTCCATTGACCGAAACGCTCGGCACCCGGCTCGTCGTGCGTGGCACAGTGGGTTGATTGAAATTGATCGGCTGATTGAAATGGAAATGACAGAAAAGCGCGTCCATCTGGTCTTCAAGACGCATCTCGACATCGGCTTCACCGATCACGCGGAAAAGGTCCGCAAACAGTATCACGACCGGTTCATTCCTCAGGCAATCGAGACGGGCGCGCACTTCTTCGCCGAGAACCCGGATGAGCCGCGCTTCATCTGGACGACTGGCGCCTGGCTGATCTGGGATCACCTGAATTCCCGCTCACCGGCAGAGGTCAAGCGTCTGGAACAGGCGATCGAGCACGGTCTCATCCGCTGGCACGGCCTGCCCTACACGACGCATACGGAACTGATGTCCCCGGCGCTTTTCCGTGCCGGCCTCTCCTATTCGCAAGAACTCGACCGGCGTTTCGGCAAGAGGACGATCGCCGCCAAGATGACCGATGTGCCGGGTCATACGCTCGGGATGGTGCCGATGCTCGCCGACGCCGGCATTCGTTTCTTGCATCTGGGCGTCAACACAGCCTCTCCACCACCGAACGTGCCGGATGTCTTCCGCTGGCGAGCCCCGGGCGGCGAGGAGATCGTCGTCATGTACCAGCGTTCCTATGGCGAGACCTATTTTCCGGAAGGCATGAGCGACGCGCTGAGTTTTGCCCATACCAGCGACAACATCGGCCCGCAGAGCGTGGCTCAGACTGTGGACGTCTATCGCGAGATGCACCACAAGGCGCCAGATGCTGTCATACGCGCCGCGACACTCGAAGACTACGGCGCAATCCTCTGGGATGCCCGCGAACAATTCCCGGTGCTCGATATCGAACTCGGCGACAGCTGGATCCACGGAAGCGCCACGGATCCCCAAAAGACCGCCCGGTTCCTCGCATTGCAACGCCAGTATGACCGTTTCGCTGACGACGGGCTGACACCGAGCCGGCTCGCATTCGGGCGCGGCCTGGCAATGGTCGCCGAACACACGTGCGGCGTTGACATCAAGACCTATCTCCGGGACGACAAGGCCTGGTCGCGGAAGGACTTCGAAGTTGCGCGGGCATCCGATTACCGGTTTGCCTATTCGGAAGTTTCCTGGGCCGAGCAACGGGCCTATATCGACAAGGCTGTCTCGGTGCTGGGGTGTGACGACCGCGAGATTGCCGAAGCGGCAATTTCCAGGCTCGCTGCACCCGCCCTGCCAGCGATTTCGGCTCGGGCCGGAACGATCAGTGCCGGCCGATGGGAAGCTCATGTCGACCCGGTAACCGGAGATCTCACGGCCCTTGTCACGCCCGCCGGGCGTACGATTGAAGGCCGAACTGACACGGAGGGACGACATTCTCTGGTCGCATACCGCTACGAGAGCTACGACGCCACCGACATGGCGCGGCATATGGACACCTATCTGACGCATCGGCCGGAATGGGCGATCCTCGACCACGACAAGCCGGGTCTTGCCGCTTCTGGAGCCGGTCTCTCCAAGGTCTTCGTGCCGGTGCTGACGGCTGCAGAGGGATCCTCCGCCGTCCTCTCCATGCCCAAACAGGCAAACGGGCAGTATGGAGCGCCGCCGATTTTGTCGCTGCATATGGAGGAGGGGGAGGGGTTGATTCTGACGTTCGTGTTGCGCGGCAAGCCCGCGAACCGAATGCCGGAGGCAAGTTTCCTGTCTTTCACGCCGGCCGGCGCATCGGACTGGAGTTTCAACAAGATGGGCCTCTGGCACTCATCGGAGCGCATTGCCGAAAGTGGCGGGGCACAGCTTCAGGCGGTCGCTGCTGCGCGGGAGGCCTCCACTTTGACGATCGAGCCGCTGGATACACCGCTGGTGGCGCCGCAGAGCTGGGACTTCATGACCTTCTGCAAGACGCGCCCGAGCTTTGCCGAAGGCATCCGCTTCAATCTGCACAACAATAAGTGGGGAACCAATTTCCCCATGTGGTGCGAGGGCGATATCGTCGCCCGCTTCCGGATCACGGAATCCACCGGATACTGAAGTCTACAAAGTGAGAAACTGGTCCGGCCCACCTGATCGGAATTCACCGGCATTGCCGCGCCCCGCTCTTAAAGAGCTTCAGTCTTCAAGTATACAGGATTGATGGCTCAGATCTTATCAAGAGCACAACCCTGGCTGAAGGCACTTTACCGCAAAATCGAGGAACGCTCGTCGCTTCTGGTAGAGACAGACGCAGAGTAGTCGCAATAAGCGACCAACCCGGCAAACCGCCGGCGATCTCGTCTGATTGCTTCCATGGTGTACGGCTCACCGGAGGGTCTTGTGGCTGATCGGATCGATCTCACTCGGATCGCGAGGTGTGCGTCGGAAAGTCCATAACCAGTTCATAGGCTGTGCTGCGCCCACCAGCCTCACCTTTTTGCAGGATCCCTTTCGCCAACAGGTCCGCAATATCGCGAGACGCTGTGTCCTGGGATGCGTTCGTCAATTTCGCCCATTTCGTCGATGTAAGCTTGCCTTCGAAGTTTCCTTCTAGCAATTGGTTAAGGACCTTGGCTTGTCGCGGATTGAGATCGCCTGTGGCATGGGCTTGCCAGAAATCATTCTTCAGCATGACGTTGTCGAGGGTTAGCAACGCGTCGCCGACAGCATTGCCCAGACGATCCAGGAACCACCCGATCCAGCTCGTGATATCGAGAGCTTCCTTGCTCGTGATTGACTGCAGGGCTTCATAGTAGCCGAGGCGCGATCTCTCGATCGCTGCAGACATGGAGTAAAGTCTCTGAGCGCCGCCATCACCGCGTGCGAGCACCATATCGGCGATTGCGCGGGTTATGCGGCCATTACCATCGCCAAAAGGGTGGATGGCGACGAACCAGAGGTGGGCGATCGCTGCTTTAACGAGAGGATCAAGGTCGTTCGATCCGTTAAACCATTCGAGGAAGGCTGACATCTCAGCGTCCATGCGATCTGCTGGTGGAGCAACATAGTGGACTTTCTCATGTCCAAATGCGCCGGAAACGATTTCCATGCGGCCGCCTGAGTCGTCGCGCCAATCGCCGACGCGAAGCCGGTGACCCCATTCGTTGCGGCCGGTCGGAAAAAGGGCCGCATGCCATTGAAACAGCCGCTCCGTCGTCAGTGGTTCCGAGCAATTGATTGTGGCATCGAGCGTGATATGGACGATCCCCTCAACCGAGCGGTCGGGTGTCACGAATCCGTCGATATCGATTCCGAGCCGCCGTGCCAGCGACGACCGCACCTGTTGTTCATCCAGCCGCACTCCCTCGATCGCCGACGACTTGACGACGTCGTCAGTTAGCGCTCGCAGAAAGGTCGCCTCGCGCGTACGAAAACCGAGGCTCTCCACACGGCCGATGAGGCGCCCCTGATCGAGGCGTACGGTTGCAAGTCTTGATGCAAGGTTATCGAATTTCCATTCGAAACGCGGCCAGTAGGCAGACTGCCATATATAGGTCATGTCTCAAGATAGGGTACGAATGCGGAGAATGGCAAGCATAATCTCCGCATTTATGCGGATATTGTTGAGGTTAATCTCCGCATTTTACTACTGTACGGTCATTTCGACCGATAGCGCCTGTCTCACTCAGCGTTACCTGACAACGAATGTCTGTGGTCCGGTGCGAGCAAAACGGACTCCAGCACCGTCCGTCGAAGGTGAGCGGAAACACCAGGTTTGGTAAATCTCGAACTTGGAAATCTGTGAGTCCCGTTACAGGTCATTGCCTAAAGCGCGTCGCCCGTTTTTTGATTCAGGTTCTCGAATCGGCCGATTTGTGATTCCTTCGTAGGTGGAAGGAGACCGGTCATGGGCAAATCACATCCGATCGAGTTGCGTTCCCGTGTTGTTGCGTTCGTTGAAGAGGGTAACACCCATCGCGAGGCGTCTCGGCATTTCCGTGTGTCGCCTCGGTTTGTG
>NZ_JACUZX010000033.1:0-70267 GCF_014851575.1 Rhizobium sp. RHZ02
CCGCAAGGAGCTTCGACGCAATATCGAATGCCCTCAGTGACATCTGCGCACTGTTCTCCGTTGAGGAATGTCGAAACTACTTCAAGGCCGCAGGGTATGAGGCGATTTAGATGCGACAAGCTTTAGTCTGAAGCAACAAATGTCTGAGGAGATTAATCCCATGAAAACGATCATAGTAACTGATCAAGCCGCGGGAACGGCCGGCATGAAGCTGGTGGAGCGGCCCGAGCCGCAGGCGGCGATAAACGACGTCATCGTTGAGGTTCATGCGGCGGGATTCGTCCCGACAGAACTGACCTGGCCCTCGACCTGGGTCGACCGGGGTGGCCGCGAGCGAACACCATCGGTCCCGGGGCATGAGCTGGCCGGGGTGGTCACTGCTCTGGGCTATGGTACGACCGGACTGTCGGTGGGGCAGCGGGTGTTCGGCCTCACGGATTGGTATCGCGACGGGACCTTAGGGGAATACGTGGCTGTCGAGGCGCGCAACCTCGCGCCGCTGCCAGGCGAAGTCGATTTCGCGGTGGGCGCGAGCTTGCCAATCTCGGGCCTGACCGCATGGCAGGGATTGTTTCAGCACGGCCGCCTTCAGGCTGGCCAGAGCATCCTCGTACACGGTGCCGCCGGCGCAGTCGGCTCGATTGCAGTGCAGCTAGCGCGCGACTTTGGTGCTTATGTTATTGGCACCGGACGCTCCGCCGACCGTCAGAAGGCTCTCGAATTCGGGGCCCAAGAGTTCGTGGATCTTCAAAATGATGTGCTCGAAGACGTCGGTGGCGTCGATCTGGTGTATGATGTCATTGGCGGCGATATTGGAAAGCGTTCTGCGGGCCTCATACGCGCCGGAGGAACGCTGGTGTCCATTGTTGGGCCAGTCGAGGCGCGGCCCGCCGACGGTCTGGCAATCGACTTCGTCGTTGAATCCAATCGTGCCCAGCTGGACGAAATCGTTCAGCGGGTACGGGACGGACGCCTACGGACGAACATCGGCAACATCTCTACACTCGATAGCGCTATTGCCACCTTTAACTCGACCGAGCGGCGCACTGGGAAGACGATCATCCGCATTCGTCCATGATCGGTATCGATACAATACATCGATCGGCCTGATAGCAAGCGCGGTCCTCGACCTGATCCTTTTCGGCCGGCGCAACAACTCCGGCCGACACACGCTAGCGAGATTTCCAGGGCCGTCCACGGGCGGCCACTGTCCACTTGATGAGCATCGGACCGGCTACCCGCTTTGTCGCACAAAGGTTTTAGCTGCACGAGCGGAACACCGATCGCTACAATGCCATCAGAAGCCAACCTCTTTCTGATGGCGCAGGGCGAGGACCGTCAAATAATTCTCATCGATACGGTAGCGTGCAATCCGCTGTCACCGAATTCCATGAGCCATTCCCGATACTGATCGGGCAGATCTTCAATGAGCGACCCATGTAGGGATGCGCGCCAAGCGCCCGTAGACCTTGGAGAATAAATTCGCCCGCTCGCTTGGCCGCTAACGGGGTCTTCCGTCGCAAGAACTCCCGAAGTCTCTCGAGATCACGAACGGAGGCCGGAAAGAAGATTATTTGTGGCATCCGGGCGCAGCGCGCTGCTCGTCGTCGGCTCCCCACGTCGAAAGCCATTTTTCGACCTCATCGGTTGTCACATGCAGGCCGGTCGCCTGAAATTCATCCCAGGCCTTCAGGGTCTCACTCCGCAGCGCCTCCCGCTTCTCTTCACGTTCCACGTATTGCTCAATCGCTTCGCGCATGATCCAGTGGGACGAACGGCGACGGACTTCGGCCAAGTGTTGGACGCGGCCCTTTAACTCGCCATCGAGCTTCAGCGAGGTAGGTGATGCCATGTCAGCTCCTTAGTCAAAGGTAATACCCGTCGCTACTATAGGTTGCCTCGCTGCTCCTGTCTATAATCTCGTGGCAGGAGTGATTTCGTGAAACGATCGTCCCCGTATTGAAAAGCTTTGCATTTTTTCGCCCGGAGCTTTGGCCGTGCCTTCTTATTCCTTTGGTCCATATGTGCTTGTACCGGAACGCCAGTCGCTGATGCGGGATCAGACGGCCGTCCGTATCGGTAGCCGCGCTCTGGAAATTTTGGTGGCTCTGATTGAGCGACCTGGTGAACCGGTGAGCAAGGCTGAGCTGGTGTCGCGGGCCTGGCCGGATACTTTCGTCGAGGAAAGCAATCTCAAGGTGAACGTTGCGGCACTTCGTCGGGTGCTTGGGGACGCCCCCGACGGCACGCAATACATAGCGACGGTGAGCGGCCGCGGCTATCAGTTCGTGTTTCCCGTGGATATTTCCGGGCACAGTGACGCCTCCGTTATCGCGACGTCTGCCCGCAAGCATAACCTGCCGGTTTCAGCGACCCGCTTGGTGGGAAGAGATCCTGCCATTGATGCGATCGGGCATGCCCTTGAGGGCTCACGCCTCGTGACGATCGTAGGCCCGGGCGGCGTTGGCAAGACGAGATTGGCGCTCGCAATCGCTGACCGACTGACCACAGCTTATGAGCATGGCGTCTGGTTCGTTGATCTGGCGACTGTGAACGATGCCACTCTCGTACCGTCGTCGATCGCCACGGCGATCGGATTGAGGGTTCACTCGGCAAATATCAAAGCTGCGATCGCCGCCTTCGCGGCCGACCGGGATTTCATGCTTGTCCTCGACAATTGTGAACATGTTGTCGAAGCGGTGGCTGCTTGCGCAGACGCGATTCTGGCTGCCGCAGCAAGGGTGCGAATTCTCGCGACAAGCCGAGAACCAATACGGGTTCTTGGAGAACAGATCCATCGCCTGCCGCCGCTCGAAACCCCACCGGAGGCGTCCGGACTTTCTGCAGCCGGGGCTTTGGCGTTCCCAGCCGTCGAGCTCTTTGTCGAACGCGCGGCTGGAAGTCGCAACGAGTTCAAGCTCAGCGACGAGAACGCACCAATCGTTGCCGAGATCTGCCGCAGGCTCGATGGTCTGGCACTCGCAATCGAACTTGCAGCGCCTCGACTGGAGGCATTCAGTACACGCGAACTCCTCGATATTCTTTCCGATCAATCTCATGTGTTGAGCGATAGGCGCGGCCGTGACTCTCGCCACCATACCTTGGCTGCGACGATGGACTGGAGCTACGGACTGCTCGTCGAGCCTGAACGCGTCCTGCTGCGACGCCTCTCGGTCTTTGCTGGAGCCTTTAGTCTTGAATCCGCTTGCGCCGTTGCGGTCGACAAAGGTCGCCCCCGCTCTGAATGCATTCACGCTGTCGCGAACCTCGTTGCGAAGTCGCTTGTCTCGACGGAGCGAGGAGAGTTCGGGACGCAGTACAGATTGCTCGATACGACACGCAGATATGCGCTGCAGAAACTTGCCGAAAGCGGCGAAAGCGACAGCATGCGTCAACGCCACGCCGAACATCTCCTCGAACTCGCCAAACGCGCTGAAGTCGAATGGAAAATTCGGCCGACCGCCGACTGGCTCGCCGAGTACGGGCGGAAGATGGATGATATCCGCAGTGCTTTGGGCTGGGCGTTCTCCGGGAACCGCAGCGGCGCAATCGGCGTAGCGCTCACGGTAGCGGCTCTTCCCTTCTGGGAGCATCTATCGCTCGTGGAAGAGTGTCGCGCGGGGGTGGAACATGCTCTTAGCAGTCGCTTTGCCAATTTCCGCAGTGCGGGCGACGAAATGAAGCTGCAATTTGCCTATGGAACCACGCTGCTTCATACGCGGGGGCCCCTCCCCGAGGTCAAGGCAGCCTGGACGGCAGCACTCGGTTGCGCCGAGTCACTCCGCGACACCGACTACGCGCTCAGATGTCTCTGGGGGTTGTGCGACTATTTCACATGGACGGGCGACCATCGCGCCGCTCTGGCGATGGCGGAGAAGATCCGAGAGCTGGCAACCGATCGCGGCGATCTCGACGCACGCAATAATGTCGGCAGGCAGGCGGGAACTGCCCTGCGTTACCTCGGTGAGCTTGCCGACGCACAGCATCACCTTGAACGCATGATAGCCAGATACATTCCTCCCGTGACTCGCTCGGACACTGCGCGGTTTCAATTGGACCCGCGATCTGCGGCGCGGGGCACCCTTGCAAACGTTACCTGGCTACAGGGACATCCCGACAAGGCGGTTGCCATGGCACAGCGTCAATTGGAAGAAGCGCGCGCCGCGCAACATGCCCTCGCGCTCTGCAACGCCGTGGTCCATACTGCCTGCCCTATCGCGCTGCTGACGGGAGACCTTGTTGCCGCTGAGCGCCTGCTTGTCGCCATCGAAGCTCATGTCGCCGAACACGCCATGACGGTTTGGAGTGCCATGGGCCGCTGCTTGCGCGCAGAGTGGCTCCTGCAAAGCGGCGACGCAGCTGGACTGGCAATCTTGAGAGGCGCGCTTGATGAGCTTCTCGCTGTGGACTTCCGCATGCGGTGCCCATTCTACATCGGCGTTTATGCTGCGGATCTGGGAAAATACGGAGACGTCGAAGCGGGGCGCATGGCAATCGACGAGGCCCTCTCACTTTCGGCTTCGACCGGCGAAATTTGGTGCATGCCTGAACTGTTGCGCATAAAGGCGGATTTGTTGGGCAAGGAGGGCGACCACCGGACGGACAAACCCGCCGAGGCGCTTTATGTGCAAGCAATCGATCTGGCACGCCGGCAGGGCGCACTGTCATGGGAGTTGCGCGCGGCGACGGCTCTGGCCGAGCACTGGCTTCGGACGGATCAAGACGTCAAGGCCGCAGGAGTTTTGGCGCCCGTCTACGGGCGCTTCAACGACGGGTTCGCAACCCGTGATCTTGCTAGAGCTCGCGAGCTCCTCAATGTTTTGAAGGACGTCGGCAGGAGGCGCGCGGCCGCCGTCCCTGTCACTCGGCGCGCAAAGCGTACTCAGTCTGCTCCCGAGCAGTAAGCGATCGCGTACGACCATCCAAAAGCAGAAGCACCGGAGCGATCGCCGCAATGACGGCAAAGATCGTGAAAGCCTCAAGGTAGTGGGTGCCTTCGGCCGCCATGATATGCAATGAGGCCGGTCCGAGGCCCGCGCCAAACGTCAAAGCCATGTAGTTGATGCCGAAGAGCTTACCGAAGCTGCGCATTCCGAAGCGCTTCGCCAGGAGATAACCGATCGCGTCACCTTCCGCTCCGGTGGCAAGGCCGAAAAAGACGGCACTGACATAGACTGGGATGAGACCCTCCGAGCTCAATAAAATGAGGTGACCGACAGCGGGTGACAAAAAGGCCAGGCTGGTCAATGGCACCGGCGGCAATCTGTCGAGCAACGCCCCATAGCCGAGGCGCATGGCGATGAAAGCGAGGCCCACAAGGCTCATGACAAAAGCTGCATTCGCCGGATCGGCCCCGCGATCCGCCAAAACGACAGGAAGTGAAATCGATCCGGCCGCAGCAGCGAAGTAATTGAAAAAGAAGGCGGCCAACATAAGCCAGAAGCTGGCGGTTTCCACCGCCTGGCGAACAGTGTGGCCCTCGCCCCCTGAACCCACGACCTCCCGACGTGCAGGTGGATCGCGAACAACGAAAAGCGCGACAGGTAGCGTAGCCGCCACGGACACCAGACCGGCAGCCACAAAGGCAAAGCGCCAGCCCCACACTGAAATCAGGAATGCGAGGAAGGGAGGAACCGTCGCGATCCCAAGTCCAACGAAGGCAAGCATGGCACCCAATGCGAGACCGCGTCGTGAGGAGAACCATCCGACGATCATATAGGTATAGGGCACGCCGGTCTGCGCGGCGCCCATGAGGCTCGCCACAACGACGGCCACGATGAATGTCTCCAGGCTATTTGGCGCGATTCCCACACCAACAAGGCCGATGGCCATCGACACGGATGAAACAACAAGCACCCGACGCGGACCGAACCGATCCGTTAGTGCACCCACTACGGGCGACATGAGACCGTTTACGATGGCTATGGGTGCGACCACGGCGGCCACCACTGTCCGATCCCACTGAGTATCCGCGGTGATCGGTACAATGAAAACGCTAAAGCCATAGATCAGCACGATCCCGATGCTGAAATACATCCCCACGCCTGCACCCAACACGATCGCAATCCGTCTGGTTCGCCCCGCCGTCCTGTCCATACCCATATGAGCCTTTGGTTGGTGCCGCTCTCGGAGACCGCAGTCCGCCCACAGGCGTCGATATCGTGCTGACGGGATTGCGGCTCGGTTCACCGAATTTCCCCGATCTTAACCAGCCTCGCAAGCGCATCCGCGTTAGAATTTTCGCAATCACCCCAACGAACCACGGGAGCTAACGATGCCGCGCACGCAAAAGACTTCTATCCAACCGGACGACCCGGATCGCCGAGCTGTTCTTTGCGCTGCGGGAGGCGTTGCTCTCGGCGGAATTGCCGCCGCCCTCGGCGGTAGCGCCACTGCCTTCGCGGAGGAAACGCCGGCAGCAACCCGCGCCACGGGTTCGCTAGGCGCCCGGCTCCAGGGTGTGCAGCATTTCGGCCTCACCGTACAGAACATGGAACGCGCTTATGAGTTCTACACGGCAGTGCTCGGCGGAACCGAAGTCTTCCGCCACGGCGATTTCCAAGGCGACGCGGTCCAGAACACGCTTTTGGCCGACCAGGAAATTCTCGCCAATCAACTCGGCGTAAATCCACGGACAATCGGCGTTCCCGATCTCAGAGGAGGCACCCAACGCCTCGACGTGCGGTTCATTCAGTTCGATAATGTCGTAATCGAACTGTTGCAGTATCGCGATGCCGACCAGCCGATGGGCGGCCCGAAGGCTTTCGCCGAACCGCTGGAGCACATGAGCCCGGCCTTCCCGCGAATGATGCACATCTGCTTCCATGTCGGAGACGATGTCGACTTCAACCAGTTCATCGCCGATCTCGAGGCGGAGTCCGCACGACGCGGAATGACGCAGGTACGAGCAAATCGCATCATTCGCGTTTCGACTGAAGTGGAGCGAAAGGCGGCTCCTTTGAGTGCTAACACCAACAAGGTGACTGTCGCGCCATCAGACGGATGGGAACTGATCTATTGCAAAGGCCCCGAGGGGGAACAACTGGAGTTTGTGAAGGCGCTCGGGCCGGTGAAAAAGCGGTTTGCCGACGCGCTGGCAGCGCATCTGCAACTCGCCGCGAAGTAGTCCCAAAACGCATCGACATCACGTCTCAAACCGGTCCTGGCTTTGTCAGCGGCCACTGCGATTGGGCGAGATAGGGAGATATGACATGATCAGAACATTGCGGCTGCAAACCTCGGCTATTCTGCTTGGTGGCCTGCTTGCGGGAACGGTTCTCCAAACGGAAGCGCTCGCACAGGAAGGTCCGGGACAGGGCTATGCCAAAATTGCCAGCGGAGCTTACTCGGTCGTTGCCGAGGTCCGTGCCAAACCGGGCAAGGAGACCGAACTGAGAGCCATCACGCTTCCACTCATCGACCTCGTGCGTAGCGATCCTGCAAACCTCGTCTACTTCCTGCAGGAGAGCCGAGAGACCCCCGGACACTTCATCTTCTACGAGATATTTGCCAACGAAACCGACTTCGAGGCACATAACGCAATGCCTTATGTGAAGGAGTGGTTTGCCAAGCTACCAGAACTCGCCGACGGGGGCGTGAAGGTGATGCGAATGCAAATTCTGGCGCCGGCCAGCGACTAGCAAGCCTGACAAGACCATACGTCGGCGAATGAAGGCAATCGCGGTGCGGGGAAAACACACCCGCCCCGTAGACGCCTCCGCCTACGAGACCGTCAGACCAGGAGTTGCTATATGAGACTCAAAGGCAAGGTTGCATTGGTCACGGGAGCCGCTGGTGGTATTGGCTTCGCCGTGGCGGAACTCTTCGATAACGAGGGCGCCATCGTCGTCGCGGGCGACATCAAGCCGCCCGAGCAACCATACCCCGAAGGGGTTGAAGCGGTGACACTTGATGTCACCAGCGAAGAGCAATGGGCAACCGTCGTTAGCGCGATCCTCCGGAAGCATGGCCGCCTGGACGTGCTGGTAAATAGCGCCGGCATTATCGCTTACGAACCCCTCGACAAGTTGGAAATGAAGGACTGGCTGAAGATGATCGCCGTCGACCAGACCGGCGTCTTCCTCGGCATGCGGGAAGCAGTTCGTGTCATGCGCAAGCAGCAGGCGGGTTCGATCGTCAACATCTCCTCGATATGGGGCAGTGCGGCAGTTGCAGGTGCGCATTCCTACCATGCCGCCAAAGGTGCTGTCCGCAACATGTCCAAAAACGCAGCGATAACGTTCGTATCCGACGGGATCAGGGTCAACTCCGTACATCCGGGCTTCATACATACGCCGCTCACGGACAAGCAAGCGCCAGCACTCAACGATGCCGTCATCGCCATGACTCCGATGAAACGCGGCGGCAAGCCGATCGAGATCGCATATGGCTGTCTCTACTTGGCTTCCGAAGAGGCAAGCTACGTGACCGGCATCGAATTGAATATCGACGGGGGTTATCTCGCCCAGTAGCGCGAGGGGAAATGAGGATCATAAAAGGCCCCTGTCCTGCAAGCCGCTCCGGGCGGTCGGCAATCGCGGCACCGCGTAGGATCGCTCACGAGACGGCTGCAGCACATCTTTTCGGAAGTAAGCGTCATTTAACAATCGTGATGCCTTCTCAGCAGTAAGGTTCTCGGTAGCGGCACCCTTGATCGGCTGCTGCAATTCCAAATGAAACAGACCGCGTCGAGACGAGGCAGTCACCTTAAATCAACGGAGGCCAAAATGCTCAGTAAAGCCTTTGAAGCCCAATGCGCCGCTGTAAACGTTCACTGTACTGACCAGCGACAACGGCAGAAAGCCGGCCTCACTCTCTTCGCTCTTGCGCTCGGAAGCTTCTGTATTGGCACATCCGAATTCGCGAGTATGGGAATTCTGCAGCTGTTCTCGGCGAGTTTGCAGATCGATCTGCCGGCCGCTACGAACGCGATAACAGCATACGCATTCGGTGTCGTGATCGGTGCACCCCTCGTCACGCTGGCCGCGGCTCATCTTAACCGCAGAACTTTGCTTCTGTTGCTTATGACTGTCTTCGTGTGCGGAAACATCCTCTCAGCCTTGGCGACAGGCCTCGGCACGCTTGCGGTGGCTCGCTTTATCAGTGGCGTGCCCCAAGGCGCCTACTTCGGGGCGGGTGCGGTCGTGGCATCATATATTGTCGGCCCGGGACATGGTGGGAAAGCGTTCGCCCTCGTGATGAGCGGCCTGACGATTGCCACGATCGTCGGATCACCACTCGCCACCTTCCTCGGCCAAAACCTGGGATGGAGGAATACCTACTTTGCCGTTGCAGCTCTCGGCGTGGCGTCCGCCGCTGCGTTGTGGCTATGGCTCCCCAGGGCGAATGCCTTGAATGGCGGTTCAATCGTCCGAGAGCTAAGTTCGCTCGGCAAACCGGCGGTCTGGTGGATGATGCTGGTGGCAGCGCTTGGCGTATCGAGCATCTTTGCCGTCTATACTTTCATCGGCCCTTTCGTGACCGATGTCGTTTCGATGAGCCCGGGATGGATCCCGATCGCTCTCGCCCTGTTCGGGATCGGCATGACGGCAGGAAACCTTCTTGGCGGCAGAATTGCTGACCTGCACCCGGCACGCGGCATCGTGGTGGGCTTCGGGAGCGCCGTCATCGTACTCGCGATCGTTGCCAGCTTCGGCTCCAACGCCCCCACGCTTTTCGTCGGGCTTTTCTGCGTCGGGGCAACCATGATGACAGCAATACCCACGATCCAGGTCCGCCTTACGCGACTTGCGCCGGAAGCCCCAACTTTGATGGGTGCCATGAACCTGGCCGCTCTCAACGTCGCAAATGCCATCGGCGCCTGGGCGGGCGGGCTGGCCATCGGCAGCGGCCTGGGTTTGCTCTCTGCGGTATGGGCAGGGTTTTGCCTCACCCTTCTGGGACTTGGCGCATTCGCACTTGTCCTGCGCGGCAGTCCGCGCATGGCTCCCGCGCAATGAGCAGTGACATTCAAGCAAGCACAAGGCTCGTCAGCAGCACCCACGACGAGCATGAGTGCCATCGTCTACCCCTTGGTGTTGGATTTTCGTTGCCCTGGTGAGTAGATCTCCGTGAACCGCTCTCCTGTCGCGTGGACCGACCCCCATAGTTATCGAAACCTCGGAAGTCTCAAGAATGATCGGGGCTAAAGACTGAAGCGACATTCTCACGCGCTAACGCCACAAGGCCGATATTGGAACAGCGGACAAACGTTCTCCGAAAGGGATCACCTTCTGGTGGTCATACAAGACCATGCCCGAAACAAACCGTTCTCCGGATGCTTCGGCCAGAATTCGCAATCCCGAAAAATCGGAATTCGAGACGGATGCTGACGCTTTTATCCCGATACCGACGATCCGCCCTCTTGTATCTTCGATGACGACATCGACTTCGTTCTGCTGCTTGTCACGAAAATGCGAAAACTCGAGGCGGGTTTGCGCGCCGCTGGCGAGTTTAAGGATCTCTCCAAAAACGAAAGTCTCCAGCAACGCCCCGAACTGACCCCTGTCGTCGCGAAGGCGGTCGAGAGAGAGGTCTCGAAGGGATGCGAGAAGGCCGGAATCGAGGAAATGTATTTTCGGTGTCTTCGTCAGACGTTTCAGTTTGTTGGAAAACCAGGGTTGTACGGTTCGAGCGAGGAAAAGGCTCTCGAAGATGCCGACATATTTTTGCGTTGTGATGTGGTTCATCCCAATGGCCGCGCCAGTTCTGGAATAGTTCACGAGCTGTCCCGAATGCTCTGCCAGAATGCGTAGCAGGCGCGGCATTTGAGCGATCTGCTCGATTTGCGCGACATCGCGAACGTCGCGTTGAACGATCGCCTGGACATAATCCGCATACCAGTCCTGTCTGCGGCTCAAGGTTTTGCGGCCCAGTGCCTCGGGATATCCACCGGCCAAAACTGCAGCCATAAGGTCGTCTCCGAAGATTGGCTCTCCGGCCTTGGCTTCGTTTCGAAAGGCGTCGCGCAGGAAGCTGCTGCCAGCGGTTCTGATCTCGCTTTGCGCAAGCGGCAGCAATCGAACGACCTCCATGCGCCCTGCGAGCGAGTCTGCCACGCGTGGCAACGTCATGAGATTGGCTGAACCGGTCAGAAGGAAACGCCCTGGGCGCTGGTCGGTATCCACGCTTTCCTTGATGGCCAACAACAGCTCGGGCGCGCGCTGAATTTCATCGATGATGGCGCGATCCATACCTCTTACAAAACCAACTGGATCCTGTCGCGCTGCGTCCAGGGTCGTTGCATTGTCCAGCGTGTAATACTCCATCCCCTCGTTGGCCATCTTCTTGGCCAACGTCGTTTTTCCTGATTGTCTGGGACCGACGATCAGTACGACTCGCGTGTCTGACATGGCGTCGGCAATGCGTTGCTCAACGAGCCTTGGGTACAGCGCCACAGCTTCATTCCTTTGATGACTGTTTGAAATTAGGGCTATGACCGATTGAAAGTCAAGGAATGACCATTTGAAATCTGCATGGCGACTGATTGAAAGGATAGGCGCTCGACGCAGGCGAGGACAGGACGTTAAAAGTCTCGGCGACCTTGTAGGCGCTATAGTGTTGCAGCATCACGCCGCCCGAGCCGATACGGATCGAGCACGTGCGTGCAAGTAGATAGGCGATCAGCGCCTCGGGTGCGGAACTCGCCAGGTTGGTCATGCTATGATGCTCGGCGACCCAGAAGCGGTGACAACCGAATTCCTCGACCGCAATGGCCAGCTTGACGGCCGCCACAAGCGCATCCGCCGCGGTCGCACCAGCTTCGACCGGGGCCTTGTCCAGCAAGCTGAGAAGATAGGTCATCACATCGGCTCACAAATAAGTAGATATTTAGCTCGATAGGAAACCGCTTTCTCTTTGGAGTTGAAAGAAAGGAAAAAAGCACCGTGCGGCTGAGGTGGGATGACGCTACCGTCAGGCAGGTATGAACGATCTTGATTATGGAGTGAATTCGATGCCCGAAGCCTTGGAGAATGTAAGGGTAACGCTGGCATCAAGGCCCAAAGGGCTGCCGTCGCCTGAGAACTTCCGAACCGAGCGCGGCCCCCTGCCGACGGCCGCAGAAGGTGAGGTCCTTCTGCAGGTTCTTTATCTATCACTCGATCCCTATATGCGCGGACGCATGGATGACGCGAAATCTTATGCTCCACCCGTTGCTATCGGCGGGGTCATGGAAGGCGGCACGGTTGCCCGCGTCATCGGCAGCCGCAACAGCAATTTTGCGCCGGGCGACATCGTCCTGTCCCATTCGGGCTGGCAGACCTACGCTACATCGAGCGGCGACGGGCTGAGAAGGCTTGACGCCACGCAGGCACCCCTGACCGCGGCGCTCGGCGTGCTCGGCATGCCAGGCTTCACCGCCTATGCCGGACTTCGCAATATCGGCAGGCCAAAGCCCGGCGAGACCGTTGTTGTCGCCGCAGCAAGCGGCGCCGTCGGATCGGTTGTCGGCCAGATTGCGAAAATTGAAGGTGCAAGGGCTGTCGGCATTGCCGGCGGCCCTGAGAAATGCGCATTCGTCCGCGACGAACTAGGCTTCGATGTTGCAATCGATCACCGCGCCAAGGATTTCAACGCCCAACTCGCGTTAGCCTGCCCCGATGGGATTGACGTCTATTTCGAGAATGTCGGCGGCCCCGTTGCCGAAGCGGTCTTTCCTCTTCTCAATGATTTCGCACGCATACCCGTCTGTGGCCTGATTGCCCACTATAACAACGAACCGGCAGAAGGCGTCGATCGCCTTCCCGGCTTCATGCGAGCCGTGCTTCGCAAGAGCCTGACGGTGCGTGGCTTCATTCAGCGCGAATTCGCGGACCAGCGGCCCGATTTTCTGAGCGAAGCGTCGGCATGGCTGGCCGACGGCCGCCTGAAATTCCGCGAGGACATCGTCGATGGCCTGGAGAATGCCCCCGAGGCCTTCATCGGCCTGCTGCAGGGCAAGAATTTCGGTAAGCTGATTGTACGTGTCAGCGAATAACATCAAAAGTAGAGATGCCCACTTGGCCCGGCGGCTAGCGGAATGCCTGCAAGACTGCCGAGGCCGATCGGAACGACTGCAAACAGCCCGGGGCGCTGGAACGATCACCGACCGGCACAAGCCCGTTTTCACCGACGACGATGCCAAATTCCAGTTCATCCGCGGGGCAGCCCGGAAGCGACCCGTGAATTAAGCAGAGTATCGCTCCCGCCCCCTGCAGCCGGCAATCGATGATGAAATCAGCGGTGGTGAACAACATACCCTCTACATGGCTGTTCACCGTCGTGACTATGCGGTGAACTTTATGAGTGGAGACCGTCATAAAGGCATCGCATGCGCTTTGGGCGCCAAACCTCCAGACTTCATCATGTGGTGGGCGTCGTTTTCCGTCTGCCTTCCTTCGAAGCACTGCGCCATTACTTCTCGGCCTTGAACCGAAAGGATCGGAACCAACGACCCTGTTACTGCAAATTCCCTCTGTGGCAGATTCGTAGGCGAGCCAGGGACTTGGCCTAGCGGCGGTGTGTCTATTGGATACTTGCCTCTGACCACCTCTGGCGGGCGCGTTCCACGATTTCACCTTCAGAACGTGCCCCTTCCTGAAACAAGGCGATCACCATAGCAGCGACCTCGACCCTTGCCCTGCGGTCGCGCTCAATTCCGTTCTCGCGACAGATGCTCTTTAGAGCATGCTTGATGAATGAGAAGTCCAGGTAATATGGAGGAATGTTGCGGGCGTCGAATGGCGCACCTCGCAGAAGGATGCTGCTCTGAACCGGAGCGGCTGCTCCGAGGTATTCTTTGTTCACAGCCGTCTTTCGCAAATCAGCCTCCGTGTCATTCGATAGAGCCGTTAACTGCTAAGATCGAATAAGCGTAGCAGATTTAGTCTTTGCTAATAAATCGCGTGACCGACGTTATCTACAGTTTTTTGGGAGGGGCCGGCTGATTGGCAGTGGGCGGTGCTTGGGGACGTCAAGCCCGCGGGTCTTCGGCAGCAAGCGGTCGTCTAAGCACAGCCTTGCTCAACGATACTGGGTTCTACTAACGTTGCGCGGTATGTATGCCAGGGAGAAATCATCATGCGCCTGACAATAGCAATCAGCCTCGTAGTCTTGGTGCCCTTGGCCGCGTTCGCCAAATCGCCATCCGATATCGCCGACCTCGTGGGCTCGCGAGCCGCTGGCGCCGAGAGCGAAATGCAGGCGCGGGGCTATGTTGACGTGGGCGGCAACAATACCTGGTGGAACGCCGACAAGAAGCAGTGCGTCAAGGTTCGCGTCTCTCAGGGGCGTTATGCATCGATATCGCAGATTAAGGCATCGTCATGCGGCCAGAAGGCCACAGGCGCCGTGAAATGCCCGCCCGATCTGTCCCAAGCCGACCTCTACAAATATCCCGGTTGCAGCCTGTAGCGCGTGGCGGACTCTAGGAGTCTGGAGTTCAGGTCATGCGCAAATGGGAGTGGACTCTGAACAACGTTGGGACGCTGATTGCGGGACGCGATATACGATGGTTAACACTCCCTGCGAGCTCGCATCGACCGAGTGGCGATGCCGCGAACCGGAATGGCTTTGCAGCGCACGCGAATGAGAGCTGCGCACTGGTGCATTCCAAGGACCAGTGAAACCAGGAGGTCCTGCCCGATTTCGGTTGAGTGTAGCGTCGGAATTGAACCGGCGTCACGCGATCAACCCAACTTAAGTCCCTGAAAATCAAACATTCTGGCGTAGGTTCTGTGCAATATCGCGAACCTCTGTGGTAAGGTATCGCGCAATCCTGGCAGGCGCAGCGTCAGGAGAACGAGTTTATTGGTACCATGGCGACCGGGCTTTGACGTTCTCGCGCGTGCCGCGAGTTAACGCTCCGAGCATTTGGTAGGGCTTGGACCGCAAGACAAGCACGATTCTGCGCCGGTCGGAGAAAATGACGGATCAAACAGCGGTGTGGTTCACCCCTTCGAACCAATCGAACTGTCGGACGTTCAACGAGATCATTAGCCGTAACCTCGAAAAGATACTCACTCCCATCAGGACTGCCCGGTGACCTATCCGCAACTCCGATCCGAAGACCCGGAACTGGCGATTGAGACACGAAGCGGGTTACCCGCTTTGGTTTTGGCAGCGCTTGGTGTCGTTTACGGCGATATCGGGACCAGTCCGCTCTATGCGTTTCGCGAGGCTCTGCATGCGACAGCAGGATCGGGATCGCACCGGGAGAACGTGCTCGGCATTCTTTCGCTGATTGTATGGGCTCTGACGATCGTCGTCACGGTGAAGTACGTAACGTTCGTTCTGAGGGCCGACAATCGAGGCGAAGGCGGGACGCTCTCCTTAATGACGCTTGCACGCCAGAGTTTCGCTGGGAAGCCGGCATGGATCCTCGTTCTGGGCGTCGCAGGCGCTTCCCTGTTTCTCGGCGACGCGATCATAACGCCTGCAATCTCCGTGTTGTCCGCCGTCGAAGGAATCCAGGTCGTCGCCCCTGGGCTCTCCGGATGGATCGTGCCGATCACCGTCACCATCATTGCTGTGCTGTTCTTCGTACAGCGCTTCGGGACAGGCGGGGTTGCATCGGTGTTCGGCCCCATCATGGCAGTCTGGTTTCTAATTCTCGGAATAAGTGGCGGCATCCATATTCTCGACGACTTAGAAATCTTTAGCGCCATCAACCCGCTTCATGGCATTCTATATGCCTCGAGCAATGTCGGGCACGCGATCGCCGTCCTAGGAGCAGTGTTTCTTGCGGTCACAGGGGCGGAGGCGCTCTATGTGGACCTGGGCCATTTCGGCCGACGGCCGATCGTGACGGCATGGTTTTTTCTCGTCTTCCCCTGCCTGCTTCTGAACTACTTCGGACAGGGTGCGTTCGTGCTTGCAAACCCGGATATGACGAAGCATCCCTTTTTTGACATGCATCCGGAATGGGCGCGGGTGCCGATCGTGTGTATGGCAACCGCGGCCACGGTCATTGCGAGCCAAGCAGTTATCTCGGGGGCATATTCCCTTGTTCGTCAGGCAATGCACCTCAATGTGCTACCGCGTCTCCAGATCCTGCACACCTCGGAAACACACTCCGGTCAGATCTTCATGCCGCAAGTGAACGCGTTCCTTTTCGTATTCGTCGTAGCACTCGTTCTGTATTTCAGGAGTTCGAGCGGACTTTCTGCCGCATACGGTATCGCGGTTACCGGCGAGATGCTCATCACCAGCGTGCTGCTCTTCGTCGTGATGAAGCACATCTGGAAATGGACGACCGCGACCACTGCAGCCGTCATCGTCCCGCTCTTTCTCATTGACGCCGGGTTCTTCGTCGCAAATATCGCCAAGTTTCCTGAGGGAGGATGGGTTCCGGTCACCGTGGCATGCACCATGGGCCTTATCATGCAGACGTGGATGGCGGGACGCCGACTGTTGGCCGCCCGCACACGTGCCGATGAAGTTCCGCTCGAGGGTATCATCCACAGGCTTGCCAAGCGGCCGCCTCCCACTGTGCACGGAACGGCCGTCTTTCTGACGAGCGACGTCGAAGGCGCGCCCACGGCGTTGCTGCACAGCCTGAAGCACTACAAGGTCCTCCATGAGCACAATGTCATCCTCAGCGTCGTCACCGCGACGGAGCCGTTCGTGCCTGACGAGGAGAAGATCTTTCTCGAGAGTTTCAGTCCTCTGTTCAGCCGACTGGTGATTACGTTCGGATACATGGAGACGCCGAACATTCCGCGCGCCTTGGTGCTTGTGCGTAAGCTCGGACTGAAGTTCGATATCATGTCGACGTCGTTCTTCCTGTCACGCCGGACCATCCTTCCTTCGAAGAAGGGCGGAATGCCCTTCTGGCAGGATCGGCTGTTCATCGTTCTCGCGCAGAACGCAGGCAATGCCACCGATTACTTCGGCCTTCCCAGTGGCAGAGTAGTGGAACTCGGGCTTCAAACTGTCATCTGACTGTTTGTTGACTGCGACGATGTCGGCGCCTGCTGGCGGAACCGCGAAGACAGCCGTTGCGTTTTCGCTGCGGAGGACGTGCTCGATGTCAAAACATGGCGAGATTTCAAAAGACGAGGTATCTGAACTCGAGTTGGCGCAACAGGTTTCGTCCGAAGCTCACGAGGGGCAGATGGACAAGACCGGCAATCCGTACATCAGCCACTGCAAGCGAGTGGCTGATCGCGTCGAAGGTGCAAAAGAAAAGACAGTCGCATTCCTTCACGATATCGTGGAGAAGTGCGACGGGTGGAACCTCGAACGTCTTCAACAATTGGGCTTCAGCAATGGCGTCATTGATGCGGTGAACGCTCTGACCCGCCGCAAGGACGAAACCGACGATCAGTTTGTTATTCGAGCAGTCGAAAACAAGATCGCCTGCCCTGTAAAGATCGCCGATCTCCAAGACAATTTGCAGCAGGCCAACGTGGTAGGATCAGATCCCGTGAAATACAAACGAGGCTTGGAGCTTGTCGCAATGATACAGGCGGATCCAAATTTGACAGGTTTGACTTGAAGGAGTGTCCCTTCCTCCTGTCCATCATAACGAATCCCCCCGGCTACACAGTTGTTCATTTGGCCCGCCGCTCAGGAATCTCATGCGTTTGAGTATCGTCACTCGGCATGGACCAGACAGGCAAGCCTGCCATAAAACTGCAAACTGCTCCAGGCAGGCTTGCGAATCGCATAAGTGTGTGCTTATGTGTAATCATGATCGAACATGATATTTTCCGTGCTCTGGCGGATCCGACCCGCCGCACGATTTTCGAAAAGCTCGCGAACGGCAGCATGAACGCCACTACGCTGCGCCAGGGCATGGATATCAGCCAGCCGGCGATGTCCCAACATCTCGCGGTCTTGCGAGCGGCAAGGCTGGTGCGTGAACAAAAGGAGGGCCGCTTCGTGAACTATGAAGTCGATCCCGACGGGCTGGCCCTTATCGCGCAATGGCTGGCGAAATACCGCGCCTACTGGCCGGCTCGCATCGACGCTCTCAAGCTCTTGCTGAAGGATATGGATCAATGAACGACGTGAAGGCCAAGGTGCAGGCGAAGGTGCCGGAAAGCGGTTTCGAGCAGAGATACGAACTGGACGCGTCGCCGGAGAAAGTCTGGCAGGCGATCAGCATCGCGGAATTCCGGGAGAAGTGGCTGCCGAAGGAGGCGCTTGCCGAGCCACAGTCGCTCTCTGAAACGCCGGGCAAGGAAATCCGCTACAAAATGCGCGACGATACCCCGCCCCATCTCGAAAGCACCGTCACCTTCACGATCGCCCCGAATGGATCGGGCGGAACCAGCCTGCGGATCCTCCACGAGCTGACCGGCGCGACCTTCGAGCGGCTGGCGAAAACGGTCGCCAACGGCAACAGCCCGCCCCTCATGCTCGCCGCCTGACGCGGCAAGCCCCCGAAAAATCTCGAATGATTGGAGTTCGCCGATGCGCGAAGCAATGCAACTCGTCCCTATGGTCGTCGAACAATCCAGCAGAGGAGAGCGGTCTTTCGACATCTATTCCCGTCTGCTTCGTGAGCGGATCATCTTCCTCAACGGGGAGGTGAACGACACGGTCTCGGCGCTTGTCTGCGCACAATTGCTGTTTCTCGAAGCCGAAAGCCCCAAAAGGCCAATCCATCTCTACATCAATTCGCCAGGTGGCGTCGTAACCAGCGGTCTCGCGATGTACGATACGATGCGTTACATTCACGCCCCTGTGCACACGCTGTGCATGGGAACCGCCCGCTCGATGGGCTCGTTCCTTTTGATGTCCGGCCAGCCGGGCGAACGCACTGCGCTTCCCAATGCCAGCATTCATATTCATCAGCCGCTAGGCGGATTCCAAGGACAGGCATCGGACATGCTGATCCATGCCGAGGAAATGCAGAAGACAAAGCATCGCATGACAAGGCTTTATGCCGAGCATTGCGGCCGTACCTACGAAGAATTCGAGCAAGCGATGGATCGCGACCGCTTCATGACGGCGGAAGAGGCATTGGAATGGGGCCTTATCGACCGCATCCTGCAGGTTCGGGCAGTTGCCCCCGACCACATCGACGCCACTTGAAACAAGCCCGGCGCAATCCGGGGGCACCGCTACTTCGCGAACGCACCTCATGCGCAGGTTTCGATCGAGCCTTTTGCATTCACAGGTCATGAGATTCCACGTGACATGGCGTCAGCCTGGCCCAGTGAGAGCCTGCTATCCCTCCGGGCTCTGCGCAACTTAGTGATCCACGTATTGCGCTCATCAAGGGCGATGACAAGATAAGATTTGCGTCCTGCATTCTCGAACCAACACTCTTGTTGCAATTTGGTTGTGGGATAGGAATTTTGAAGCTGGCTCTTGGAGTGTCCTTGAGTTTTCGGGACGCTGTGGAGTGCCGGTGTGACACCTGGATGGCTGGCCGTGGCGATGTGTCCAATCCTGGCACTCGTTGTGTGGGGCGTATCGCTCCGGACTAAAGCATTATTTTTCTTTATGCCTTGACCGGACATGTCGAATGAACATCATCCGGAAATCGGCAAATCCGTCAAAACCGGCGGCTTGAGCAGCTCGAAAGACGGTGGTGTTTGCGACTGCACATTCCCGTGCCACCGATTGCAGCGTTCCAAAGGCGATAGCCTCTGGCCTGTCGAGAGCAAGCCTTGCCACCCGTTCCGACCGGTCCGGAAAGACGAGCAGGCGCGTAGCAATCATCTGCCTGAATGCCTCGAGATCTTTTGGGGCACAGAGCCGACTTTGTGCCCTAACCATATGCTGACAACATTTTTGGTTGCGATCCTTGTTTCAATTCGATGCCTGCGACGACGCCGTTTCGATCATCTTGATCCAGCCGGCTGCGCGCTCCGCTGCCTCGGCAAGCACCGGCTTCGGCGCCTTGTAGTATTCTTCGACGGGAAGCTCACGGCGCAACCGAACGAAGACGATCGCGTCCTTTAGCGTCGGAAATTGCGACGGCAATGTCAGGTGCAGAAATAGCGAGACGACCGCGACCGAACGTGACCGGCCGCCACGGCAGTTGATGAGGACACTGCCTTTCTCTCGTCGCGGATAGGACGGCTTGTCAGGCAACACCTGCTCGAGTGCAGCACGCAAGATATAATGAGCGGCGACCATTTGCGTATCCGGATTCCCAGCCCCGTCGATCAACCCGATCTTGTAGTAGCGGATTTCGCCCGGCCCGTAGATGCTTCCCTGATGATCCGAAACAAGGTTGGACTTCTCGACAAAATTGAAGTCTAGATTAACGGCGCAATTGACGACGGTCGTGATCCCCCTGCTTCTCAAAAGTTCAAGATCGCTCGCTCCTTCTTTCCCGGAAATGAAAAGGTCTACGCCATAGAGTGGGTGGGCTTCGTATATTAGACTGAGCTTTGGAAGGGTATCCGCGGCTGCTTCACTGGTGCGTTCGGTTAGGGTCATTTTTTCTCCATTTGACCGCTGGATGTTTGAACCTGCGCCTGGAAAACGGGCAACCCCGATCGCGCGCACGGTGTTAGCTAGGCAGCGGCCCGAGCAATTCTTGTTTCGCTGATTTGACGCGCAACGCGCTCCAATGTCGGATATATCGCACCCTGCCCGGTCGCGACGTATCCTGGACATAGGAACTCCGTCGAACCGGCCGGAACTTTCCCGAGGGTCAGGGGATAGTATCGGCCTCCCGCGTTCCTGAGAATTAGCGTTGCTGCCGCCACGTCCCAAGCGTTGACGCCGAACCCCGCCGCAGCATCGGCCCAGCCGGCGGCGACATGGGCGATACTGAGCGCCGCGCTGCCGGGACGGCGCAATGTCGAAAATGTCTCGACCAGCTCCCCCAGATTGGCGAGGGCCGCATCCCGACCGTCAATCCGGAAGTCTCGTGAAACCGGATAGCCGGTTATCAAGGTCGCATGTGTCTCATCCGGGATGGAGCGAGACTGCAAGATTTTGCCATTGAGATAGGACCGGCTCAGATCCGCGGAAAACATGAACTCTGTCACGGGATCGTAGATAGCGCCGGCCACAACGCGGCCCTCGATGACTGCAGCGACCGAGACGCACCAGAATGCGAGCCCTCTTGCAAAGTTGGAGGTGCCATCGATCGGATCGACATACCATTGAATGTGGCCCGAACCGGTCTGTCCGCCCTCCTCGCCCATAATTGCGGAATCCGGTTCGTGCTCCAGGATAAAATTCCGGATCGTGTTTTCCGCCTGCTCGTCATGGACAGTAACGACGTCGTGGAGATCGACCTTGTAGTCGACAGCGACGTTTGAACGGAATGCCTTGATGAGGGGATCGTGAACGGCAAGTGCCGCGCCCTTGGCAATCTCGGTGAGCTTTTTTGATCGGGCAATTGTCTTTTCGTCCAAATGCGGCGGATCGCCAGGGGCACGGTTTTTCATCTTCTGTAATCCACTTGATGTGCGAGGCTAATGTCGGCTGGCGCCGGCAAGACGGCGCCAATTCCAGCTATTTCGTGTAATTCACCCGCCAGAAATCCTGCCATTCCTCGCGCCGGTCGAAATCGTCGAGCCCTGTGGAGGAATCGTAGGCCTGCAGCTTGGTCGAGATCCTCATCAACCCGGATGGCTCGTCGTCGGGCATCTTGATTGCCGTGCTTGTCGGGAGCTTGCCGTCCTTCATCTGCGGCGCGATGCCTTCTTCTGTCAGGATGTAGTGGATGAAGAGCTTGGCGGCGTTCGGACTCTGCGTCTTCGCCGCAATCAGCCCAAGCTTGACGTAGTTCCAACCTACCCAAGGCTCGAGTGTGGTGCAAATGCCGAGCTTGTATCCCTTGTCCTGGTTGTCGCGAAACTTCGCCGAACTCAACAGCCCGAAGAACGGGTCCTTCTGACCCGGCGCGCCAACTGCTTCCGAGACCTTGTCATCGCTATCCGTTGCAAGTGGCCCGTTTTGAGCGAAAGCCTTGATCCAGGCCGCAGCGGCACTCTTCTCGCCAGTTTCCAGCTCCTTGCCGAATTGAGCCTTGTATGCCGCGGCCACCGCCTCGCTGCCGTGGGCCTGTAGTTGATTGAACCAGTCGGTATAGTTGCCTTTCGTCAACGGATCGATGACCGCAACCTTGCCCTTCCACTTGGGCTCCGTCAGTTCCCAGATGTTGGTGACCGGGCACTTTTCATAGGTCTCGGTATTGTAGGCCCAGACATTGGCATTGGTCGATATCGCCAATGGATTCTGGAACTGTGGAGGTATCGTCGATGCCTTGTCGGCCGGGACAAAGTTTTCGACGAATTTCTCGGGCAGAAGCTGCGCGAGCGCTGCCGGCGCATCGGTGATCAGGACGACATCGCCTTGCACATTGTTGGCTTGGCTCTCGCGAATGATCATCTCCAGCTGGCTATTTGCCGAGACCTTCATTCCTGTTGCCTTGATGCCGTACTTCCTCGTGAAGTTTTCCGCCATCTCGACGATCTTGCCGGTGCTGTCATAGACGTTGATTGGCTTTTCGGCTTTTGCCGCTTGAACCAGAGCTTCAAGGTCGAATTCGTCGGCCGCTGCGACCGGAATTGCTGAGGCGGCCGCGAGGGCGGCAATCACCACACACTTCAGATTTGACATGCTTCTCATTGCTTTCCTCCCCCGTTGACTCTGACCGGCGTTTACTTGCGGTAATTCGTCCGCCAGAAGTCTTGCCAGCTCTCGCGCTTGTCGAGATCGGCCGCCGCCGTGGATGAATCGAATGCCATGAGCTCGTCGATATGCCGTGAAACACCAGACGGCTCGTCGAGCGGCAGGTTGATCTTCGAATTGCCAGAGATTTTCCCGTCGACAGTCTGTGGTGCAATTCCCTCCTCGGTCATCAGATAGTGGACGAAGAGCCTGGCCGCATTCGGGCTTTTGGTCTGGGTGGCGATCAGACCGAAACCCGGATAGAGAAAGCCGGAAAATGGCTTGATCCCGGCGCACAGTCCGAGCTTCAGACCCTTGGCCTCGTTGTCCCGATACTTCGCTGTCGAGGTAATGACGAAGAACGGATCGGCTTGCCCTGGCGCGCCGGCAGCATCGGCGACCGTCGTCGAATCCGAAAGAAGCGGCCCGTTTTCGGCGAAAGCTTTCACCCAGGCGGCAGTGGCGGTCGCACCGCCGGTATCCAGCTTTTTGCCGTAGAGGTCTTCGTATGCCTTGGCCACTTCGGCGTCGTGATGCATCTCGATCTGATTGAACCAGTCAGCGTAGAGCGGCTTGTCGAAAAGGTCGAGCATGGCGAGCTTTCCCTTCCATTGCGGTTCGGTCAGCTGCCAGATGTTGGTGACAGGGCACTTAGCGTATTTTTCTGTATTGTAGGTCCAAACATGTGCGTCGGACACGACCGTCAGCGGATTGCGAAGCTTTTCAGGGATATCCGCCTCGATGTCCGGAGGCGTCCAGCTCGTCACAATTCCTTCGGGCAACAGTTCGCCCATTGCAGAAGCGACATCCGTTGCAACACTGACATCACCGACGACATTGCCCGCCTGGCGCTCGCGGATCAACAGTTCGACCTGTGTCGCCTCATTGACCTTCTTGCCGCTCGCCTGAACCCCATATTTCTTGGTAAAGGCTTGCGCGGTATCAACAATCTTGCCGGTCACGGCGTAGACGGTGATCGGCGGCTCTTGTCTGGCGGCCTCGATCATTGCGCCGAGATCGAACGCGTCGGCGGCTCGGGCCGCTTCGCTGGCAATGGAAGCGACGGAGATTGCTGCAACATAGGCAAGTCCGGCAGCCCTGACCTTCTTCAAGTTCGTCATGTATTTCCTCCGTACCCGTTTTATTTTTGGTAGTTCATTCGCCAGAAGTCCTGCCACGTCTCACGAGCATCCCAGTCGTCAAGGCTCGTCGCCATGGAATAGGGCAGGAGCTGGTTCAACGCGGCGCCAATTCCCGAAGGCTCGTCCGCCGGCAGCTTGACATCCTTGTTAGTCGACATTTTTCCGTCGATCGCCTGTGGGGTGATGCCTTCTTCTGTCATGATGAAGTGGACGAAGAGCTTGGCCGCGTTCGGGCTGTCAGTACCCTTGGTAATCAGACCGACGCCCGGGTAAAGCCAGCCGAGCCATGGCTTCAGGTCCTTGCAGAGACCGAGTTTCATGCCCTTGTCGGCATTGTCGCGAAACTTGGCAGAGCTGATCAACCCCATGAAAGGCTGCGACTGACCTGGAGCGCCTACCGCATCGGCAGCGGCGGCATCGGCATCAGTCAGAAGCGGCGCGTTTGCGGCGAGCGCCTTGACCCAGGCCGCAGTGGCGCTTGTCTCATTTGTTTGCAGATCCTTTCCGTAGTGCGCCTTGTAGGCCGCCCTGACCTCTTCGTCCCCGTGCTTTGCCATCTGGTTGAACCAGTCGACATAGGAGGCTTTTCCGAGCGGATCCTGCATGGCCACCTTAGCCTTCCACTTCGGCTCGGTGAGCTCCCAAATATTACTGACTGGACAACTGTCGAAAAGCGCCGTGTTGTAGGACCAAACATTGGCGCTTGTGACCACGGTCAAGGGATCCTGGTATTCGACGGGAATCTTGGCGGCAAGGTCGGGCGGCAGCCAGCTTTCCGCAAAACCCTGCGGGATAAGCTGGGCGACGGCGGCAGGCGCGTCGCTGATGATCGATACGTCACCTTGAATGTTGTTGGCACGTGCTTCACGGATAATCATCTCAAGCTGGGCCGACGCCTTCACCTTCGAACCTTCCGCCTCAAGACCGTATTTCTTGGCGAAGTTCTTCGCCATCTCCACGATCTTGCCGGTGCTGTCGTAAACCGTTATCGGCTTTTCCTTTTTTGCGGCTGCAACGAGCCCGTCGAGGTCAAAACCATCGCCCGCGCCTGCAGCTCCCGCCGTTGTCGCAACGATTGATGCCGCGCAAAGCAACCTGCGAGCACTGTCTTTCATCATGCGCCTCATACTGCTCCTCCTTCAGTAAGAACGTTATTCAGTCAGTTCAAAACGCCAACGCGCAGCAATATGTCTGCCTCGATGAGACGATCTCCCTGCGCGTCGAAGACATGGAGCGCTTCTGGCGGTGCGTGGAAAAACACGCGCTCGCCTCCTTCGAGACGCGGCAATGCGTGGGTGGTCAAAAAGAGCGTGTGGTTGTCGCTTCTCAGTTCAAGGATCCAGCTGCCCCCCGTCGGCAGGACGCCGGTAACCGTCATTTCTGCGGAAAATTCACCTTGAGGCACGTCCTCGATCCTGGTGACGTAGCCCATTGCCTCCGGCCTCACGCCAACCGAACCGATGCCCCGCAAAGCTGAGTAGCGTGCAGAAAAATAGGCTTCGGCCTTGTCGGCAATATCGGAGGCACCGGGTTTGCCGAAGGTCAGGATATTGATCGGAGGACTTCCGACAAACTCGGCAACGAAGCGGTTGGCCGGCTTGTCATAGATGTCGTTCGGCGTTCCCATCTGCTGAAGGGTGCCCTCGTTCATCACGGCGATCGTTGTCGCGAGCGTCATCGCTTCCCATTGATCATGAGTGACGAAGACGATGGTTGTCTTGAACTCCTTGTGCAGCCGCTTGAGCTCTGCGCGCATCTCTAGACGAAGCCTCGCATCAAGGTTCGACAAAGGTTCGTCAAGAAGCAGGACACCCGGGTTGACCGCAAGCATGCGGGCGAGCGCCACGCGCTGCTGCTGCCCTCCAGAAAGTTGCGAGGGGTAGCGGTCGCGGTACTTGGCAATGTCGAGAGCCTGCATCACCTTCTCGACACGCGCCTCACGCTCTGCCTTCGGCAGCTTTCGCAAGCGCAGGCCGAAATCGGTGTTGCGCTCGATTGTCAGGTGGGGCCAGAGTGCGTAGCTCTGAAAGACGAGGCCCATCTCCCGCTTTTCCGGCGGAACGAATATCCCCTCGGCCACGGAGTCGATCACGCGCTCGCCAACCATGATCTCGCCGCCGGAGAGGTTTTCCAGCCCCGCGATCATTCGCAATGTCGTGGTCTTGCCGCAGCCAGAAGGGCCAAGGAGACACATGAATTCGCCATCACGGATTTCCAGATCGAGATCGGAAACAGCATTTGTCGAGTTCATGCCGTAGTTCTTTTGCGCACCGCGCAGGTTGATAGTGGGCATCAGCTTCCAAGTCCTTCTGCAAGATTTGTGCGCGTGAGTTTCTGAGCGAGCAGCGTGCCGAAATAGGCGATGCCGGCGATGATGAGGACCACCGCATTGGCGGCCTGCGTGTAGTGGTAATCGACCAGTCGGAGCGAGTAGGTCGTAAGGACGTCAGTGCTTGGCACAGCGAGAATGACAAAGAGGCTGAGGCCCTTGATGCCTGATATGAACGGCAGGAGGACACCTGTTACCAGCGACCCCTTCTGGATCGGGATAACGATCGAAACCATGCGTCGCAGCCAACCGGCGCCGGCGATCTGCGCGGCCTCTTCGGGGTCCTTTCCAAGCTGCGTCATCGCCGAAATGCCAGCACGCGAGGCATAGGGCATCTGGTCGGCAATGAGGGCGAGCACAAGAATGGTCACTGTTCCATAAAGCGCCGGCATCGGGCCCCGAGGCACTGCGAAGAGCGAGAGATAAGCGGCTGCAAATGCGATGCCGGGAACAAGGTATGGGAGGAAAGTGACCTGGCGAAGGTACACGGAGAGTGCACGCACCGGTGTGCGGATCACGACATAGCCAACGAAGAGGCCAAGAATTCCCGATGTCAGCGAGGCAAGCCCGACAATCATCATGGTATTCTTGGCCGCCGCCCAAAGGTCTGGGCTTAGCAGGATGCCGCTCTGCAACGCCACGGTGTCAAGGTTCGTGCCGATCCAGTAGTCCAGCGTGAAATTATCGAAGGTGAACTGCGCGGGGATCTTCATGACTGTAGAGAGCGCAAGGGTCAGGATCGGCAAGCCGACGCTCAGAACGAAGATCGCCGCAGCAAATGCGGTTGCCGGGATGCGCATGTTGCCGAGCCGGCTTTGCCGGTTCATCGACCCTTTCGATCCGATGGTGACGAACCGCCGGGCTTCCCTCACCAGGCGCGCATCGATCATGAGCGTGATGATGCCGATGACCATAATCGAGGCAGCCACAACGCCGGCGACACCTGTCTGGCGCGACGCGATGCTGCGAAAAAGCGACGTCGAGAGCACCTCGAACTTCACGGGCAGGCCGAGCACATAGGGGACGCCGAATTCGCCCAGACATTTCGCGAAGATCAGAACCATCGACGAGAGAAGTGCCGGGCGCATCAGCGGGAGGATGACCTGGATTGCGACCTGATACCGGCGGGCGCCAAGGATGCGGGCCGAGTCTTCAAGTTGTGAATCGAACCGACGCAGGGCCGAACCAAAAAGCAGGATGACGAACGGGGTATAGTGAAGGGCCAGGATGATCGTGATCGGGAAGCGTCCATAGGCGACCCAGTCGGGTGGGGTCATACCCATGGCTTCGAACCAGCCGGGCGTGCCGCCGATGGTGCGATTTTTGAACAAGGTCGTCCAGGCAAGCGCGAATGTCCAGGCGGGAAGCATGTAAGGCACGATGAGCGCGGTCGCAAACCATCGGCGGCCGAACATATCCGTCCTGCTGATCAGCCAGGCAAGCATCGTCCCGATCACAAGAGACAGGGCGATCGCGCCAAGCGCAACTGTCAGCGTATTGAAAAGCGGGTACCAGAAGAGGTCGGAGGCAACCGGCGAGAAGAATGCCCGGTCGAGATAGTAAAGGGTTAGGTCTCCAACCTCCTTGCCGAGGCGGCGCTCGTGACCAAACTGCACCCTAACCGCGTCGAGCACGATCGATATGATCGGCACGACTATGAGGTAGGTAAAGAGCAGAGCCACAAAAATGCCGACGAGGGTCGTTGGCTCACGCAAGGCAATCTTCAGACGGTACCGCCACCGCTGCCAGTTGGACGGTGCTGCGAGTGCGTTCTTATGAGACGCTTCTGCTTTCATGGCTTCACTGTAAAAACTCAACCGTTCCTCCCATCGCGTCATGTTCGCAGCCCAAGCTGGTCGGCCAGCACTCCGGGCGCAACAAGCCGTCCGCGGTAACACCACGGTCTCGCCCAGCAAGGGTTACGAAAATGTCCTCCGAAGGTGGACCGTCGCGATCCGCCTCCCACCAAGCAGGCCAGCTCCTTCCGGCGTGCTTGTCACAGGAGAATACAGAATAAATATTCCATATTCTCCTGCTTATAGAATGCATGATCCACGTAATCGGCATATTTGTCAACAGAAAATTGCACACGTGCGCAACGTCTATGCCGTTGTTTTTTCATGCTTATTTTTTGCTGTATATGATATTTTTCGAACGGGCTTGCAGTCAATCGATTGAGCGATGGAATAAACGCTCCGTTTCGACCGCATGCATCTTCTCCGCACCAAAGCTGGAGCCGCCTGCGAATCCCGACTTTTTGCAGCGCGAACCGGTCGAGAAATTTTCCGGTTGGAAAAGTCGAAGCTTTGTGGCCTGTGATAACCGCGCTGATTTGTTGAAAGTGGCATATGGCAACAACGTTTGTAACAGCTGAAGATGTAGCCAAGCGGGCGGGTGTTTCCCGCTCCGCCGTGTCGCGGACGTTCACTCCAGGTGGGAGCGTCTCGAAGCTTGTCAGGCGAAAGGTTCTGAAAGCCGCGCGGGAACTCGGCTATCGGGTCAATCGCCTGGCCCAGGGCCTTAACAGCGATCGGTCAAATCTGATCGGTGTTGTCGGTGCCAATCTCGGCTCTCCATTCATTTCGAAGCAGCTCGATCTTCTGAGTATCGGGCTTTTGCGCCGCGGGCTGCAATGCTTGCTTCTAAATGCTGCCGATGCTCGCAAGGACATCGCGCCGCTGATTGAGCTGTTGTTTGAGTTCAGGGTGCAGGCGATCGTGGTCCTGTCCGGCGAGCCGCCCGCATCGATTGTTGATGAGTGCATTGCCAATGGTGTCCGACTGATTCTCATCAATCAGAGGCTCGATCGCACGGACACCAACATGGTTCTCAGCGACGATTCACATGGGGCGGACCTCGCGGCCATGCGTCTGGTTGAGGCGGGATGCAAGAAGGTTGCCGTTGTCTCCGGCAGCAGCCAGACACCGGCACAGACACGGCGAGCCCATGCCTTTAGCCAGCGAATGGGTATTGAAGGCATCGAGGTCGTGGCCTGGTCCGATGGCCCGACGAGTTACGAGAGCGGATATAGGGCCGGTTGCGAACTACTCACCGATACGGCGATCGACGGTGCTTTCTGTGTTACCGACTTGCTTGCTCTGGGCTTTCTCGATGCTGCTCGCCTTGAGATGGGCCGCAGGGTTCCCGAGGAGGTCTCGATTATCGGCTTTGATGACATTCCACAAGCCGGCTGGAAGGGATACCAGCTCACAACTGTCGCCCAGTCGCTCGAGGAACTGACAGACAAAGTGCTTGGCGCCCTGGACAATGACGAGGCGGAAACGAGGCTACAAGTCGTTTCCGTAACAATGGTAGAACGCACGACGGCACGCTAGACTCCCTGGCGAATGCGGCTTTCGATCAAAAGGCCGCTATCGTCGAGAATGGGATGCGCAACCGATGCCAGATGCGCATGTATCCGCTTGAGGTCGCGCAACAGATCGAGATGCAGCGAGCTTGTCTGCACGCTATCGAGCCGGCCTTCACGAAGTCGTTGCAAATGGCGTTCAGCAGATTGCTTCTCCAGACGACGCACCTCTTCCTTGACCTCGACAAGGCGCCGGGCAAGATCCGGATCGCGCGTGGAAAAGACAGCCTGTGCCATGCGAAGACTGTCGAGTGTCAGGGCGAATAAAGCCGTTATCTCGCGGTGTCCCTCTTCAGAAAACTGCAGACCGCGGTCGATCTTCTTGGCGATTTCAGGAGCGATCCCCTTTTCGATGATGTCGCCGATATGCTCCAGATTGATTGCATATTCCACGATATCCATCGACTGCCGATGCTCGGCCGTACTCAGGCCATCGTGACCAAGCTTTGCGATGTAGACCTTGATGTCATGCTGTATGCGGTCGACCTGTCCTTCAAGCTTGATGATGCCTGCGAGCTCTGCCTGGTCATTGCGCGTATTTGCGCTGGCTGCCTGCGACAGCATTCGCTCGACAAGGTCTCCGACCGCCATCGCTTCACGGCTTGCGCCCGCCATGGCGGCGACTGGATGCGAGAGGTTGCCGCGATCGAGAAAACTGGTCTGGCTGTCATCCATCTTCGGGTCGGGTAATAGGGAGCTCGTCGCCTTGAGGAGTACCCTCGACAAGGGCCAGGCTACAAGCGCAAGGGCGAGATTGAAGGCAAGGTGCGCATCGACTGCAAAATTCGGATGTGGAAGCGGCGACGCCTCCAACAGCAACGCACCGTAGCCTGCCAATGGCAGAGCAAGGCAGACACCCGCAGCGCGCACGATCAGATTGCCAACCGCGACCCGCCTTGCGCTTGGAGGCGCTTTCAGCGTTGCTAGCACGGGGGGAACGGCGCCGCCAAGATTGGCTCCAAGGATCAGCACGATGACTAGACCGGTGTCGACCTGACCGCTTGCCGAGAGCGACAAGATGAGCACGACGACCGCAAGGCTCGATGATGCCAGGATGGCAAGGAATGCTGAAAACAGCAAAGCGACGGGCCACGCGTTTCCAAGCATCCTGATGAAGACGCTCAGCGCCGGCGATTGGCGCAAGGGTTCCGTCGCTGCTGAAAGCAAATGAAGCGACAAGAGCATCAGGCCGACGCCGATCAAAGCAACGCCGGTCCCCTGCACCGCCGTCGAGCGCCGGCGCATCAGGACAGCACCGACAAGAAGAAGGAGCGGTGACAGCCACTCAAGACCAAGCGCCACGATCCAGGCTGTGGCAGCCGTGCCGATATTGGCTCCGAGCAGAACGATCTGGGCCATTGCCGGGACAATCAGGTCACGCTCGACGAATGATGCTACCATGAGCGCGGTTGCGGTCGAACTCTGAAGAGCAATTGTCGCAATGAAGCCGGCGACCAACGAGCGAAAGCCGCTGCGCGTTCCCCTTGCCAGGCCAACCCTAAGCTTCGCGCCGAAGGCACGTGTCATCCCGTCCTTGACCTGGCTGAGGCCAAAGAGCAGGAGCGCAACTGCGCCAAAGAGATTGACGCTGACAATCGCCGATTCCATTAGCATCACTCACTATTTCGCGGCGGCCACTTAACGCCGCCCACCCGCTTCGGACTTTTGCCTCGCTCAAGCGGGCATTCTGTCCATGACGTCGTCAAACTTTATCGTAACCGACTTACCGGCATTCTGAGCGCGATCGAGGAAGGATCCCAATGCACCGAAGAAGATCGCCAGGAAGCCCTCTGTCGTTTTGTCATGGGCTTGCGGTTGCTGCCCGCAGCACGCCGCAACGATGCGATAGAGTGCGAGCCTCTCGGCCTCGACATGACCGAAGGCCAGGCAAGAGCCCTGCCTGAGGCAGTACCAATCAGCGATGAGCTCGGTCATCGGAACACTTTTGGCGAGTTCGATCGTTGCAGGATCGAGAGCGGGCAGAGCGTCTGTCACGCATTTGGCCGCTTCCCAAACGTTCATGACGGCAATTGAAGCCGCAACCTGGGCCGGCCATTCCTTCGCAAGATAGCGATGGATGACAAGCGCCTGTTTGTGCGCGCGCAAAAATTCACCGTAGCTGCTGGAGGCGAACGATCGATCGACCTCTTCCCCGCGAAATGCCACTTCCCTTGCATATCCATCCAGGATTGCCGGATTGACGGGAATGGAAGCCAGCTCGATGGCCGCGACCGATATCTCGTCGCTGGAGAGCGTCACGACCTTGAAGGCAGGCGGAAAGGCAACAAGCGAGGGAACCGCGACATTCGTCAAGTTTCGATTGGCGCGTGTCCTCCGGGTTAGCCCCTCGACATGGAGATGGCCACTGAAATGAACTTCTATGCCGACTGTGAAAAACGCGTCCTGGACCGGCTGGCGAGGTGTGCGCCGCACGACATTCGTCTCGCCGAACAGGAACCGCTCGGCCTCTGCCGCACCGTCGAACGGATCCAGCGCCGGATAATGCGAAAAGGTAAGGAGCGTCTTGCCCAGCATCCGCGCGCGTTGCGCGACGTCGTTCATCCAGGAAAGGATGAAGGGCTTGGCGCGGAGCATTGCGTTCCAGCCACCGGCAGTGCTGTCGGTAAATGCCGCCTCTTCTCCACGCCCGAACGCGCCATTCAGCGGCTCAAACACATTGGCGTCAATCATCATGAGCCAGAGCCCGTCTTCTGGTTCGACAAGATAGGAGGCATCCATCAGCCGGTATTGATTCCGCCCGTCAGGCGATGCAGCGTCATAGAGACGGTCACACGAAGCGTCGGAGCCCCCGAAGGGACTTTCCCAGTGGAGGTACTCCGCTCGCCTGAAGTAGCCGAACTCGGCCATCGGACCGAGACCTTTAGGATATCCGGCGCAATACATGGCTCGGTTGATCACGGTACCCGGTCCAGCCTGCGTCTCGTCGCTGGATATCAGGATGGTATTGCCGTTGTCCTTCAAGAATTCCTTCGTGTGGTGGCGTCCGCAAGGCCCGAAGATGTCGTGATTACCAGGCAACGCGTAGAATGCCGTTCCATGAGCATCGCGGTACCGTCTCAAGATGCTGGCCAAAGCTTCGGTGGTGCTTTTCTGCCCGTCGTCGGTGTAGTCGCCAAGGAGAACGACGTGGCGGACACGCCGCTTGGCGACCTCGTCAAGTGCCGCTGTTAAGGCGCCAGCACTTTCATTGAAGACACGCGTCGATTGACGCGTGTCGGCCCAGCTGCGCAGGGACATCCCTTCACCGTCCGCAGTGTCTCCTGAAAGACAGAAATCGCTGTTCAGTTCATGGAAATGCGCGTCTGCGATCACCGCGATGTCGGAGAAACGGCGAACGCTCATCCGCCGGTCGCTCCTTGTTCGATGGTATCAATCCAGTTCGAGGCTCGCTTCGCTGCCGCCAAAAGCATTGGTTTGGGCGTCTCGAACCATTCTTCGGGGCGAAGTTCACGGCGCTCGCGAATGTGGGAAATGGCGTCCTCGATTGTTGGGAAAAGGTCGCGCTGTTGCCTATAAATGCAAAGCGCCACGAGCGCGACAGAACGGCTACGGCCGCTCCTGCAGTTGACCAATACGTTTCCGCCATCAGCGAAGGGGTACGTATGCCGCTTCGGCATGGTCTGGCGCAGGGCACCATCAAGGATGTAATAAGCCCCGAGCATCATCGTATCGGGACTTCCCTCCCCGTCGATCAGACCGACCTTGTAGTAGCGAATATCCCCATATCCTGAGGCCCTGACGTCTTCGCTCTCCGGTTCACCTCGCACGTAGTTTATGTCAAGATTGACGGCGCAATTGACAACGGTCGTAATGCCATGCCGGCGAAGCAGACCGAGATCGCTCGCCCCGTCACTGCCGCCGATGTAAAGCGATGAGCCATGGGGGCCGAGGCCATCGGTGATCAGGCTGATTGCCGGGCGCGAATAGACTGGTCCATCCATCTCGAAATCCTTTGGTTGGTACGCTAACGCTTGTTCCGGCGCCTCGTGACTGTCATCAGCCGGAGGCAGCCAGCCTGTCAGCTGTTGGTGCAACGGCAATCGGAATACGGGCCGCATTGCTGACGCCGCTGGCCACCCCGGGCGCCGCCGCAAGCACAGGTCCACCAAATTCCAGGGTCCCAATTTCAAAAAACGGGCAGACGGCCCCGCCGGCTTCGCTGACGAGCAGTAATCCTGCCAGGCAGTCCCAGGCATTCATGTGGAGTTCGACATAACCGTCGGAACGGCCATCGGCGACATAGGCGAGAGCCATGGCACCTGACCCTGCCCGTCGCACATTGGCGCCAAGCGCAAGCAGCTCGCCCATCACACCAAGGTAGGTCTCATTCGGTACCCTGGTCGACCAGCCCATCTCGATGGAGGCGGCCTCGAACCTGTTGGTCCTGGCCGTATCAATTGATCGGTCGTTCAGCGTGGCGCCCTTGCCGCGTTCGGCGAAGTAAAGTTCGTCGAGCGCGGGGTTGAAGATTGCGCCAAATTGTGTTTGCCCGGCCTCGACGTAGGCGATCGAAATGCAGAAATGTGGAATCCCGCGTGCAAAGTTCGCAGTACCATCGACCGGGTCGACCACCCAGATCCTGTCACCAATTACTCCGCCACCTTCCTCACCAAAAAAATGATCATCCGGAAAATGCTCGGCGATCACTGCGCGGATATGCGCCTCGGAAGCGGCGTCGGTCTCGGTCAGATAGTCTTGAGGACCCTTCATGGACGACGTTGCCGTCCGCTTTCGAAAGCCCTGCAGAACAAGCTCGCCGGCTGAGCGGATCACTGTCTTGCACAGCGCTACGCGTTCTTGAGCTTCACAGAATTCGGCTTCGCGCATGAGGCCCTCCCAATTGCACACGCGTTCATATTGCACACGCGTGCAAAAACGTCAATAATGGTTTTGCAAGGCACCAAACGGATTCTCCGTCAAATATCTTGCAGGTTTGCTCACGCGTTCGCGGTGTTACACGGTGTCGATCCGGGCCACGAAATCGCGACGTGAGAGGTTCATTCGCACTCGGCGAGCGTCTGATCGTCGCCTCCGACCCTATCTTAACCCGATAGGACTTATTAGGGTCTGACAAAACATGGAACTCGATTTGATGCCGAGAAAAAAGCAGAAGGTGGAAGCGCCGGGAAGCCGTCCGTCCCTCTTGGCGCAGTTGGCGCGGGAACCGGAAAAATTGTTTTCTGCGGCCTTCCGGCAACAATATGGTGCAGTCTGCTTCCGCTACATCGATGACACCGAGAACATTGAAGTCCTCCTGATTTCCTCCCGGGATTCCGGTCGATGGATTGTGCCCAAGGGCTGGCCGATGAAAAGGAAGAAGCCATACGAGACAGCTGAAATCGAGGCCTGGGAGGAGGCCGGCGTCAATGGCGTCGTGCACAAGACACCCGTAGGCCGCTATACCTACCTCAAGTTCGTCGACGATGGCGAGATCGCGCCGATCATCGTCGACCTGTTCCAAATTGAGGTGACGGACCAGAAGAACGTGTTCAAGGAAAAAGGGCAGCGGCAAATGGCCTGGCTTGCTCCGGACGAAGCTGCCCGGCGGGTTCGTGAACTGGAACTCAAATCACTGCTGGTGGACTTTACGCCGAGAGGCAAGCGCAGGAAGCAAGAACCCCCATTGGTGCCTGACGAAAAGCCATCGCGACAATGTGGAAACGAATGAGGGTCTTGAGCGGAGTCGAACGCACGACGCCGCAAGGATTGGCTGCTCCTGCAGGAAAGCTTCTATGCGCAACGACCTAATTTAGAAATCCCAATCTTCGTCCTCGGTCGCAACCGTCTTGCCGATAACATACGACGAACCGGATCCTGAGAAAAAGTCGTGGTTCTCGTCGGCGTTCGGCGATAGCGCCGACAGGATGGCCGGATTGACCTTGCACGCCTCTGCTGGAAACAAGGCCTCGTAGCCGAGGTTCATCAGCGCCTTGTTGGCATTGTAGTGCAGGAACTTCTTTACGTCTTCTGTGAGGCCCACGCCGTCATAGAGCGCCTCGGTATATTTCGCCTCGTTGTCATAGAGTTCCAGCAACAGGTCGAAGGAGAAGTCCTTGATTTCCTGGCGCCGCGCCTCCGGCAATCGCTCGATAGCTCGCTGGAACTTGTAGCCGATATAATAGCCATGCACCGCTTCATCCCGGATGATCAGCCGGATCATGTCGGCGGTGTTGGTGAGCTTGGCACGGCTCGACCAGTACATCGGCAGATAGAAGCCGGAATAGAAGAGGAAGCCTTCGAGGAAAACCGACGCGATCTTCTTTTTCAAGGGATCGGCGGATCCGTACTGCTCCATGATCAGCGCCGACTTCCGCTGAAGGAACTCGTTTTCTTCCGACCAACGATACGCGTCATCGACATCAGGCGTCGAGCAGAGCGTCGAGAAGATCGACGAATAGGAGCGCGCGTGGACCGCCTCCATGAAGGAGATGTTGGAAACCACGGCCTCCTCATGGGGCGTTGTTGCATCCGCCATCAGTTCGACCGAGCCGACGCCGTTCTGGATCGTGTCGAGCAGCGTCAGTCCGGTGAAGACGCGGATCGCGAGCTGCTGTTCTTCCGGTTTCAGCGTCGCCCAGGAGGGGATGTCGTTCGACAGCGGCACTTTTTCCGGCAGCCAGAAATTGCCGGTGAGCCGGTTCCAGACCTCGAGGTCCTTATCGTCCTCGATGCGGTTCCAGTTGATGGCACGCACGGCGGCGGCAGTCTTCGGGGCTTTGGTTCTTACTTGGATGTTCATCTCGTTCACCTGATATCAAAGGGCACAGGAGACGCAGCCCTGCACTTCCGTGCCGGTCAGCGCCATCTGGCGAAGGCGGATGTAGTAGATGGTCTTGATGCCCTTCTTCCAGGCGTGGATCTGCGCCCGGTTGATATCACGGGTCGTCGCAGTATCACGGAAGAACAGCGTCAACGACAGGCCCTGGTCGACGTGCTGGGTGGCCGCGGCGTAGGTGTCGATGATCTTTTCCGGCCCGATCTCGTAAGCATCCTGGTAGTAGTCGAGATTGTCGTTGGTCAAGAAGGCGGCTGGATAATAGACGCGGCCGATTTTGCCTTCCTTGCGGATTTCGATCTTCGAAACGATCGGGTGGATCGAGGAGGTCGAGTGGTTTATGTAGGAAATCGAGCCCGTTGGCGGCACCGCCTGCAGGTTCTGGTTATAGAGACCGCCTTCCACGACGGCCTGCTTCAGTTCCAACCAGTCGTCTTGCGTCGGAACGTGGACCCCTGCCGTCTCGAAAAGCTCTGCTACACGCGCTGTCGCGGGCTTCCACTCAGCTTCGGTGTACTTGTTGAAATATTCGCCCGAAGCGTACTTCGAATTCTCGAAACCCTTAAAGCTCTGACCCCGCTCGACGGCCAGCCGGTTCGAGGCACGGATGGCATGATAGGTGACTGTGTAAAAGTACATGTTGGTGAAGTCGACGCCCTCTTCGGAGCCATAGTAGATACGTTCGCGGGCGAGATAGCCGTGAAGGTTCATCTGCCCGAGACCAATCGCGTGACTGTCGGCGTTACCCTTAGCCACGGCTGGAACGGACGTGATGTTGCTCATGTCGGAAACGGCAGTCAGCGCCCGGATCGAGGTTTCGATCGTCTTGCCGAAATCGGATGAATCCATCGCTGCAGCGATATTCAGCGAGCCGAGATTGCAGGAGATGTCCTTGCCCATGTGCTTGTAGGAGAGATCGTCATTGTAGTCGCTCGCCTCGCTCACCTGCAGGATTTCCGAGCAGAGGTTGCTCATGGTAATGCGTCCGGCAATCGGGTTCGTCTTATTCACCGTGTCTTCAAACATGATGTAGGGATAGCCGCTTTCGAACTGGATCTCGGCAACAACCTGAAAGAAGTCACGCGCTTTGATCTTCTTTTTCTTGATGCGGCTGTCGGCCACCATCTCCCGGTACTTTTCCGTCACCGAGATCTCGCTGAAGGCGACGCCGTAGACACGCTCCACATCGTAGGGCGAGAACAGGTACATATCCTCGTTGTTCTTTGCCAGTTCGAATGTGATGTCGGGGACAACAACGCCGAGGGACAGCGTCTTGATGCGGATCTTCTCATCGGCATTCTCGCGCTTGGTGTCGAGGAACCGCATGATGTCGGGGTGGTGGGCGTTGAGGTAGACGGCGCCTGCCCCCTGCCGCGCGCCGAGCTGGTTGGCGTAGGAGAAGCTGTCCTCAAGGAGCTTCATGACCGGGATTACGCCTGACGACTGGTTCTCGATCTGCTTGATCGGCGCTCCCGCCTCGCGCAGGTTCGTCAACGACAGAGCGACACCGCCGCCGCGCTTGGAGAGCTGCAAAGCGGAATTGATGCCGCGTGCGATGCTCTCCATATTGTCCTCGATGCGTAGCAGGAAGCAGGAGACAAGCTCACCGCGCTGCTTCTTTCCGGCATTGAGGAAGGTCGGGGTCGCCGGCTGGAAGCGGCCCGAGATGATCTCATCAACCATGTCGCGGGCCAGCGCTTCGCTGCCCTGCGCCAGCGTCAGTGCCACCATGCAGATACGGTCTTCGTAGCGCTCGAGATAACGCTTCCCGTCGAAGGTCTTCAGCGTGTAACTGGTGTAGTACTTGAACGCGCCGAGGAAGGTCGGGAAGCGGAACTTCTTATCGTAGGCGTGATCGAACAGGTCGCGGACGAAATTGAACGAATACTGGTCCAGAACCTCCTGCTCATAATAGCCTTCGGTCACGAGGTAATCGAGCTTCTCCCTGAGATTATGGAAGAACACTGTATTCTGGTTTACGTGCTGCAGGAAATACTGCTTGGCCGCTTGCCGATCCTTGTCGAGCTGAATCCTTCCGTCCTCGTCATAGAGGTTCAGCATCGCGTTGAGTGCGTGGTAGTCGAGCGTTGCGTCCGCCACCTTCGTATCCGCCACCTTCACAGGGCGTTCGAGAACTGCCGTGTCCAAAATCGTTCCAATCCATGTTTGACATTGGCGACATCCTCCACGGTGCCCAGAAGCTCGAACCTGTAGAGGTAGGGCACCTGACATTTCCTTGCGATGATGTCGCCGGCAAGCCCGTAGGTCTCGCCGAAGTTGCTGTTGCCCGCGGCAATCACGCCACGGAGGTTCGAGCGGTTCGCCGCATCGTTGAGGAAACGGATCACCTGCTTGGGGACGGCGCCCTTGCCGCCGTCGCCGCAATAAGTCGGGACGATCAGGACGAAGGGACGTTCCGCCGTAAGCGTGAGCTCGGCGCCGATCGGAATCCGCGATGCGGGCAGCCTGAGTTTTTCGACAAAGCGGCGGGTGTTCTCGGATCTGCTGGAGAAATAGACGAGCTCACCCATCGGCCGATCCTCAGGCCAGAGCGTTGATCATATCAGGTCGGAAGCCAGCCCAGTGCAGGTCACCGGCAACGACGACGGGAACCTGACGGTAGCCGAGACCCTGCACGAGCTCGTAGGCCGCGGTGTCGGTCGAGACGTCGATCACGTCATAGTTGATCCCTTGCCGATCGAGCGCGCGTGTGGTCGCCGTGCACTGAACGCAGGCAGGCTTGCTGTAGACGGTGATGGTCATGGTAATCCTCATGTCAGATAGGCGGGCGATAGCGATCGGACATCCTCCGACGTCCGGCCAAAAGTGAGCGATGATGAAGGCAGCCGCTTGCGGTCGCCGGACGCTCAGGCGCCCGTCATTCGCGCGGACGGATTTCGAAACTCAAGATCATAAGACTTCACCCCGAAGTGGCTCATGCGGCGGTCAGGGGAAGCGGCACGCACGGCAACATCCCGCACGCAATCGCGACCTTCCGGACACCCCGCCCGTGGACGTTTGCGTTGCAAGGCAGGTCTCCTGGCTTGCGGGTCATCACATTCGATCTGCCTTCCCAATGCCCTCAAGGCGTTCAGTGGACCTATCGATCGAATGCTCGCCGCTCACAGTTGCGGGGGCAGCTCCGGCATTGCTCGACCCATCATGGGCCTCACGCACCGTATTCCCGTCTTAGCTTCCGACGCGAATCGGAAGAACCTCGAACACAAGATATAGTATACGAGGCGAAAATCGCGTCAACGGATACCATCAGACAGACGCAGAAACGCTGGGGACAAATAATGAAGGCAACGAAGCCGGACCTTCGCCCGGCTTCGGGGTTCGGTGGCACGGTAGGGCTAGCCCTCTACCGCGGCTACTTCGCGCAGGCTGCGCGCGGCTTTCACCATATTGACGAGTGCGGGTTTGACCTCTTCCCATTGCGGGTTTTCAAGCCGCAGTCCGGGTTGACTCAAAGTTGGCGGTCGCTCAAATGTGTGCGCGCCAGACTGAGCAACGCTCGCATCTCCTCGGCATGAGGAACCCGCGGCGAGTGGATGTCATAGACACCCAGTCCGATTTCGTTCGGATAACCTTCTCCGACGAATGCATCGAGCAGTTCCATTTTCGACCTTGATGTCTCGATCGAGATCCCATCCGCGTCCATCGCGGCGATCGAATCCATGATGTCGTTGAACTCGGAATAGCACATGTGCGTATGGATCTGCGTGTCGTCCGCCACGTCGCTGGAGCAAATTCGGAAGCACTCGACAGCCCAATCGAGATAATGCTGCCAGGCACCCTTCCTGAGGGGAAGGCCTTCGCGTAACGCCGCTTCGTCGATCTGGATCATCGCCGCGCCCGCTTGCTCGAGATCCTTCACCTCATCATGGATGGCGAGCGCGATCTGTCGGCACACGGTCTCGCGAGGCAGGTCGTCGCGAACGAAGGACCAGTTGAAGAATGGTAACCGGTCCCGTCAGCATCCCCTTCATGGGCTGCGTTCAAGCCAGGCAAGCAGGCTTCCCCTCACTTCGGTCGTGATCTCGAATTGTACGGGACGTCCGGTCTTTCGCTGGACGACCATGGCGCGGGTTCGAATTTCTTGAACGAGAGTCCCGATTTTGATCTTAGCGCGACGCCCGCCTCGTGCCCTCTACCTCAACCCACGCGCCCTCCCGTGCAGCGGTTCGTTCATCGATCCAAATCGGCCGTCAGCATTGCAGAACACTTCAATATTTACCGTAACGTACTTCCTCTCGTGCCTCGAAAAGCGAGGATGTTGTCAGCGCCGCTAACAAGGTCAAGGTCATCATGTCGCTACGCTCTGTTACTTTCCTCCTCCTCGCTTTTTTGATGGTGGCAGGTGGGACCTCGGCGCAGACCGCTCAGGTCAGCGATGAAGAGATCAGCCAGGCCTATATCTACCTGCTTGGCCGGCTGCTGATCACGCGCCAACAACAGCTCGACTTCCAGGAAGGTTTTAAGTGGAACGAGTTGGTTCACAGGAAGCCCGGCGCGGTGGACTGGCCCAATCCGAACCTGGACGTCGCCTATTCCGAGGCCTGGGTTGCAGTCGACGAGACCAGTTGCACAATCGTCTCGGTCCCTGAAATCAAAGACCGGTACTTTACCGTCCAATTCCTGAACGGGTGGGGCGAGACGCTTGCCAATATCAACGAACGCGTCTTCCCCAACAAGGCGTCGGGCGATTTCGCCGTTTGTCTGCGAGGCGCAAAAGTGGAGCTGCCTCAGGAGGCCATCCGCATCGATCTTCCTGTTCCGCATGCTCGGATCCTTGCCCGCGTGGCCCTCGGCAACGACCCCGATCGCGCTGTCGTCCTGCAGCATGAGTTCAAGTTGCGGGCGACAGGTTCGCCGAAGCTGCCGGATATCCCGAAGACCCCGATCTTCGAGCTGGAAGAGCTTCCAGGCGTGGAGGCGTTCGATGCGGCGATCCCGGCCCTCGACAGCGAGCCGGACCTTAGTCCGGGGCTGGAGAGACTTCAGACGGACGCGAGACAGATCGCAGCCGCCGTGAAGGACAATGCTGAGGAGCGCAAACGCGTGGACGCCGTCATCAAACAGCACGCCTTTTCGGAACTCGCCAAGGCTGGTGCCACGATCGGCCATGGCGTCGTTCACAACGGATGGGCGCGTCCGGGCGTCGTCGGCGAATACGGCCTGGATTATGTGGCACGGACGCTGGTGAACAACGGCGGCATCTGGGCGAACGTGAAACCCGAGGTTCTCTACTATCGCGGCGGGAAGGACGAGAGTGGTGACGACCTTTCCGGGGACCACGTCTACAAGGTGACATTCCCCAAGGACGCGCTGCCCTCGCGCTTCGCCAAGTACTTCTGGTCTGTCATCGCTGTCGACAATGTCCACTTTCGCGTCCTGCCAAATCCATCGAACCGTTACCTGCTGAACGAGCATACGCATCCACAGTTCGGCACTGACGGCTCGCTCACACTCTATTTCGCAACGAGCAAGCCTGCCGACGCTCCTGACGGAAACTGGCTACCGATCCCAAAGGGGCAGAAGTTCCGACTGACGTTCCGCTTCTACGGTCCGCTCGATGGTGTCTCAAACGGCACGTACTGGCCACCAGCCCTGGTCAAGCTGAATTGAACCGAGCGACGCCCTTCCATGATGGAATGGCGTTCGCCGCGATGTCCACTGCCGCGAACCGCTTCTTGGGTTCTGGCAGATATCCAAGGAGAAGTACTATGCGGCTTTTTCACCTTGCCTCTGTGGCAACTCTTTGCTTCAGCGCAGGAATGCAGGCAGCGCGCGCTGCAGACATGCCCGTTACCGTCGACAATTTTACGCGCGCCGAAACCGATCTCTATTTCAACAACGCACTCAAGGATGCGGGTGGCACGACTGGCAAGTTTGGTCATCATCGCGAACCGATGTCGATCGACCATCAGACCGTTGTCCGCCCCAACCGTGATACGCTTTATTCGGTCGCCCTTATCGACCTTGAGGCAGGCCCGGTCACCGTCACTCTCCCTGACGCTGGCACACGCTTCCGATCGCTGCAGATCATCAACGAAGACCACTATCTGGTAGGCGACGAAAAGTACGACGCTGGCAGCTACACCTATACCCGCGATCAAGCTGGAACACGTTATATTCTTGTCGGATTGCGCACCTTGGTCGACCCCAACAGCCCGGATGATATCCAGCAGGTGCACAGCCTGCAGGATGCCACGAAGGTTAGCCAGACCAGCGCTGGGAAGTTCGAGGCCCCTCAATGGGACACGGCTAGTCAAAAGAAGGTGCGAGACGCCCTACTGGTGCTTGGTTCAACCATACCGGACTTCAAAGGTGCGTTCGGCGCGAAAGATAAGGTTGATCCGATCCGCCACCTGATCGGCACCGCCGCAGGATGGGGTGGCAACCCTGAACACGATGCCACCTACCTGAATGTCACCCCGCCCAAAAACGACGGAAAGACGATCTATAGGCTGTCCGTCAGGGACGTGCCGGTCGACGGGTTCTGGTCGATCAGCGTCTACAATTCCAAAGGCTACTTCGAGAAGAACAAGCTGAACGCCTATACGCTGAACAACATTACGGCTGCCAAGGCTGCCGATGGTTCCATCAACGTGCAGTTCGGCGACTGCGATAAGACGAAGGTCGAAAACTGTATTCCGACAATGGCAGGTTGGAATTACACCGTGCGCCTATACCGGCCTCGCGCTCAAGTGCTCGATGGAAGTTGGACGTTTCCGCAGGCTATGCCATCAGCACAATGACGCTTCTGGCGCAACTGCGACCCCTGTCGTCACTACGTCACGTCCGCTTTGCAGCGACAGCGACCGATGGCTCGATGACCGTTATGAAGGCGCAAAGCTGCCATTCCCCGATGCGAGCTTCTATGTCGGCTCTGGGGCCGATCGTCCGGTGCGAGGAAATGCAACACGACAAGCCGACAAATTGATGAAAGATCCGCGGCCTGCGGTACAGCTCGCCTTGGCGGTACCAGCTCGTGTAACGCGCGCCTTCCTTCGCGATCCGGTCGATGTTTGGTGTTGCATGCCTATGCGCCGCACCGCCTCCCGTATAGGCAGGTCGGTCTAAAACCGACAAACGATGCACCTGACAATCGATATACTTGCTGAGCGAGAGCAGCCCGCTTTTGGAGAAACGACTAGCTCGCCCGCAAGGTTGTGAAGTCTACACCTGCTTCGACCAACTATCACGAAGTAGCCCGAGCCGCGACGGCTAGGCTCAAACCTGTAAGTTGCAGAGCTTGAACGGCACTTCCCTTTAAGGCGCCTAGAATCTGTCCGCAATCGTGCGCCGGTTCAGGGTCTGGTGTGCGTGGGTCGTTCCGCCTCTGGCAATGTTCGCCTTCGTGATCTCACCATGCCGTGGTCCGTGGTTTCGGCTTTAGTCGCGAGCCTTTAGAAGCGTCGCGCACACCGTCACCGAGGCACACACTCAGCCGCGCCAATCCCGCACCAGATCCTCTTTGCGAACAACAACTCATGGCTCACCAACACAATTAGTGCGACACTGCAGTAGACATAGCAAGCCAGCGCTGACCATCCGATGCCGGTGCTGAGCCGCGGCCTAGATCGGTATTCTTTATGTAGTCATCGATGGCAGCGCCGCCAAATACTCTGCAGGACCAATGACAGGTTGGCGAAGTGGAAGCACAACAGAGGAACAGGCAGTGTGAGCGAAGAGACCGTAGCCGATTTGGACGTCAATTCCGCGATATTGTCCATTGAGAAGGGTGCCGACGGTTTTGCGGCGGGGCTGAGGGTGCGGTTCTCCGCTTTGTCGGATCTGCCCGGCGAGTTGGCAAACTTGCGGAGCTCCATGGTGGGTGCATCGAGCTCGCCGGTCTTGCTTTCCCTTGCAATCGTCCTGGTAGTAGTGTTGACGGCGGGCACCTTCCTCGTGCTAGCGCTGCAAGTGAACAAATGGACTGCCACGAGTGCCGGTTGGCGTAGATTTGGATTGAGTGCTGCGGCCATGGGCGTTGCTCTCACGGTGGGTCTTGTCGCAGCTCGAATGCTTGCGCCGCCGGCCCTGCCTTTGCGAACCCTTCGGCTATGGGTGGTTGCGACTGTCGTTGTCATTGTCGTTTTATATCTGACGAGACTTATATTGACAGCATCGCGACGGCCGGAGGTCCGCGGCCGGTCCTTTCATGTGCTGGCTTTGTCCCGTGACCTGTCGATCGCTATCGGTTGGGCTATAGTCGGGGTTGCCCTTGTCACCACATTGCAGATTTGGGATGCAGGGCCGGGCCTCAGGGATCTGACGCGGACGGTTTTGATGGCCATCCCGGCCTACCTTTTGCTTGCAGGTATGGTGTGGCGACACAAACGCACGATGGCCGCTGCCGTTGCCGGTCCGCACCCGCGAAGCCGTTGGCGCAGTCGTCTTTCGCGATGTTGGCCGGCGATCGTCATCGGATTTCTCGTCATCACGTTTGTCAGCAGCCAGACCGCTCTGACATTGGGGGCGCCGCTCCCCGGATCAGCGGTGATTGTAACTGTCCTCATGCTGCTTCTAACACCGCATCTCGATGCGATGCTCGGAAGCTGGGCGCAGCGTAAGTTGGAGGCCCCGGACATTTCCATCCCTGCTGCGGCTGGGCGGCAGACACTCCGCTTTGCCATCCTGATTGCTGCATTTTCCATGTTGGGTGTGCTATGGGCGACGCCATTGGCTCTCGGACTTGGCTTCGAATTGCGAAGCGTCGCGCGCGACGCGCTCGGGATGGCGTTGATTGCGCTTGTCGCGGCGTTTCTCTGGAATGTGGTCGGGACGGTGACAGAGCGTGCCGTGCTCGTAGCGGGTCCTACGCTCGGCGGTGGAGAGCCAGGAGTACCTCGTTCGAGACTGGGCACGATCGTCCCGCTGATCAGCGCCGTCGGAAAATCGAGTATTCTAGCACTGGCGCTGCTCTCGATCCTGGTGTCACAAGGCGTCAACGTCTGGCCGCTCATCACCGGCCTGAGCGTCTTTGGGCTTGCGATCGGTTTCGGTTCGCAGACGCTTGTCAAGGACGTCGTATCCGGACTTTTCTTCCTGATCGACGATGCCTTCCGTTTCGGCGAATACATCGAGACGTCGGGTGCCAAGGGAACCGTGGAGAAGATTTCTATACGGTCCGTATCGCTGCGCAACTCGCGTGGTGCAATTGCGACGGTGCCCTATGGCCAGATCGGCAAGATCCAGAATTTCAGTCGCGATTGGGCGATCGAAAAGCTGAGCTTTCGTGTTGCGTTCGACACCGACGTCGAATTGGTCCGAAGGCTCTTCAAAAAGATCGGGCAGGACATTGCCGCCGACCCGGAGCTTGCCCCAGACCTCATCGAGACTTTCAAGAGCAAAGGAATCGGCGACGTTGAGGACGGGACGCTGATCATCAAGGCGTCGTTTACGGCAAAACCCGGCAAGCAGTCGATGATCCGCCGCGCGGCCTTGGTGGCGGTCCAAACCGCGTTCAGGGAGAACGGTATTAAAGCCGTGCCGAAACCAATGACGACAAATGCCGGTCCAGCGGACTCTGGTTAGCCAACCGGCTGCTCTCCTTCTTTCTCGGGGACGCTGCCGGTCGGGCACCCTGCAGCGTCAAGTGTGCGTTGCAGCAAGCTGACACAACCACGACGACTGGTTTTGGCGCAAACCTACCGCCTGGCTGATCCGCCGAGATGTCCGCTTATGGGGAGCCTGCTAGGGTGCAAGCTATGTGCGGGATGCGGGCGCAAAGCTGTTATAGCCCGAGACATTTGGTCTTGAACGGAATCGAACCGTCGGTCCTTAACTTGATTTGATCACGCATCCGATTCGTATGCCAGTGCGCGGTATAAGATCCTCATGGGCAAATCGGCATGGCGCTCGGTGACCACAGGTAGCATCATTGCGCGAATTCTACCGCCGAACACCAAGGATATCGATCGAACACCGTTTGGGCTTCTGATCCGCCGGTGACGCCGAAGATGATGCGACGCCAAACGCCCGCGCAATTCGGTAGCGCCGATCGCAATTGCATCATCGTGACCGCTGCCAGCGCTTGGCGGCTTGGCGCTCTCCGGTATTGCTATAGTGCGTCCAGTAGCCGACATCGTGGTCTGGATGTCCGGCCACATCTGCAATGTATTCAGCATGCGATAGCGGTTATTGCCCGAGCGCAGGAGCCTGCCCGATTTCGGTTGAGCGGAGCGTCCGAATTCAACCGGCGCCGAAGCCCCCCGCTTGCCGGCGATCACAGACGTCCAAGAACCGTCCGCTTTCCGTGGATAGTCATTTCCGTGTCGTCCGCGTCGGCGCCATCTGTACAAAGAAGGATGACGGCTCGATGGAGATGGAGATCGCCAGGGCGCTACCTCTTAGCACTTGTTGACTCACCCGCGGTTGAACAATAACTTGCTAACTCAGTCGTTAGGCTTGTCCTCTTATGACGGATCAATCTCTTCAGCGTCGCCTTGCTGCCATCGTCGTTGCCGACGTGGTGGGATATTCACGCCTGATGGAGGCTGATGAAGTCGCAACGCTGGCGAACCTCAGGGAACTCCGTTTTGGCGTTATCGAGCCGGCTGTGATGCGCCACAACGGTCGCATCTTCAAGGTCGTGGGAGACGGATTCTTAATCGAATTCAGTAGCGCGGTGGGCGCGGTGGCAGCAGCGTTGGAAATGCAACGGGCCACCACTGCTGTTGAGGCTCCCGGAGACCGGCGCCTGCTTTTGCGTGTGGGCGTCAATCTGGGAGATGTCATTGACGACGGTGCAGACGTCCTCGGCGACGGCGTCAATGTCGCGGCGCGACTCGAAACGCAGGCCGCACCGGGAGGTATCTGCATTTCAGCCAACGTTCACGGCGAGATCGTCGGCAAGATCCGCGACCAATTCTTTGATGGAGGCGAACGCTACCTAAAAAACCTCACTCGCCCGGTCCACGTGTGGCATTGGCCAAATGCGCCGCAGAGCATACTGCCGCTGCCCGAATGTCCCTCGATCGCTGTATTGCCGTTCACGAATATGAGTGGGGATGAAGCGGACGCGCCTTTCGTCGACGGCTTGACCGAAGACCTGATCATCGACCTTTCCCGTACGGCTGGCCTGTTCGTCATCGCGCGCAATTCCGTGAACGGCTACAAGGGAAGGCCGGTTGATGTACGGCTGGTCGCCCAGGAACTCGGCGTCCGCTACATCCTCGAGGGGAGCGCCAGACGCGCGAGGGGCCGTGTCCGCATCAAGGCCCAATTGATCGATGCGCTTGGCGGCCAGCACTTGTGGGCCGACCGGTTTGACAGGACGGTGGAAGATGTTTTCGAGTTACAGGATGAAGTTAACGCCAAGATTGTTGAAGCCCTCGTCGGCCGGCTGACCATCCCGAAGCAGCGCAATCGGCCGAAGAACCTTGAGGCCTACGATCTGTGTGTGCGCGCCCGCCGTCTGACGGAAGAGTCGCCGCAAACTGAGCGTGAGGCCTATATGCTGCTCCAACGCGCGGTTGAGCTCGAGCCATCATATGCCGAGGCGCTCGGTCTGCTCGCCTACAACCGTTGGCTTGCCTGGACTCATTTCGGCGAGCCTGAAGATCCTAACCGTCGGATGGCGGTGACGTTCGCGCAGAAGGCGGTCGACCTGGATCCCAACGATGCCGGCTGCCGTTACGTTCTGGGAACCATTTTGGCTTATGAGCGGCGATGGGAGGAATCGGAGGCCGCCTTCGCCAGGGCCCTGGAGCTGGACCCCAACCACGCCGACACCTGGGCCGCCATGTCAGACATGTCCGTGCTGGACGGCAGGGTTGCCGACGGACTAGCGCAGATCGAAAAAGCTTTGCGACTCAATCCCTACCCAACCTGCTGGTATCTTTGTCATCTTGGGCAGGCGCAATACGCCGCGCGTGACTATGAGGCGGCAACCGCTACACTCCGCAGGGAAGACACTTATCGTACCAACTCACGCAAATTCCTGGCTGCTGCGCTTGCGCAGTTGGGCCACAGTGAGGAGGCACGGCGAGAAGCAGAATTGTTCCTGATCGCCCACCCTCATTTCACGATCGGTCATTGGCTCAGCTCCCAGCCGCTGCGCGATGCATCCGTACGAGACCACTTTGTCGACGGGTTCCGAAAGGCCGGCCTGCCGGAGATGTGACAGCGGGTGGGGACAATCGCGACGCGTTCGAGAACGTTGGAAATCATCCCAAGTTCCGTTGACGCGCGCCCCTTTCGACACCATCTGCTGCGAGATGCAAAAGACGAAGACGAAAAACAAGGAAAGCGACGATCCCGAGCTGATCAGGGAGTGGCCGCTTCCCGTGGAGGCGACCCTGGGATCTGGTGTCAGGGTGAAAGGGATCCTACAGGAAATCCGCTCCCGGCTACCATCCCCAGTCCGGAAATCGCTGGACATGCAGGCAGGCGGGCTCATTCTTGTCATGCCAGAGACTTCGAAGACAGCATTCAGAGCGACGGCATCGGCCGTTTCCAAGGCGCTCGACGACATCGCGGACCTTCCGATCATTCCCAGGGAGATTGAGGATATCCTGACCATCACGGCATCAGAGCGGAAGCGCTGGCTCGAAGACGGCCGCCTGCCCAGCGCTGGAACACGAACGGTCAGGCTGCAAGGGCGCGCAAGAAAGATCACCTTTCACGTATTCGACCCCCATGTTGTCGAAGATCTTCTCGACCGTAGCGCTGTGGACGAATGGCGCGAGGAGGACGCTGCGGCTAAAGCGGAAAATCGCAGACGGGCCGCGTATCAGGCGAAGCTGACGCGCTCGCTGAAGAAAAAAGAAAAAACCGAACCACCCGATGAAGCCGCAACCGGGTTAATCGGATGGGACGAGTTCGGGATCGACGGCCTCCTTCGGTAGTGCCACCGCATGAAGATGTCGCGAGGGTGAACCGCAGGCATCGGCTTGTCGCGTGGATCCGGCCCGCCACCATGGGCGAACTCGTCACCCCTGCCCGTCGGCAGCTTGAACATGTCGCGATCCGCCTGACCGGACAGGTCTCCCGACAAATCGAAAAGCTGCTGCGCGACGAGATGCACGACATCCCCTTCCCGCCGGATCTTGCCGTTGATTGCCACCATCGAAGATCCCAGCACTACGCGCCGGCGCTTCTCGAAGCTGCCAGTACGACGACCTTCGCCCGGCCGCCTCGTCCTCGATGGTCAAGAACATGACACCTTTCGCGAATCCGGCTTCTGGCGGCCAGGACCAGCCCGGCCGTCATCAGCCATCTCCCATCGCGGCCTTTCATGGCGCGCGCGCGATTACAGCGCCCCTCGCAGTGTGCGTCTGTCGCCTTCCGCCTTCGGACCACATTCTAGCATATCCCACACGTTCCTCGGGTCGAACTCGAACGGCAGCAAAGGGGCCGGCCGACTTCAGACCGTCTAGTTCTGGATAGCGACGCAGGGAAAGCGAACATGCTGCACTTCAGGAAAAAGCGTGAGCCCAAGAATTCACGGGGCCGGTGGCGGACTGGCAGCTTACGGCGTCCTCGACGAGATCATTCAATCGCCACCAGTTGAGGAAAGACCGCGGCCCCTTCAGTCTATCCCACGTTCTTTCCTAGAGCTTAATTTCAGCCCTCCAGAATTCTCGCGATCCTAACCAGATCTGCAACTGAGGATGCGTGCATTTTCCGCATCATATGGCCGCGATGAAGCTTCACGGTGGCCTCGGCGAGTTGAACCTCAGCGGCGATCTGCTTGTTCAGCTTCCCGGCAACAACCAAAGTCATAATCTGCCGCTCGCGATCGGTGAGTTTGGAATACCTCAGGCGCACTGCTGCCGTTTGATTTGCCTCTTCCCGTCGGGCGCTATCACTCGCCAAAGCGCGGTTCACGGCTTCGAGCAGGTCCTGTTCGCGTACTGGCTTGGTAAGGACATCGATTGCTCCGGCCTTCATGGCGCGGACAGCCATCGCCACGTCGACATGAGCACTTATCAGCACGACAGACCTGGGGTGTCGGCTTTTCGCGAGCGCCTCTTGAAACTCCAGTCCGCTTTGACCCGGCAGGCGAATATCCAGAACAATGCAGCCAGCCCGATCCGGATCATCCGCAGCAAGAAACTCTGTCACCGAACCATGGGTTTCGGCGGTCAATTCGACAGATTCAAAAAGCCCTCTCAGAGCTTCGCGGACACTTTCGTCATCATCGATGATGATGACGGTCGGCCGGCCTCTTTTGCGATCATCCATCATACGGCGCCTGTATCCTCCGCCCTTGGCAAGGTGAATGAGAACACTGATCCTCCCCCATTTTCCGCCTCTGAAGCCCAGATCCGGCCACCATGCGCTTCGACGATGGAGCGGCAAATCGACAAGCCCATTCCGATACCATCGGCCTTCGTGCTGTAGAATGCTTCGAAAATCCGATCCAACTCACCGACCGGTACCCCACGGCCTGTATCCGAGATACTCACGATTACACGCTGTTTCTGAACCGCACATCTGATGGCGATGCGCTTTGCCCTTGGCGAAGCTGTCATCGCTTCAGCGCTGTTCATGACCAGGTTGAGAACAACCTGTTGCAGTTGCGTCCGGTCTCCTACGACTTCGATAGGCAATTCCCCCATATCGAGGCCGACCTCTATCTCACGCCTTTGCAGTTCGCCCGTCAAAAGACTCAACACCTCATGCAGGGCACCTTGTAAATCCGTCTGCTCCATTCGCGCTGGTGATTTCTGAGCCATTGCGCGGATACTCGTGATAATATCGCCCGCGCGATGTCCGTCCCGAACAACCCTTTCGGCGGCCATCCGCGCCTGCTCCAGATCAGTGTGGCCCGGTTGCAGCCAGCGCAGACATGTGCCAGCACTCGTGACGATTGCCATCAGTGGCTGGTTGACTTCATGGGCAATCGAAACGGCAAGCTCCCCTGTGGCCGTCATCCGCGTCACGTGCGCGAGGTCACTCTGGCTCTGCCGCAGGGACTCTTCAGCCCGCTTGCGATCCTCGATATCAACGACGACGCCGTACCATCTCACAACATTTCCGTCTGCATCCAACAGCGGGCTTTGTCGCAAGTTGAACCATCGATATTCGCCATCGGCGCGTCTGATACGAGCATCGACCGGGCGACTTATTTTCGAAGCAACAATCTCGTCCCATGCCGCACGCATCGGCTCGACGTCATCAGGATGAAACATACGATAGAAGCCGAAGCCGACAATTTCATCAAAAGGCAGACCGACATAATCGATCAAGTTGCGATTGAAATATTCAAGCCGTCCATCCGGGGTGCAGGACCAGGCCATCGCGGGTATGGTGTTGATGATAAGATTCAGCTTATGCTCACTTTCCCTGAGAGCAGCTTCGCTGTCCCGGAGAGCAATCTCCGCACGTTGTAGGTCTTCGATATCGATATTGCAGCCGAACCAACGCACGATTCCGTTGGCATCAACCAGCTTGCGGCCCGCGAAATAGAACCAGCGGTAGTTGCCGTCGGCTCCGCGGATGCGTCCCTTCAGAACGGTGTGGTCGGAATGCTCAAGGTCTCTCTTCCAAATGTCCACCATGCTTGGGATATCGTCAGGATGATATAAGTCCAAAAAACCCCATTCGAGGATTTGATCAGCGGGGCGACCCGCGTAGTCCAACCAGCTTTTATTGACAAAATCCGCGCTGCCATCCGGTCTTGCAGACCATACGAGAACCGGAAGCGAATTAATGATCAGGCTGAGGTTCTCTTCGCTGGCCGCAAGTGCAGTCTTGGTTTCCTTCAATGCGTTTTCGGCCTGCTTGCGGTCTTCGATATCCAGGACGACGCCATACCATCTCGTGACATTTCCTTCGGCGTCGAGCCGAGGTTTCTGCCGAAGCGTGCACCAGCGATATTGGCCATCTGCGCGCTTGAGCCTCCCCACGACCTCTCTGGCAGTCTTCGAGGCCATGATAGCATGCCATTCAGAAGCGAGATGTGCCGTGTCGTCAGGGTGAAACAACTTGTAGAAGCCCTCTCCGGAAATTTCCTCAAGCGGCGCACCGATAAATTCGAGAAAATGCTGGTTGGCAAAATCCAGCATGCCATCCGAGGTTGCTGACCACACCATGGCGGGGATCAGGTCGATAATGGGATCGGTTTCCGGCTCTCGTTCCACAACCCTCTCCGTTCAGAGTTCGGGACGACTTCGTGTCAGGAAATGTAGAAGGATGGTCAATCGTCCGCCGGAAATAGTTACGGGATTTCTGCGGGTTGCGTAAGGACAAATCAATAGACGAAGGTCTAGGACGGCAATGCCATTGTCTAGTTGCGAGTGACCTAGATCGCAATTGAGAGCAGTCGAAAACCAGCCTACTCCTATCCATCGAGGCGCTTAATGAACGACGACGACGACGGCCGGTCCGCCGGCGCGTTCATACCCAAGATTTACGTGCATCGAATTCCACACAACTGACACTTCCGACCTGGGGCTGTCGCCTCCGGTACGTTGTTTATCGCGGACGATTGCTCGGCAAGAACGGCCAAAGCAACCCTCATTCAGAACCAATTTTCGTTTCATCTCGACTTATGAGGAGACTATCATGCGTAGCTTGATTATGTGCCTGATGCTGGCGACCGCCAGCATGACTGCCGCAACAGTTGTGTCCGCGTGTCCCGCGCAGGCCACGACAGATGTTCGCGAGGCTCCGGTTCCCATCCACTACCGAACTGCAAAGATCGATGGCCTCGATATCTTCTACCGGGAAGCCGGTCCGGCCGACGCTCCGGTCGTGCTGCTGCTTCATGGCTTTCCCACATCGTCTCATATGTTCCGGAATCTGATTCCGCTTCTTGCAGACCGGTACCATGTCGTCGCGCCGGATTATCCCGGCTACGGGCAAAGCGCCACTCCCGATCGCAGTATGTATGCCTATACGTTTGCCGCGACCGCCGACATCGTCGACAAGCTAATGGTTCGTCTGGAGGCCAAGAGCTACGCAATGTACGTCATGGATTATGGCGCGCCCGTCGGCTATCGCCTGGCGCTGAAGCATCCGGAACGGGTCAGCGGTCTGATCATCCAGAACGGCAATGCCTATGATGAAGGACTGAAGGAATTCTGGGATCCCATCAAGACCTACTGGTCCGATGGATCAGCAAAGAGCCGCGAAGCGCTCTCCGGCTTGCTCACGCTCGAAACCACCAAGTTCCAGTACACCGACGGCATGGAAGACGTGTCGCGCATTAGCCCGGACAACTGGGTTCACGACCAAGCCCTTCTGGATCGCCCTGGGAACAAGGACATCCAGCTCGATATGCTGTACGATTACCGAACCAACGTGCCGCTATATCCTGACTTCCAACGTTTCTTTCGTGAGCGCAAGCCACCCACGCTCATCGTCTGGGGCAAGAACGATTCTATCTTTCCCGAGGCAGGCGCTCATCCTTACCTCAAGGATCTACCGGATGCAGAAATCCATATCCTGAACTCAGGTCATTTCCTGCTCGAAGAAAAGCTGGATGTCGCTGCTCCCCTTATCAACGACTTCCTGGATCGCAACGTCGCCAAGAAGTGACTAGCCATGGTCGCCGGCGGTGTGACCGAAGCTCCGCCAAATCGAGGTCGCACCGCTGAATAGCGGATACTATACTTCGAATTTGGAGGCACCCATGCCTTACCGTTTTTTGGAAGTTGCAATCACTCCGAATGTGCGGCAGGCCCAAGCTGAAATGGGTGCTGATCAGATATGGTTAGGCGAGCACCATTGCGCGTCTGATAGTTTCACCGAGAGTGAACTTGCCTTCATCGCGGCACGCGACAGCTTCTATATCGCCTCTGTGTCGGAAACCGACTGGCCCTATGTCCAGCATCGCGGTGGACCGCAGGGCTTTCTCAAAGCCGTCGACAACAAGACGCTGGCTTTCGCCGACTATCGGGGTAACCGCCAATATATCAGCACCGGCAACTTTGTCGCAAACGACCGGGCCTGTCTCTTTTTAGTCGATTATCCGCGACGCGCCCGTCTCAAGATCTATATGCATGTCGAGAAGCTGGCACTCGATGCCGACCCGGCACTGACCGACCTTGTTTTCGATGCTGGCTACCGGGCGAAGGCCGAGCGGATTTTACGGCTACACCTGGAGGCTTTCGACTGGAATTGCGCTCAGCACATCACTCCCCGCTACACCGAAGGCGAGGTGGAGAAAGCGGTGACACCGTTGCGCGAGCGTTTGGGTCAACTGGAATCGGAAAATACAGAGCTGCGTGCCCGGCTCGCCGCCGCCTTGGGAGAAAAATAATGGACGCCACAAGACCGCCTTTGCCTCCGTTTTCAACGGCTTCAGCAACAGAAAAGGTTCGACTTGCCGAGGATGGCTGGAATAGTAACAACCCCGAAAAGGTAGCGCTGGCCTATAGCAAGGACAGCCAGTGGCGCAACCGCTCGGAATTTGTAACCGGCCGCGAAGCGATCGTTGGCTTTCTAACCCGGAAATGGCAACGCGAGCTCGAATATCGACTGATAAAGGAGCTTTGGGCCTTTACCGGCAATCGCATCGCGGTTCGCTTTGCCTATGAATGGCATGACGACAGCGGTAGTTGGTTTCGGTCATACGGGAACGAAAATTGGGAGTTCGGAGCCGATGGGCTCATGCAAAAACGCTTCGCTTGCATCAACGATTTGCCGATCCTTGCCGCGGATCGACGCTTCCACTGGCCGCTTGGCCGGCGACCGGATGAACACCCCTGCCTCAGCGATTTTAGCTTTTAAAGCGAGGACAAGATGAAGCGTTCGACCTACCACCGCATCAATATCGACGGTTGCGAGATGTTCTATCGGCAAGCCGGGGAGCAAACAAAACCGATCCTGCTGTTGCTGCACGGTTTTCCGTCTTCAAGCCACATGTTTCGTGATCTCATGCCACTGCTCGCCGATCGGTTCCACTTGGTCGCGCCGGATATACCGGGGTTCGGTCAGTCACAGGCGCCCTCGCGTGAAAATTTCGCCTACACCTTCGACAATCTTGCCCACTGCATAAAAAGGTTCATTGAGGTCTTGGGCTTCGAGCGATTTACGCTCTACGCTTTCGATATCGGTGCACCGATCGGCTTCCGCATCGCGATGGAGTATCCCGAGCGGGTGACCGCGATTATCTCCCAAAATGGCAATGCCTACGAGGAAGGGTTGAGCGACGTCTGGAACCCGATAAAGCGATACTGGTCCGAGCCGACGGAGGCCAATCGGGACGCACTACGGGAAATCATGAGACCTCCCGCCATTCGTTGGCAATACGAACACGGCGTTTCGGACTTATCAACGGTGTCTCCCGACGGGTATTCGCTCGATGCCTTCTTCATGGCGCGCCCGGACGCTGAAGAAATCCAGCTCGACATTGCACTCGATTACGCGAGCAATGTCGCTCTATATCCGATGTTCCAACGCTATTTACGCCAGAACCAGCCGAAGTTTTTGGCTATCTGGGGCGACAAGGATCCATTCTTTCTACCTGCCGGCGCAGAAGCCTTCAAACGGGACCTGCCGAATGCCGAGATTCGCTTCGTCGATACAGGGCATTTTGCACTAGAGACGCATGCCTTTGAAGTCGCCGCTGCGATCGTGAATTTCCTCACCTAGCTGCCGTTGCAGTAGCCGGCGTTCGTCCCCAGCCTGGCCTAACCGCGGCGCCTCCTCGCTGTCTTGTCGAAGTTTTCAAGGACACTGCCATGGATCGTCTAATAGACTCGCGCCAACTTGTGCCCGAAGAAGATATCATTGAGGTGAGAGCATTTGTTGACCTGTTCATGATCGCACCGCAGACGGTCGTGGACGAGGCTGAGTTTTGTTGCATGCAGCTGGGTGCAGGTTGCGCAATATCGCTGCCCTCAGCGCCCGCAATTGGTCTCAACCGCATTCTTGGTCTTGCCGCACTCGATGACGTCGAAAAGGCCTACGAATGGATGACCAAAAAGACAGGCCGCCGCTATTTGCAATTGAACACCGACGTCGTTCCTCTTCAGGTACTCGATTGGATAAGGACACGAGGCCTGTTTCCTGAGGGGAACGGATGGGCAAAGCTGCGACGAGCAGCTCCAGCCGCTCCGCTCGCCCACGCTGGAGAAGTCACCACCCGAGAGGTAAATATAGACGAAGCCGAAATTTTCGGTTCGATGATGTGTGCCGGATTTAACTTTCCAGAAAAGCTGATACCGCTCTGGTCTGCAATCGTCGGGAAAGAAGGTTGGACTTGCTTTTTCGCTGAGCTAGGCGGCAAGCCGATAGCGACAGGTGCGATGTACGCGTCAGGCAATTTTGCATGGCTCGGCGGCGGCGCGACAGTTCCCGAGTTTCGTAATCGCGGCGCGCAGAAGGCTCTTATTGCTGCGCGTCTAAATCATGGCGCCCGTCAGGGCGTCCAGACATTCGTCGTCGAAACCGCCCAGCCGTCGGCCCAAGAGCCGAACATCTCTCACGCGAATCTCATCGCAACCGGATTTGAACAGATTTACTCGAGAGTGAACTACCGATTTACGGATGCTTCATAAGATGCGTCAAGCACCGTGTCTCTGAGCCTCGAATTGCTGCTTTCTTTCAAGTTGTCGTGCTTGACGGACGAGCGCTTCGAATTCGGAAAGAACGTTGTCCCCTTCTAAATCCAATTATGCACCCACACCGTCCTCGATGACCGAGCGTTACGCGGGTTGAACGGTTGTCGCGCACTTATCCTCGGCGACACCATCCGAGCGGTCGCCGTTGCCGTAACTTCGGTCTCCGACCGCGATCGCCGTCTGAGTGTCCGCAGGATTAGAAGTAGTTGCCACTACAGCCTACACAAATTCGCCTGCCGTCGACTGGAGTTGTCCCGCCGACTGCGCAGCAAGTCTGGCGATCACATCAGGTAGGAAACCTCCTTTTCGAAGAACCGGGGGTTTTTTGCATGGGCGCCTTTTAGCCGGCGGGCCTTTGCCTTGCGCATCCGAAGTCCATATTTGCCTGCAATTAGATCCTAAGATCGTGTACTGTGCCAGACGTCGAAATCGAGGGTCAGCGGACATGGACGAGGAGGGCTTGGCTGAGATCTCAGCCTGGTATGTTCGCTTCGCCGATGCAGAAGCCCTCGGCCGTTCGCCGCTCTATGAGGCGTTAGCTCGTGCGGTTGCTGCAGACCGGGAGACCCTCAGCTTCCTATCGACCCTGCCAGACATGAAAAGGCAACCGAACCTTCTGCTTGCGGCGGTGCGTCACCTGTTCGGCACGCCGACGGGCTGGAGCGAGTTCCGACGGGTGCTCCTGGCCCATCCCGACGCTGTTCGTTCGCTGATGCTCGAGCGTTCGACACAAACCAACGAACCAGGAAGGTGCGCTTCGCTACTCCCCGTCCTGGCGCGATTGCCACAGCCGCTGGCGCTCCTCGAAGTCGGGACCTCCGCAGGGCTCTGCCTCATGCCCGACCTCTATGGCTACGACTACGGCCACAAGGCGATCCGCGCACCCGTGATGGCCTTGGAGCCGCCCGTGTTCCGTTGCTCCGCCAGCGAGATGACCCCATTGCCGACGGCCGCACCACATGTCGTCTGGCGAGCGGGGTTGGACCTGAGTCCGATCGATGCTTCAGATCCTGCGCAAGTCGCATGGCTTAAGACGCTGGTCTGGCCAGAGCAGACGGAACGGCTCGCCAATCTGCAGGCCGCCGTGAAAATCGCCGCCACGGTCAAGCCACGGATCGTGAAGGGTGACCTGCGCGGGAGCGAGTTCGTTCGGCTCTGCAGCGAAGCTCCAAAGGGCGCCACTCTTGTCGTCTTTCACACGGCCGTTCTCGACTACATCTCCGACCTCGCAGACAGAGAGGCTTTCGCCGAACAGGCGATGCGTCTCGCTCCGTATTGGGTATCGAACGAGTTCCCCCGCGCATTCCCGTCCATCGCCACGCGAGCAGGAACAAGCTGGCCACCCGGGCGCTTCCTCCTATCTGTGAACCGCTCTCCTGTGGCCTGGACCGACCCGCATGGAGCTTCGCTCACATGGATCGCAGACGAGCTCAAGGGCCCGGCCGATGCAGAGCATTTGCGCTAAAGCTTGCTCAGGGCGGGCCCTCCCGAATGGCCGGAACGTTCGGCCTCGCCTTTGATTGCAGACATTAGCCAAAAATTCGGGAGCACGCCAAGAAGCAGAAATCGCATGAGCTTGATCTCGGCTATGGAACTTCGGCATAGCGGATGATGCTCTGATTTTGTACGTTGGCGACTAATTCATCAGAACGAGACAAAAATCGGCGGAGCAAAGGTGAGGAATTTGAATCGTTGTATCCTAAGGTGAGATCAATTGTCGGAGGCACACCCTCTAGCGCTCTAGCGACGACATTTGGCGTCAGCATATTTTGCGCATAAAGCGGAATAAGCGTTATTCCACCGGTAGACACGACGAGCGACATTGCTGAAGGTAGGCCGTCACCCTCGTACTCTGCCTTGAGGGTGATCCCAACGTTCGACGCGTAGTCTTGGATCACGGATTGCAATACGGGAGAAATTCTGGCCGAACTGACGTAAGTTTCGCGGGCAAGGTCCTGCGGCCGGATCTTTTTGCGCGACGTCAAGCGATGGTCCGCCGGCAGTACGGCGATCAGTGGCTCCTTGGCTAAGAACTTGAAGGACACACCAACACTCTGCGTCTCGGGGCGAAGGAAAGCGACGTCCAGCTTGCCTCGCATCAGTGCCAGAGCGAGGTCCGGGGAGGACTGACTGGACAGGATGATTTCAACCTCCGGCGCTTCCTCACGAATAATGCGCAATGCATGGGGGAGCCACACGACCTCTTGCCCTGCGAGAAAACCAATAACGAACGACTGCTTTTCCGGCCGCTCTGCCCGCCTTGCCCCTTCCGCCGCCGCCTCGACTTGCAATAACGCCAGCCGCGCGTGATCAAGAAACACTTTACCGGCGGCGGTGAGCGTCACGCCGCGCGGCTGCCGTTCCAGCAGTTTTACACCGATTTCGGTTTCCAGATCGCGAATTTGCCTGCTGAGTGAGGGCTGGGAAGTGTGTAGCCGCCGCTCGGCTGCGGTCAGTAGGCTTCCCTCCTCAGCAACAGCAACAAAATAGCGCAAATGCCTCAGTTCCATCGGGTCCTCGCTATACCTTTAAGGCATAGCTCGAACGTACAAGGTATTGGTCTTTGATAAAAAGGGAATTTAATCAACGTCGCAAATTTGGGATACAATTGAACGCGCCTCATTGGAGGAATTTCGCAATCAACTGTGTCCACGTTTAACAGGGCAGATGGAGCGACTCGATGCCTACAATCACCACCACGGACGGCGTAAACATCTTCTACAAGGACTGGGGCTCAGGCCAGCCGATCGTTTTCAGCCACGGCTGGCCGCTGTCGGCGGACGACTGGGACGCCCAGATGACCTTCTTTCTTCGCCAGGGCTACCGGGTGATCGCCCACGACCGGCGCGGCCACGGCCGGTCCGACCAGCCCGGCACCGGCAACGACATGGACCACTGGGTTGCCGACCTCGCGGCCCTCACCGAGCACCTCAACCTGCGCGACGCGATCCACATCGGCCATTCCACAGGTGGCGGTGAGGTTGCTCGCTATGTCGCCCGCCACCCGGAACGCGTCGCGAAGGCGGTACTGGTCGCTTCTCTGACGCCGAACATGTACCGGAGCGAGGAAAACCCGTCCGGTCAGCCGCCGGAGTGGTTCGAAGCGATCCGCGCGGGCGTGCTGGGCAACCGGTCGCAGTTCTTCCGGTTCGTCCCTGAGAACCCGTTCTACGGCTACAACCTCGACGGGGCTGTGCCGTCGGAGGCGATCATTGCGAACTGGTGGCGCCAGGGCATGGCCGGTGGTGCCCTGGCTCACTACGCGACTGTCGACTCTTGGCTGGAAGATTATACTGAAGACCTCAAGAAGATCACCGTGCCGGTGCTGGTGATGCATGGCGAGGCCGATCAAGTCGTGCCCTTCGCAAGTTCCGTGCCGCGTGCAGTCGACCTGCTCAAGAACGGGTCGCTGAAGACCTATCCGGGCTACCCCCATGGCATGCTGACCACACACGCAGATGTCCTCAACCCCGACCTGCTCTCGTTCATCAGGTCTTGACCACATCGACCGAACCGCGGCCTTCACCCCACGTCGGCCGCGCGATCTGTCACCCGGCAGTGCCGGGTGACACCTGTCGCCATCGACATGCCAGCATGGCTGGCTTTCCTGCCGTCTTTGAGTTTTATGGCGCTCGGTTCGATGGCAGCTTTTGGGGACACTGACCATAGTGTCTGAACGGCTGAAATGCGGGCGAAACTTGCCGCCCCCGACGAGTAGTGCCCGTAAGGGCAATAGCGCTCCTCCGGCGTAAAGAGTAAGCTCATTGAACCGTAGGAACGCGCTGTAGATGAGCCGCGGCCCGTCGGAAATCTGTTCTTTTGCTGTTGATCACACGTCAAGGTCTTCGCTGCCGAGTGAGCTGGCCATGAAACGGCATTCAGGCACAGAACCGAAGGGAGACGTTATGAAATCGACCACCCGCACACGCCGCCTAGTAGCTGCCACGCTCTTTGGCGCTATGGCCGTCGCTGCTGTCAGCGCCGCCCACGCACAGACGAACCTCAACACGGCCATCGGAGCTCTCAACTACGAGAATGGCTACCCCACAAAGGAAACCTCTCAGAAGCTCTATGACGAAATGGACCTTCAGCGCGCAAGCCAGGCCTATATGTGGTCCGTTCCCGCCGTGAACTTCGCCTCGATCTGCCATCCATCTTCCCGGTGAGGTAGCCCATCCCCACGGGACCCCACGGAACGAAGCCGATGCCGAGTTCCTCGCAGGCAGCGAGCACACCATTGGTTTCCGGGCTTCTTTCCATCATGGAATATTCAGTCTGCACGGCGGCGACCGCCTGGACGGCGTGCGCCAGCCGGATCGTCTTCGCGCTCGGTTCGGAGAGACCGAAATGCAGGACCTTGCCTTCCTGGATCAGGTTCTTGACCGCACCCGCGACGTCTTCGATCGGCACGTTCGGATCGACGCGATGCTGGTAGAATAGATCGATACGATCGGTCTTGAGGCGCTGCAACGAGGCCTCGGCGACCCGCTTGATGCGTTCCGGCCTGCTGTTCAGTCCGATTGTGTCGTCGATGGCAAAACCGAATTTCGTCGCGATCCTCACCTGGTCGCGGATAGGCGCTAGAGCTTCGCCGACAAGTTCTTCACTGGTGTATGGACCGTAGACTTCGGCGGTGTCAAAGAAAGTCACGCCGTTGTCATGCGCCGTGCGCAGTGTCTTGATGCCTTGGGCAACGTCTGCGGGCGGGCCATAATTGGCGCTGATGCTCATGGCTCCCGCGCCGATTTCCGAGACTTCTAGCGTTCCGAGTTTGCGAGTCTTCATATTGGTTTCCTTGGCCTGCTCCGATGTTGCAGCCCAGCCCATTGACCCAAGGGGCAATGCTGCGCCGATGAGCGCGGCAGTTGTCAGGAAGTCTCGGCGGTTGAGTGTCGAACGGCTTTCTGCGTTCGATCGGGTTGGTTCATCTGTCGCGGACATGGTCTTTTCCTGTTCAAACGGTCGGGCGTAAGGACGATCAGTTGGCTGCGGCCGCAACTTCGTCGAAATCCAGAGAGGTCGAGAGTTGCCGATGGGCGTCGATCTGTTTCTGGAGGGTCGCGATCTTCTGTTCTGCGATGCCGATGGCATCCGCGCCTGCGATGAAGCGGGCTGGCAGTTCGTTTAAATTGGTGAGCGTCAGCAAAGCCTGGGCAAGCTTGGCGGGGTCGCCGGATTGCTTGCCATTGTAGGACTTCCAGAATTCCAACTGTTGTGCCCGCCGCTCGGCGTAGTCGTCGATCGAGGGGACCGCGTAATTGGTCGACTCCTTTGTCAAAAGCTCGGTGCGAAAGAAGCCCGGATTGACGATCATGGTCTGAATGCCGAATGGTGCGACCTCGGCCCGTACCGACTCCATCCATCCTTCAAGCGCGAACTTGGAAGCCGCATAGGCGCTTCCGAATTCGAAGCCGCCGAAACCAGCGCTCGACGATATCGAGATGATTTTACCAGAACGCTGTTTGCGCATGACGGGAAGGGCGGCGCGTGTGACGTTCATCGGACCGATGAGGCTCGTCATCAGTTGCACGTCCATCTGGGCGGATGTCAGTTCCTCGAAATATCCGGCGAAGAAGCTCGCGGCGTTATTCACAAGCACATCGATGTGGCCAAAGCGTTCGACCGCCGACTTCACCGCCTGCTCGGCATCCTCGGACTTGTTCACGTCGAGTTTGACGACAAGCAAGTCTGCTGACTGCCCGATGGCCTTGGCCACCTTCTCGGGATCACGACCAGTCGCAACCACCTTGTGACCCGCCGCTAGCGCGGCCTTTGCGAAATCCAACCCCATGCCGCGCCCGGCACCCGTAATCATCCATACCTTGCTCATAGCCACAGTCCTTCGTTGTCTGAAGGCAAGATAGGTCACGCGGAGAGTGCTGATTAGGCGGTATTATCTGCATGTACTTAGAAAGCGGGTTTCTAAATAGGCGGGTTTACGTGAACGCTCGGCGGCGATTTCTCGGCTGCCGGGCGTTGTTCTGATAGGTCTTTTTGGAGGCTTGGAGGATCAATCAGACCGTTAAGCAGCTCTAATGTGAGTGCCAAACCAATCGAGAACGAGTCGTGGGTTCTGGCCGAAGTAATTGTATCCCTGGAAGCGCTGATCCGTTCCTTCGATCCAGAACAGCTTCTTGTCCTTCGACGAAATGGTGTCGTAGATTTCCAGGACATTGGACGGCTTGGTCAGGAAGTCGTCACGAACCTGGGCGACTAGAGTCGGGACAGTAACGGCCCTGGCATACTCCATCGGCCAGACATCGGCGAGGTGAAAGCCGGTCCGCTTGTGGAACGCGACGTCGAAGCGTTCGAGGCCATTCTCGATCTTCTGGTTTTCCACCGCTGTCTGGACGAAGACGCTGGGCGAGACAGGCTGCAGCGCGATCAACGCCTTGATGTGTTCGAACTCCGCTGGGTGCTTCTGCATCCCGACGATGGTCGCATTGGCTCCGAGGCAGCGGCTGTAGAGAACCGTTTTCATGTCCTTGGTGTCGGGTCTGGATTTGGCGTAGCGGATCGAGCCGACGACATCGCGATATTCCAGCACACCGTGACCGTTGACGCCGCCGCTGCCCGTGCCGCTGCGGCCGTGGCTGCGCATGTCGTAGGCGATGATGTTGTAGCCCGCATCGTGCAGGACCTTGTATTCCGGCAGGAAGTTCACCTCGAAGCCGCCGAAATTGGTCCACGGCTCGAGATGACCCGGGTATCCATAGCGATTGCAGGGCATGGGATGGTTGCAGATGACCAGTCGATCGGAATCGGCGGGAATGAACCAGCCTTCGATTGTCACGCCATCCATCGCGGGGAAGAAGATTTCCTCGAACTCCATGCCGTATTCATTCGGCCAGCGCAGAATGGGGGTGCGAGTCGAGTGGGCCATCAGGTCGGCCATGCCATTGATGAATTCTTCGGATTTCGTGTCGGCCATTGTGGTTTTCGCTTTTACGTCTGCAGCCTGCGCGCTGGCGGTGGCGGCGGCCATGATGGGAAGGGTGGCGAGTGCCGCGCCAGCTTTCAAAAGCTGCCGCCGGCTGTTCGACGCTGCACCGTCCTGTTGAAGCGTGGTGTCACTTGGGTTGCCCATTTCAGGCTCCTTCTCGATGAGAGGTCGATGTTTGAAACTTGAGGCGGCGCACGGGTCGTGATCCGCCTCGTTGCTCGTCACTGCTTGGGAGGAACAAAGCCTTCGGTGATCACCACCGAACCTTCGGTCGAAGCGACGCGAAACTTCCTTGCGGCGGTGTATTCCGGCGAGTCGTAGAACCGTTGGGCGTCCGCAACGCTCGGGAACTCGGCGATTGCCATGACGGACTGCGGCTTGCCTTCAACCGCGGTCGCATTCAGGTTGAAGACGATGATCTTTCCGCCGAATTTCGGAGCCAGCGGGCCCGCTTCTTCCATATATTTCTGGTAGGCCGCCTGATCCTTGATCGTGTAGTTGGCGATCATGTAACCGGGTGGCTGCGCATCCTGTGCATGACCAGTCGAGCCGAAAGCCACGGCCATAGCGATGGCGGTGCCGAGTACGAGTGTCTTCATGGTAGATATCCTTTTCTATCGATCGGCCACGTGTCTCCGTCGGCCCGATCCGGCGGATCGTGTCGCTCGAGGAAACAGACGGTGTGATGAGAAACCCGGCGGCGTTTCCGTCCGGCTTTCATGAAAAGGACTATAACGAGGATCGATTTGAGCGATTAGACGGCATAATCTGCATGAAGTCAGAAACCTCAGAGATAAATCCTTCTCGTCAATCGAGGTGCGCCCCACGGGGAGAACGAATGGCGCTGAGAGGGCCAGCGCACTGGTCTGGCGCTGCTATCTTTTGTAACGGAGCGCTTCGAGCAGGAGTGCAAAGGCCGGGGTGTGCTGGCGTCTGCTCGGATAGTAGAGGTGATAGCCGGAGAAGGGCTGGCACCAGTCCTCCAGCACGCGCACCAGTCGTCCTTCTGCAATGTGGTGGGCAACCTGGCTTTCGAACGTGTAGGCCAACGCCAGCCCATCAAGGGCGGCCGCTTCCAGCATTTCGCCGTCGTTGAGAATGAGCGGCCCGTTGACCCGGACCTCAAGCTCGACGCCGTCGCGCTCGAACTCCCATGCAAAGAGGCCGCCACCCGTGGTCTGGCGATAACTGGCGCAACGATGGTCGCCAAGGTCGCGGGGCGTTTCCGGTGCCTTGTGCTTGGCGAAGTAGGACGGCGAGCCGACGACGGCCATGCGCAAGTCCGGGCTGACCTTGACTGCCACCATGTCTTTCTGGACTTGCTCACCCAAGCGAATGCCCGCATCGAAGCGGCCCGTAACGATATCGGTCAGTCCTTCCTCAAGACTGATTTCGACGGAGATGTCGGGATAGTCCGGAAGAAGCTTCGACAGGACGGGCCAGAGCACGGTTTTCGCCGCATGCCGGAATGTGGTGATGCGGATCGATCCAGCCGGCTTGTCGTGAAGCGCCGTGAGCGCCGCGAGTTCGCTGTCGATGTGGTCAAAGGCAGGCCTGAGGCCATTGAGCAACTTTTCTCCGGCATCGGTCAGCGAAAGGCTTCGGGTCGTTCGCGACAGCAGCCGTACTTTGAGGCGTTCCTCCAGCATGCGGACGGCATAGCTCAATGCGGACTGGGACAACCCCAGCTTGGCGGCGGCTCGGGTAAAACTCCCTTCTTCTGCGACTGCAATAAATACGGCCAGGTCGCTGAAGTCGCCTTTTCTCATTTATCAATCCAATTTCTAACTTCATGCGGATTATAGAGGCAGCGGAGTAAAGTAGCAAACTCTGCGATGGCAAACGGAGGGGCCAAGGAGACGAAATCGGGACGTCCTTTTGGCGCGGTCCAGACTCCTTGGCGGCAGCGGCCGGGGCCACTTGAACTGTCGACTGACTGCTTCTAGGAATTAAAGCGGGTGGTGTGGACGACCGGCATGGGGCGCGTAGCTGGCAGGTCGATATATAAACAGGGAACGTTGTTCTGTGAGGTCCGGCCCCGCTGGGTGCAGGGCCGCACTCTGTCAAATTTCTACATGCTCCGCCAGTTCCAGCGCATCCTCGATGTCAACGCCCAGGTACCTGACCGTGTTCTCAATCTTGGTATGTCCGAGCAATATCTGGATTGCACGAAGATTGCCGGTCGCTTTGTAGATCATCGCGGCCTTCGTGCGTCGAAGCGAGTGAGTGCCGTAGTCTTCGCGTCTTAGTCCGATGGCAGTCACCCACTCATCAACCAACCGGGCATACTGACGAGTGCTAAGATGATTGGCATGATCGACACGACTAGGAAAGGCGTAGTCGTCAATTGTCCCGCCTCTGCGTTTAAGCCAAGCAAGCAGGCTTGCCCTCACTTCGGTCGTGATCTCGAACTGCACGGGACGACCGGTCTTTTGCTGGACGACCATGGCGCGGGTTCGAATTTCTTGACCTGTGACGAGAGTCCCGATTTTAATCTTAACTAGATCGCAGCCCAGGAGCTTACTGTCTATAGCGAGATCAAACAGCGCGCGATCTCTCATACGCCCCTCCCGGCCTAGCAAGAAGCGGCTCGCCCAAATCTGGCGCTGTTTCAAGGGCTTCTTGACGCCGACCTCTCGGCCAGCGTTCCATGCCGGTCGACCCACTGCAGCAGGATCATATTGTGCAATACCCATCTGAGTTCTCCTTTGGCCTCCATGGCCCATAGGAAAACGTGCGGGTTGAAGGATTCACGGGCCGGGAGGAGACTGGCCGCTTCCGGACGTATCCCGCAGAAAGCTGCCCTTCGCTAAAGTGAAATCGCCGCCGGAGATACACCTCGCTCGCTGCTGCTGGAAGGTGGACGTTGGGGACCGGTCAGCCAGTCCTCATCGCTTGGCGAGCGGCCGGCCGCATGAGCGAACACCGGCTGCCCGGAGATCAATCGGTGGAAGTTGGATCGGGCCGACGTTGACGAAGTGTGCCATCGCATATCCAACGCACGCAACTCCTTCCGGAAATCGTACTCCAAATCGTCAGGGACATCTGCTGCTCGCCCTCAACGATCCATCCTGCCCCACCACAACCAAACGCGCTCCGGGCAACGGTGGAACGCGTCTTCTGTTCACCGGTTGCCGCGAAATTCCAAGCCTCCTGGCGTTCGAAAGCTGCGCGCCAGAGCACAATCCGGCGCTCGGCCCCTGCCCATGGTCGAACACATCGAGCACCGGGCATTTCTATTCAGCCCTATTTAGTGTCACTGCTAATGGCATGAATTGACTTCTCTGAAAATTAATGACACACATAGTGTCATTAATTCACTGGAGACCGCGATGGCAGAGACCCGCAGCTACAACAGTCCGCTCCGCGAGGAGAAAGCCCGCGAGACGCGCGAGGCAATCCTGCGTGCGCTTTACCGGCTGATGTGCGCCGACGCCGGCCCGGACGAGATCAGTATGGACGCCATGGCCACCGAGGCTGGCATCCAACGGCGCACAGTATTCCGTCATTTTCCAACCAAGGACGATTTGCTAATGGCCTTCTGGCCCTGGCTGAACGAATTGCTCGGCGTGTCCATCGTGCCTGACAGCGTCGCGGACATCGTGGCAGGGCCGCAGCACACCTTTCCGCGCTTCGATGCTCACGAGGCAGCGATGCGCGCTTCGCTGCACTCGCCCACGGGGCGTTCGATGCGCTCGGGCATGGTTCCCGCTCGCCGTCTGCGCTTCGGCCGGGCGCTTGCTCCCGTTCTCGCCACCCTGCCGCCCAACGAGGCCCAAAGGGTCGAGGCGCTGGCGCATCTTCTCTACTCGGCCTCCGCCTGGGAGGTCCTCAAGGATTACGGCGGTCTCACCGGCGCCCAAGCTGGTGAAGCCGCCTCTTGGGCGCTCGATACGATCCTGTCCGCGGTCGCCTCGGGTTCGTTACCGCGGACATGACTTCGAAAACCAAGGAGACAACGAAATGAGCATCCATGTGACAACGAATGAGGACGGCGAAGCCCGCTGGGTCGTTGCCGATCGCGTCCGCTTTCTGGGCGGCATTGCCGGCGAACAGCTCGAACTGATCGAGGTGGAGATTCCACCGGGTTCCGGGACGCCGCCGCACAGCCACGCCTCGCCGGAGCTGTTCTATGTGATCGACGGGGTGATCACGATCCGCCACTTCGCGGCCGACAAACCACCGGTCGTGATTACAGCCGCGGCCGGGACATCGGTACGTGTCGATGGACACGCACCGCATAACTATGTGAACGAAAGCGGCAGCCCGGCGCGCATGCTGGTGCTGATCGAGCCATCGATGACGGCGTTCTTCCGCGAGATTGGCACCGCTGAACCCCAGGCCGCACCGGACTTCGCCCGCATCGGCGCCGCCATGCAACGCCACGGCATCGAAGCCCTTCATATGGCATCCTGACCGCCGCCTGACACGATCGCCCCATACCTGACTGTCAGCAAGGACAGGAGCCGGCAAATCTGACGGGCGCTCTTTCGGCCGAAAGAGCGCCCGTTCAATGGGCTGACTTTTGTCAATAGCGCCAAGGCTTCTGTAAGCCCAAACCTGCAACTCAGCGGCATATCTGCCTTTGGGATATAGAAGCGCCAGGTGCAGCGTCCGATAAGGGTGCGCAAAGCGGAAATCATTTCCGCTGTTGGCCCTAAGCCGCCATTGGCAACCCGCCCTGCCTCAGTGCGCCACCTGCAATTAGTCGGGCAATAAACTCCCCGCGTTCCACTAAATTGAAACAGCTACATTAAAACTACTTAAATGCGCATCTTCTACCGTGGCCCTCAAGTGTGAGCGGGGCGTTCAAGGTATGCCGAGGCTGGCACCAGTCACCCACAACTGAGGCGTTAAACCTTGAGGGCCTTGAATTTGCCGAGAAACGATACTCAGCTTGAATGGTACATTGCGTTATGCATCGGGGCAGTCGTGATCTTTCTGATCGCAGCCGACAAAGCCCATCATGAGAGCAGTCTGGGGGACTACAGAAGACGACCTATCCGCAAAGCAGCATTTTATGCCGGGCTTTTCGGAATGCTCCAAACATATCGAGTTCTCTTTATCGATGGTCCCTACACGCTGCGCCCATTTCTTCCGCATGTCGACGCATCAGGAATTCCAAGCAATAGTTGGCTCGAACTCGCAATGATACTGGTCGCCGTGGACATCACGGCTGTGGTAATGCCGACAATCCTGTTGAGCTGGTTGCTTGCACCCGCTTTTGCCGCCTTTGCATTAGGAAGACTTAGCGGGCGCTGACTCTGGCTTCACCGTAGTCAACGAATCGCGAAATCTAGTGACAATGGCGCCGATGTTCTGAACCGTGGGGGCGCGTCTCCGAAGCGGCCTTTTGGACGAAAGAAATGAGTTCAAGGACCATGGTGATATGAAGTCAGTCATCGGTATTCTGTGCTTGCTTTTAGTTCCCGTATTCCTTGGCTTCGTTGCCAAAGACAACATCGAGCGGGGGACGCTCAGAACCTGGTATCTTGAGAAGTCGATATGGGCGTCGTTTATCCTTGGCGCTCCGGTCATCTTTTTGGCCGTCAATCCTATAATACCGGGCGAAGGTGCCGATCATGGCCCCGTGGTAGGAACGCTCTTGGCGGTCGTCTTTTTTCTTTCGGTGGCAGGTGTGTTTCTTCTGCCAGTGTTCGGCGCCGTAATCCTTGTTTATGCGTTCGGATATCTTTTCTGGCTTGTTGGTGGCCGAAGGCGCATCCAGCCTTCCGATCCTCCGCAACCCGCGTCGACTACGGACTCCACAGGAGCAACTACGCGATCTGATCAAAGGTCCTTCGGCAAACGTGAAGACAAATTGAAGTAGGGCGCATGGTCCAATTTCTGCAATTGGCGCGAAGCTGCCGTTTCGGCGTTGAGTAAGAATGCCGAAACGATCATCAGGAAACATTGCGGACTTAAGAGGACTAGCACAGGCTGCAGATCGTCAAAGAGCATATATTCGAGCGGCTCGGACATCGTCGTGACCTGACGACAGCGGATCGCCCCGGAGCCTGAAGAGCAGTCATTGCGTAGGGCTACAACGTCGGCTGCGTCCAGCTCGATCGCAACCGAGAGCGCTCTGAGCAGCGGCTGAAAGTTCTTTCTTGCCCCCTGTCTCCCTGCTATCCTGAAAGTGAGGAGACGGCGCCATGAGCGAGAGCCGAAAGCTGGCTGCAATCCTGGCTGCGGACGTGGTTGGGTACAGTCGGCTTGCCGGCGCCGACGAGGAACGCATCCTGGCGAGGCTGCGGGCACTGCGCAGCGATCTCATCGATCCGACGATCGCAGTTCACCATGGCAGGGTGGTGAAGCGAACTGGCGATGGTGCGCTGGTCGAGTTCCGCAGCGTGGTGGACGCCGTGCGTTGCGCCATTGAGGTGCAGAACGGTATGGTTGAACGCAACGAAGGCGTGCCGCAGGACCGTCGCATCGAGTTCCGGATCGGTATCCATTTGGGCGATGTCGTCGAGGAAAGCGACGGCGATCTGATGGGCGACGGCGTCAATATCGCCTCGCGATTGGAGAGCGTCGCTGCGGCGGGCGCTATCTGCCTATCCGAGGATGCCTATCGCCAAGTCAAGGCGAGG
>NZ_JACUZX010000034.1:0-69993 GCF_014851575.1 Rhizobium sp. RHZ02
GAATGATCTGCTTCTTCAGATCGCCGGCGCTTTCGTAGAATTCATCCGTTTTCTCAGGTGTACGGTTAAAGACAGCAATCTTGTTGCCTTTTTCCGCAATGTTGAGCGCCAGGTTGGAACCCATGACGGCAAGGCCGATCAGCCCGATTTCTGCCTTTTCCACGATACACCTCCGATGAGTCATTTTTGGACCGGTGTTGTGGCACTCTCTGGCTCAAACGGCAAGTTCGATTCGGCTTCGAATCGGCCTCGTATTGCCGGCATTGCAAACTAAGCCATATTCCCACTTGATCTTACAGGATGAGGACCAATGAGCCGCGCAGCAACACAGGAGGAGGCCGTTCTGGCCGCTCGCGCAGGCCGATACACGGAGTATGCGCCCTCGCCTGTGCTTGGCGCTCATTTTCATTGTCTTTGGTCACACGAGATCCGCAGCGGAGCCGATAGGATAGCGATCGTGCCGGACGGTTATTGCGACATCGTCTGGATGGGTGGCACGCTGGTGGTGGCCGGACCGGACCGCAGCAGTGCCTTTCCGTCGCTTGCCGGTGGCGAGAGGATAGTGGGTGCGCGCTTCGCTCCGGGCGCCGCAGCCGGGTGGCTCAAGGTGCAGCTCTGCGACATCGTCGGACAGTCCATTCCTCTGGAGGACTTCTGGGGCGCGGCGGCCTTGAGATTGAATGAATTGCTGGGCGTCGGTGTCGGATCGAACGAACGGTTGCTGCAGTTAAAAGCCGCACTTGAGCAGGAGGCCGCCAGACGCATCGCGCCGGCCGGTGACATGGCCTCGGTGTTTGCGCGCGCAAGCGGTATTTCGCAGTCCGGCGACGTGGCCGACGCGATGCTCGAGGACCTGTCCATCGGCGCGCGCCAGCTTCGCCGGCGTTGCCACACCCATTTCGGCTACGGACCGAAGACCCTTGCGCGAATTCGCCGGTTTCAGCGCATGCTCGGCCTCTGCCGGAGCAGCAAGAGCCTTCCGCTCGCGGAGTTGGCGGTGGCAGCCGGTTATGCCGACCAGGCGCATATGACCCGAGATGCGCGCGAAATTTCTACGCTGACGCCCATGCAGCTTCAGCAGCAGATAACCGGTTGAACGTCCGTTTTCTTCAATATGAAACTGGCCGTTCTGCTATCTCCATTGAGAGCAACACAGGAAAATGCCATGTCTACGATGCCCGCAAGGATCGTCCACAGCTCTATCGACAGGAACTGGCGCGACGTCTATGCCTTTGCCGCCGCCCCGGAGAACATGCCGCTTTGGGCCTCTGGACTGGCCTCCGGGCTGGAACGCAACGGCGACGACTGGATTGCCACTGGTCCGCTCGGCACGGTCAAGGTCAGTTTCGTCCCGAACAACGAGTTCGGCGTCATCGACCACACAGTGACGATCGAGAGCGGGTTACGGGTCTACAACGCACTGCGGATCGTGCCGAACGGCGATGGCTGCGAGGTCATGTTCACGTTGTTGCGCATCCCGGGCATGACGGACGAGCAGTTCGAGGCCGATGCCGCCCACGTCGCGAAAGATCTCACGGCACTCAAGGCGTTGATGGAAGCATAGGAGGCGATCATGGCTGCAACAGGGGACAACCGACGCATCGACTACGTCGAATTTAACGTCAGCAATATAGAGGCCTGCAAGGCGTTCTACGGCAAGGCTTTCGGCTGGACCTTTACCGACTATGGTCCCGAATACTGCGAATTTGATGACGGACGGCTGAAAGGCGGGTTTACGACGCTAGGCAATCCCCGGCCCGGCGGACCTCTCGTCATTCTCTACGCGGATGATCTTGAGGCCGCCCTTTCAAGCGTGGAAGCTGCCGGCGGAACCATCGTAAAACCCATCACCGGCTTCCCCGGTGGACGCAGGTTTCACTTCAGTGATCCGGACGGATATGAACTTGCCGTGTGGACGAAGGCCTGATTACGCGACGACGGTCGGCGCCTTCGCTCCCGCGTGCTGCAAGATGATCAGGGCCCCGATCACACTTCCAGACGAATCTCGCAATGGCGACATGCGGCAGTGGACGATCTTCACCGCGTCGCTGTCGTGGCGCTCGTAGGCGTAGTCGCTGCCACGCCCCGCAAAACAAGCGTCGAGCTTTGCCTTCGCGCCTTCGTGAAAGCGCTTCTCGCCAATAAACTCCATCACGTGACGACCAATCATATCGATTGGCTTCCGGCCAAGATATGCCGAGTTGACGGTGTTCGAATAAAGATAGCGATAGTCCCTCGTCAGCACCGCGACACGGTCGGGCATCGCATCGAGGATTGCAGCATTCAGAAAGTGGCCATTGTCGACGCTCGGCGCGAACGCAAAAGGATCGGTAACAGGCTGTCGCTCAACCGGCGGCATCCGCCAACGGGGTGCAGATCCCCCGAAGTACCTTTCCATAAGCGCCGAAAGCAGCGCGACATAACCGCGAACGGTCTCACTGTCGTCCGCATATTGGTCGATAAGGCAACTGATGAATTCCAGCTGCATATGAACTTCAAGAATGCTCGTAGCGGCATGCCCGAGAATTGCGTCGACGAGCGGTTCGACCGAGCGATCCAGCATGTTCACGCGCGCGTCGTCACCGACGGCGATCGCCGCATCAATCTGCGCACAACACAATGAGAACGCTCGAAAAAGACCCAGCAAGACGCCTCCAATGCATTCCGTGAAGGAATGCGACCGAGATCGACCGAGCTATGCGTCACGCAAGTTGAAGCCAACAGCGCTTAGCCACTCGCCTTGATGGCAATCGCTAACATGACGTAGGTTCATATTCAATGAACGCGGGCGCAGGTTTTTCAATGATGAGATATAGGGATCGACGCAGGCTTACTTGAACACGTCGTGTTTTATCTTCCACCGGTCGTGATACCAGAGCCACTGCTCGGGATACTCCCGCACCCAGCTCTCCACCTTGTCGTTCAAGAGCTGCGCCGTCGCGACCATGTCGAGATTGCCGTTGCTATCCCGGGGCATCGCGAGCTTCGGCTCGATTTCCAGCCGATAGCGATTTCCCGGAAGCCGGATGCAGCGTGCAGGATAGACCTCGCAGTTGAATTGACGGACGAGCTTTCCGAGCAGCGGATTGGTCTGGGCGTCGAGCCCGAAGAACTTTGTCTTCAGTCCCTTGCGGAATTTCTGGTCCACAAGGACACCAACGCCCTGCCCCGCCTCCAGCTGCCGCGCCAACGCGAAAGACGAGCCAGCATGAGACGGCACGAGCTTGCCCATTCGTGCGCTGCGAAAATCGAAAACTCTCTTCGCGACATAGGGGTTGTTCGGGGGGCGAAACAGCACCGACACATGAAGGCCAAATGCCGCGCCGGCTACCGGCAGCAGCTCGAAATTGCCCGTGTGCGCAGTGAAAACGATGAATGGGCGCGGATTTTCCAGCAGATCGATGAAGATCGGTATCCCCGACACCTCGACCCGGCCCGGCTCCTTGCTCAAATAGTCGAAATCGAACAGCCGGTCGAGAAACACATACTCGGCGGCAAGACGCCCCATATTCCCCCAGCTCGCCAGCGCGATTTCCTGGATCTCCGCTTCGCTCTTCTCAGGAAACGCGTTGCGCAGATTGGTCAGCATCAGCTGGTGGCGCTTCACGCGCGGGCCGAGTTTTCGCGTCAGCCAGTCGGCAAAGTTGATCGCACCGTCAGCCGGAAACAGCTTCAGGAAGTTCAGAAAACCGAACATCGCCTGGGCGATCAACCACTGGCGAAAGTGGATGAGGGCCAGCACGACCTTAGTGATGAAGAGCTTCAAGGGCTCAATCCATCTTGAGGATGATCTTGCCGAAGATCTGGCGCGACTCCATGCGCTCCAGTGCGCGGTCGATGTCGTCGAAGCCGACTTCGGTGTCGATGACAGGATGGACCAGTCCGCGCCCCATCTTCTGCATGGCATTTGCCATGTTCTCCATGCGGCAGCCGAACGAGCCGAGCAGCTTCAGCTGTTGCTGGAAGAGCATCATAAGGTTCATGTCGGTGGAGACACCCGAGGTAGAACCGCAGGTGACAAGACGCCCGCCGCGCTTCATCGAGAGCATGGAGCCCGCCCACGTATCCTTGCCGACGTGCTCGAAGACGACGTCGACGCCCTTCTTCTTGGTGAGCTTGCGCACGACGCCTTCAAAGCGGTCGGTGCGGTAGTTGATGACATGATCGGCGCCGAGTGCCTTGGCCTTCTCGATCTTGTCGTCGGAGCCCACAGTCGTGATGACGGTGCAGCCGATCTTTTTCGCCAGCTGGATCGCCGCCGTGCCGATGCCGGAGCCGCCGGCGTGCACGAGGATGGTTTCGCCCGGTTCCAGCTTGGCGTTGTCGAACAGCATGTGCTCGACCGTTCCAAAGGTCACTGGAGCAAGCGCCGCGCCGATGGCATCAACCCCGGGAGGGGCCGGAACGAGGAGGCGCGTAGGCAGGTTCACCTTTTCCTGCGCAAAACCGTCCAGATGGAAACCATGAACGCCGGAAACATGCTCACAGAGATTGTCGCGGCCCTCACTGCACGGACGGCAGAGGCCGCAGGTACGTGCACCATAGATCGACACCAGTTGGCCCGGCAGGACATTGGCAACGCCCGGCCCGATCGCTTCGACAACGCCCGCAGCTTCCGCGCCGATCACCAGCGGCATCTTGCGCTTCGCAAACGCCATGCCGCGCCAGCCCCAGACGTCGATGTGATTGAGAGCCACTGCCTTGACGCGCAGCGTAACCTCACCCGGGCCGGGAGCGGCCGGTTCTGGAAGGTCGGTGATCTCAAGCTTGCGATCGTCAATCAGTTGCAAGGCGCGCATGGCAAAGTCCTTCGCCGCGAGGGCGTTCTATCTCGATGTTTTGTCGGGAACCGATTAAGCCGGTTCGAGCGCCATGACAAGGCTGGCATTCTGCCCGCCGAAGCCGAAGGAGTTGGAAAGCACGGCGTTGACCTGGCTTTCCCGCTTCTTGTTTGGCACCACGTCGATAACGATCGATGGATCGGGGTTGGTGTAGTTGATCGTCGGCGGCAGCGTGCCCGTCAGCATCGTCTGCAGCGAGAACACCGCCTCCACCGCGCCCGCAGCCGTCAGCGTGTGACCGATCATCGACTTATTCGACGACAACGGGATGGACGCCATCCGCTCGCCGAATACGGCCAGCATGGAAGCATATTCCATCTTGTCGTTCTCTGGCGTCGAGGTGCCGTGGGCATTGATGTAGCCGATATCGCCCTCGCCCATGCCAGCATCCGCCAGCGCTGCGCGGATCGTCGCAATCGCCGGGCCGCCGTCGGGAGACGAACGGGTACGATGGAAGGAGTCGGCCTTTTCGCCAGCGCCCTTCATGATGCCGAGGATCTTCGCGCCGCGCGCGACAGCTGCCTCGAGCGACTCCAACACCAGTGTGGCGGCACCTTCGGCAATGACGAAACCGTCGCGATCCTTGCTGAACGGCTTGGAGGCCTTGGTCGGCGGATCGTTTTGCGTCGAGAGAGCCGAAAGCAGCGAGAAGCGGATGAGTGCCTCCGCGCTGACAGAGCCGTCGGTCGCTACCGCAAGCGCTCGCGAGCTACGACCCTGGCGGATCGCCTCGATGCCGAGCTGGATTGCAGTCGCGCCTGATGCACAGGCGGTCGACAATGTCACCGGCAGACCGCGTGTGCCGAAACGATCGGCAAGGCGCTCGGAAATTGCGCCGAACAGCGACGCCTCATGGAAAGCGCCGTCCGGGCGCTGGCGCATAGCAGCCAGGAACCGGTCATAGGCATCCCCGGCATGATCGGCCGGCGGCGAACGGTCGGCGAGATCGAAACGCGCGCTCCACTCCGGCTCGATCGGCGGCGCAGCAAGGAACAACGGACCATCAAAATCGCCGCTGATACCAGCATCGGCGAGCGCTTCGATCGTGGTTTCACGGGCAAACGCGTAAGAGCGTTCGACTGCGTTCGCGACCGGAATGTCGATGAAATCGACGGTTCCGGCGATGCGGGTCGAAAGTCCCTCGGTCGGAAAACGATTGATCGCATGAATGCCAGAGTTACCGGCGGTCAGTGCTGACCAGTTATCTTTCAGGCCCTGCCCCAGCGAGGTGATGATACCGACACCCGTCACTGCGACGATCGGGCGGCCGAGGTGATCCTTGTAAGCCGAATCTTTCATTTGCACACTCCTCACGCTTCCGCGGAAAGAACCGCGACGCCTTCGCCGCGCTGATGACCGACTGTAGTAACGACGGCCGCCTTGGTCGCGGCCGCCATCGGCTTTTCATGGGCCTGATCGAAGACCGGAATCTTCGCCTTACTGTCGACGGCCAACGCCCCCAGCGCCAGGCCGAGCGTAAAATGCGCCTCAAGTCCATGGCCGGTGACACCGCCGAAGCCGCGAACAGCGGCGCCAGGCAGATGACGCTCGAGCACGGCCTTCTCACGGCCGGCGAGGTCAGGAATGCCCGTAGAGCCGGAGAAGATTGCGGTGCTCTCCGGCGGAAGGTCGGACGCGGTTTCCAGCAATCGCTCAAGGCGCTTCTCGAGGTTGCCCGAGTTGCGATTGCCGCGATCGCCTTCAATGGACGAGATCGACGCATAGATGTGCGCGCCACGTGCGTCCGCATGCGCGCGCGACTCCAGGACGAGGAACGCGCCGAGCGATCCGGAAATGACGCCGCCGTGATCTCGGGACCAAAGCGGCTGCCATTCGTTGCGGCAGTAGACATTGATCGCCTCGAACAGGAGGACCATGTCCAGACGTTCCGCCGAATAAGCCCCGCCGACCAGTGCGTGCGTCGATTCGCCCGACTTGATGCGATGGAAGGCCGTCTCGACAGCGGAGATGCCAGCGGACTCCTCGCCCATGAAGGTCCGCGAAGAACCGGTAACCTTGTGGACGATGGAAATGTTGCCGGCGAGCAGGTTGGACAGCTGCGCCAGGAATAGCGTCGGGCGCAGTTCCGTCGTCAGCTTTTCGTTCAGGAGAACCTCACGGTCGTTGCGCTTCAGGCCTTCGTCGACGATCAGCGTATCGACATTGATGTCGCGCTCGCCGCCGCCAGCAGCGACGATCATGTCCATGGTGCCGCAGGCTTCCGCGTCTTCCTTGAAGCCGGCGTCATCGAGAGCGAGACCAGCGGCGAAAACACCGATACGCTGCCAGTTTTCCATCTGCCGCTGGTCGCCGCGCTTGGCGATCTGCTGCGACCAGTCGATCTCCGGAAGCGGGTGGACCGGATAGGGCTTGAATTTCTCAAGCTCGACGATTGTCTGCGGCGCGCCTTCAGCAGTGAGCAGCGCGATATGCGGCTCCTTGCCGACGCCCTGGCACGTTACAATGCCGACGCCCGTGATCACGACATCATTCTGAGCCTTGCTCATTCATTTACTCCCTGCGAAGCAATCGCATCCATGAGGCCAACTTCAGCGGCACGCATCTTGACGATATCTCCAAGCGGAACCTCGCTGAAAGGCATGGTCCGCAGCTTGAGCTGCGCGTCGCAGACCTTCTTACCGCCGCTCGTGATCTTTGCCTTGGTTACCGCAAATCCGGAGCCGTCGTGTTCCAGAAACGCCTCGATGTCCAACACCGCCTCGGGTTCCACGAAGGTACGCATCTTGGCCCCGTCGACGGACATCAGGAACGGCATTGCGGCAAAATCGGTGGCCGCCAGCACGAGCATGCCGGATGCCTGCGCCATCGTTTCGATCAGCAGCACACCGGGAACCAGGGGCATACCGGGAAAATGACCTTCAAAGACCGGGCTTTTCGCAGGCACGACAGAGCGCGCCTTGAGCGTCCCTTTCTGAAGGTTGACCGCCTCGATGCGGTCAATCATCTGGAAGTACTCCAGTAGCATCGAATCCTCCGGCCACAAGGATACCTGCCCTGCGGCTAGGCCTACTTAGGAACGAAACCGCCCGGCCGCCATGGTTAACAGCGGCAGGGCGGAGAAAAAGATGACGGCGCCAATCAGGCCTTGGCGGCGCGCAGCTCGTCGATCTTGGCACAGAGGTTCTTCAGCACGAAATATTCTTCCGTGGAAACCTTGCCCTCGTTGACTTCCTGCGTCCACTTCTCGAGCGGGATCTTGATGCCGAATTCCTTGTCGATCGCGAAGACGATATCGAGGAAGTCGAGGCTGTCGATACCGAGGTCGTCGATCGTATGGCTTTCCGGCTTGATCGTATCGCGATCGATCTCGCTGGTTTCTGCAATGATGTCGGCAACTTTATCGAATGTGGCGGTCACGCACTTACCTCTTGAAATGACGAGTTAACCCTCCTCATAGGCAAATCCATTTCAAAAAGCCAATGCTTTCCTCCCTCCCTGCACGCAATTTGCACGACCAGTGTTGCTTAAACAGCAAAGCACACGGGCGGCTTGCCGCACAGCGTGCTGGGTGAACTCACCCCTTCGCGATCAGAGCAGTACCAGGAAAAGAACCAGGGCGGTCCCCGCAAGGATCGAACAGCTGGCATAAAAGACCGAGACGCCATCCTCGATGTCGGCGACCGTTGCCGTTTCACGTCCGCTGCCGTTGATCATCGGCTCCATGACGACAACCCCGGAATAAACGCGTGGGCCAGCAAGTTGCACATTCAGCGCCCCCGCCATCGCCGCCTCCGGCCGGCCGGAATTGGGAGAGCGATGCAGGCCGCCGTCGCGGGCGGCAATACGCAGCGCTTCCCGGCAGGCGGCGCTCCCTCGCCGCAGCCAGGCCCCGGCCGCAATCAGGAAAATCGAAAGGCGCGCAGCCGGCCAGTTGGCAAAGTCGTCCAACCGAGCAGCCGCCCAGCCGAAATCGGCATACCTGTCGGACTTGTGTCCGATCATCGAGTCCGCCGTGTTCAGCATCTTGTAGGCGAATAGGCCGGGCAAGCCAAAAACGGCGTACCACAGCGCTGGAGCAACCACGCCATCCGAGAAATTCTCGGCCAGGCTCTCGATTGCCGCACGGCAGACGGCGGGCTCGTCCAGTGTTTCCGGATCACGCCCGACAATCCGCGAAACAGCCAGCCGGCCGCCACTGATGCCTTCGGTTTTCAATCCGGCGGCAACGGCCTCCACATGATCGGCAAGGCTCTTCTGCGCCATGAAGACGGCAACGCAAACAACTTCAAGGAGGATCCCGATCAGGCCGAACAACGAGAAGAAGCGATGCAAGACGAAACCCGCAGCGGCACTGAGGATCAAAAGACCGGCGATCGACCAGACGCCGTTGCGGCGCCGCACGCGCTTGTGAAGTTCCGTGCGATTGAACATCTGGTCGACTCGAGAGATCGCGTTTCCGAAGAGCGCAACGGGGTGCGGCATGCGCATCCACAGCGCATCTGGGTCCCCGACAATCCTGTCGAGCAGAAGCGCGAGAACCAGCACGAGAAGATTATGGTCAAATGTCATGATCTGTAACTCTGCAATGCATCAGATAGCCGTTGGTCGCCGGCCGCATCGGCGGCGAGACCGAAGCGCAGCCAACGCGGCTGATAATCGAATTTGCGAACCAGAATGCGATGCTGGCATAGATGCCGGTGCAGCTCGGCGGCTTGCTCGTGATCGACGAGTGCAAAGAGGTGCGTTCCTCCGACAATGCTTAGACTGCCTTGCTCGAGAATCGTGCGTAGCGCATCGGCCCTCTCGGAGATCCGCAGCTGTATCGGGGCCAGATCCGATGCAAGGAGATCGGTTGCGATCGAAAGCGCGGGACCGGACACCGACCACGGCCCAAGCAGGTCTTCGAGTTGCGCCAGGATTTGCGGAGCGGCGACGGCAAATCCCAGGCGCAACCCTGCCAGCCCGAAGAACTTGCCAAAGGAACGAGAGACGAGAACATTCGGCAGCCGCGAGGCAAACGGCGTCAGGCTCATCTCGGGGCATGTATCGCCGAAGGCTTCATCCACAACGACGAAACCTCCTCTGGTCCTCATCCCTTCACTGAATACTACGACCTTCTCCGGAGCGTAGACGCGACCATCGGGGTTGTTCGGATTGACGATGACGACAATTGCGTGACCGGCTTTGACGTCATCCAGACCGGAGACCAGATCCACGGAATGGCCTGCCATCCGGAAGGCGCGCTCATATTCGCCGTAGGTCGGAGCCAGAATGGCAACCCGTCCGGCAACATCAAAGAGCCGCGGCAATAGCTGGATAACCGATTGCGTACCGGGAACAGGCAGCGGGAGGATGTCGCAGCTGCGATAATAGTCTCGCGCCGCCGCTCGCGCGCGATCGATGAGATGCTTGTCGGGCAGGCGATGCCAGGCGCGCATTGGGATAGCCGGCAGTGATACCGGGCACGGGTTGATACCCGTCGAAAGGTCAAGCCACTGCTCTACCTCGCCGCCGTACATTGCGGCGGCAGCCGTGATGCCACCTCCATGAACAATCGGGGCGTTCATCTTGCCCCCTCGGCAAGGTCGATCAGATGCATGTAGGACCCTGCGATCTGCCCGCGCTGGAGCCCGGCTTGTCCAAGGTCATTGCCCAACGCGTCCGTCACCTGGAAGAGACGATCGGCTTCACCCTCGGAAACCACGGCCGAATAATGAAACTCATGCGCGGTCATAGGCAGCTCAAAATAGGCGCCGTTCAATGGCTTCACGCGGCGATAACCCAGGTGGCGTTTGCGCTCCTCGTAGCTGGTCACCACAGGCAAGAGGCCGAGCATCTCATGACGGACGCTGGCCCCGTCGATCAGCCCTTCGCCGAGAACCATGTATCCGCCGCACTCCCCGTAGATGCGCACGCCCCTGTTGGCGGCGTCGAGCACTTTGGCCCGGAAATTGGCGGCCGCCGCAATACGTCCGGGGTGGAGCTCCGGATAGCCGCCCGGAAGATAGATCGCATCTGCCGCCGGATCCGGCGCCTCGTCCGCAAGCGGCGAGAAGAACGAGATTTCTGCACCGCGCCGACGCCAACCAAGCAGCATGTGCTCGTAGGAGAAGGCAAAGGCGATGTCGCGCGCCACTGCTATCCTGCTGCCGAGCGGCGGCAACCGAGGAATGTTGGCAGTGGACGGGCGATTGAGCCCTTGGCGCGCAATGCGCAGCAGGAACTCGAAATTGCATTCGTCGGACACCGCATCGGCAGCATGCTCGATGAAGCTTTCAAGCATATCATGCTCTCCCGCCTGGACGAGGCCGAGATGCCTCTCGGGAAGAGCGATGTCATTGTCACGGCGGACGACGGCAACAATCGGCATGCGGATCTCATCGAGCGCCTTGCGCAGCATCATCTCGTGGCGTTCGCCGCCAACCTTATTGAGAATGATGCCGGCGATGCGAACATCCGCGCGAAAGCCCGCAAATCCCGTTACCAGTGCAGCCACCGACTGCGACATGTGCGACGCATCGACGACAAGCACGACGGAAAGACCAAGCATGGCAGCAAGGTCGGCCGCAGTGCCCTTCCCGTCGGTCGCGCCGTCGAAAAGCCCCATCATCGCCTCGATAACGAGGACGCGGTCGCCAGAGCGATGCAGGGTCGCATTGGCGGCGATCAATTCCGCGCGCATCGCCCATGGATCGAAGTTGAGGCAGGCAACGCCGCTGGCCGCCGCATGAAAGGCCGGATCGATATAGTCGGGCCCCGCCTTGCCGGGCGCTACCGCAATGCCGCGCTTACGAAGCGCACGCAGCAGGCCCAGAGTCACCGTAGTCTTCCCCGATCCGGAGGACGGGGCCGCAATCAACAAACCGCTCATGCCGTCTCCCTGCTGTTCGAGTCCTGGAATGGATCGGGGCGCAGCCTGCGTCCTGCAAGCGCCCCCAGCCAATCGAGCGACGGCCTCAGCCGGACAACCTCCCCGACCACCACGATCGCCGGCGGTTCGAGGCCGGAGGCTGCAACAGCGGCCGGCGCCTCATCGAGCGTGGTTTCTAGCACCTGTTGGAGGCCGGTCGATGCGTTGCAGACGAAGGCAACCGGTTCCGATGGCGATCGCCCAGCGGCGACGAGCTTCTTGCTGATCTGATCGATATGCTTCATCGCCATATACATGACGATAACAGGCGAGCCCTTGCCGATGGCTTCCCAATTGATCGCATCCGGCACGATGCCCGAGGAATCGTGTCCCGTCAGGAACGTCACCGCATGGTTGACATCCCTGTGCGTGACGGGAATGCCAGCATAGGCCAGCCCGCCGATACCCGCGGTAATGCCCGGTACGATACGGAACGGGACATTGTGCTCGACTAGCGTCAACGCCTCCTCGCCACCGCGCCCGAAGACGAAGGGATCGCCGCCCTTGAGGCGCAGGACGCGCTTGCCTGCGTGGGCGAGTTCGACCAGCCGCAGCGAAATGTCGCGCTGCTTGGCGGACGGCTTGCCGCCACGCTTTCCAGCATATTCCAACAAGGCGTCGGGTCGTGCAAGCTTCAGGCAATCGACGTTCACGAGCGCATCGTGAACCACGACATCCGCCTCCGCCAATCCCTTGACGGCAAGAAGCGTCAGCAATCCGGGCTCGCCTGGGCCCGCACCAACAAGCCAAACGCTGCCCGGCTCAAGAGCCGGCAGATGTGAAAACGCAGCTTCGATCATTGGCATGATCTATGCCCCGTCGCAGGCAAGGTCAACGCCGCTGATCGCGCTCGAGACAGATGTGAAAGGCACACGTCCTCCAACCATTCCGTCTCCTCTTGCGGCAAGCAAGGTTTCACAGCCGACGCGCGACCGGGCGAAGTTCTCACCCACGCAGAAGCGTGTCGCGTATGAGACTGATCACCTTTTCGGACTCGATGCCGGTGCAGACGACCTGGCTCGGCAGGCCGTCCCAATCGCCCGGCGGGAAGCGGCGGCCGTCCGGTTTCACGATTGTCTGCCCATCGGCAATGCCGCCGCAGACGACGCGCACCGGGCCGCTGATGGTCGAGAACCGCTCGGGTGCGATTACGTAGACGCAGGCACAGCTGTCGTGAACCATCATGCCGTCTTCGACTGCGTGCTTGTAGAAGTCGATGTAGTCCTGTGAAAGATCGTTCAACAGCTTTACGGCGCTGTCGCCCTTGGCCGCGACGTCGGCAAGATAGCCGCGGCTCATCGTCGTGATCGCGGTCACGTCGAGGCCAATGACGGCAACCTTCCAGAGCGCGGTCAGGACGATGTCGGCCGCTTCCGGATCCCCATGGATGTTGGCTTCCGCGACCGGCGACACGTTGCCCGGAACGTAGAAGTTGCCGCCCATGATGACGACGTCCTTCACGAGGCCCGCAATCTCCGGATCTTCCTTGAGCGCCATCGCCAGGTTGGTCATGCGACCGACGGCAACCAGTCTGACCTCGCCCGGGTGGGCGCGGACGGTATCGATGATGAAGCGGTGAGCGGGACGCGGATCGAGCGGCAGATCGATCGTTTCGGGCACTTCGATGTTGCCGAGGCCGTTCTCGCCGTGCACGAAGGTCGGCCATGCCCCCTCTGTGCGCGCTGGATCGATCGTCACGCTGGCGCCCTTGGCGACCGGAGCGGGAATGTTCCACTCACGCTTCAGGAACAGCGCGTTGCGCGTCGTCGTCTCCACCGACGCGTTGCCGAACACGGTCGTGATTCCAAGCAGATCGATCTCGGGATGGCGGTGCAGAAAAAGCAGAGCCATTGCATCATCGACGCCCGGATCCGTGTCATAAATGACCTTGTGCATGAGTGTGCCTCTTTTCGTTATTGTCGCAGGGCAGCCGGACGGCGCCGCGAAGTCGGCGGCCACCATAGCGTCCGCTATTCTTTCTGCAACAGGGCGCACGCGATCGCAGCGGTGGCGCGTCGTGACTTGGTCTTCGGAACGACGAGTTCCGCATGCGGCCCAATCGCCGCCAACGCAGCCGATTCGGCAACCCCGTGACACCCCACTCGGGCGAAGACGACTGCCGAAGGATTTTTCAGCCGCGGCGTTTCTTCCTCGAGCCGTGCCGGAGCGAAGAGCAAGAACGGCACGCCAAGGCGGCGCGCTGCTGCAAGGATCGCGGGCTCATTGCATCGCGTATCGATCGACGCAACGGCCGCCAGCTCACCGGGGTCGATACCCGCCGCCGTCAACGCCGCGCTGGCAAGCTCGCTCACCTCGTTTTCAGGCGTTCCGCGCTCGCAGCCGAGACCGAGCACGTACCGGCGCGTCCCATCGAATACAATTTCGGTCACATGCGACAATGAAACCCGCCCCTGTGTTCCTCAAGCCATTGCAGCACGGGGCTGGAAATGCAACATGCGCCGCGTACCACATTCCAGAGTTCTCCCTCCTTGTCTGACCTTGCCCCTCATCTGCTATTCATGCTGGCTGCAGCTGGCTTTTTCGCCGGCTTCGTCGATTCCATCGCGGGCGGCGGTGGCCTGATCACGGTCCCGGCGATGCTGATTGCCGGTATTCCTCCGCTGCAAACGCTGGGCTCCAACAAGGTGCAATCCGTATTCGGGGCAGCTTCCGCCACGATCGCCTATGCCCGAAAGGGACACGTGCATCTGCGCACGCAATTGCCGATGGCCTTGATGGCAGTCCTCGGCGGGTCTCTCGGCGCCGCCTTGGCAACGGTCGTTCCGGGCGAAGTGCTGCGCGCGGTCATGCCGATCCTGCTTGTGGCAATCGCTCTCTATTTTGCCTTGAAGCCGAACCTGAATGACGTCGACAAGCATCGCCGCATGACGCCCTTCGTCTTCGGCCTGACGCTGGTTCCGGCAATCGGATTCTACGATGGCGTCTTTGGTCCTGGTGCCGGCTCCTTCTTCATGCTGTCCTTCGTATCCCTTGCCGGCTTCGGCATGTTGAAGGCAACGGCGCACACCAAGCTTCTGAACCTCGGCTCGAATATCGGCGCGCTCATCGTCTTCATTTCCTTCGGTGCGATCCTTTGGAAGATCGGCTTGATGATGGGCGTCTGCCAATTTCTGGGGGCGCAGCTCGGCTCCCGGCTTGCGATGCGCACCGGCGCCCGCCTGATCAAGCCGCTGCTCGTCATCGTCTGCGTCGCCTTCACGATCAAGCTTCTGGCCGATCCGGCCAATCCCATCCGTATCTGGCTCGAAATCTGACGCCGCGTCCGATTACCTTCGGCGTAATTGATGAGGCGCCGGCGCTTCTCCATGATCGCGATGTCTGGACGAACCAGGCGCCAACAGGAGATGATCTGATGACCGATGCGAACACCGAAGCCCAGCGCTACATCGCGATCTGGAACGAGACGGATGCGACCCGCCGCACCGCCTTGATCGCGGAAAGCTGGCATGAAGCGGCAACCTATATCGATCCCTTGATGCGCGGCGAAGGCCATGAGCAGATCAACGCACTTGTTGAAGCCGTGCATGCGCGCTTCCCGGGTTTCCGGTTCGAACTCGTCGGCACCGCCGATGGCTACGGCGACAACCTGCGCTTCTCGTGGGGTCTCGGACCGACGGGCGGGGAACACCTCATCAAGGGCACCGATTTCGCGGTGCTCGAAGGTGGACGACTGAGATCCGTGCACGGCTTCATCGACCAACTCCCGGAAGCCGCATGATGATGACGCCCGCCCGCTCCCTTGGGGACTATCTGCGCGACTGGCGGCAGAAGCGCCGAATGAGCCAGCTCGCCCTTGCCTTGGAGGCCGAAATCTCGCAGAGACATCTGAGTTTCATCGAGAGCGGGCGGTCGATCCCAAGCCGCGACATGCTGCTGCATCTGGTCGAACGGCTCGGCGTGCCGCTCAGGGATCGCAATCCGCTGCTGCTGGCCGCAGGTTTTGCGCCGCTGTTTTCCGAGCGTTCGCTCGACGATCCGACCCTTCGACCGGCGCGGCAGGCAGTCGACATGATCCTCAAGGGACACGAGCCCTACCCCGCCCTTGCGATCGACCGGCACTGGACATTGATTGCCGCCAATGACGCGATCGCCCCGCTTCTTGAGGGCGTCAGGGATCGCGCTTTGCGGGAAGGGCCAATCAACGTTCTCCGCCTCAGCCTGCATCCCGATGGGTTGGCGCCGAAGATTGTCAATCTGCCGGAATGGCGCGCACATCTCCTCGAGCGGCTGCACCAACAGATTTCGGCCACGGGAGATCCGATTCTCGGCGAACTGCTGAAGGAATTGTCCGCCTACCCGCTAAGCGGTGGCCGGCCGGAGACGAGCAGGAAAGCCGACTATGCCGGCATCGCCGTGCCGCTCGAACTGGAAACGGAAGCAGGCCTGCTCTCTTTCCTTTCGACAACCACTGTTTTCGGCACGCCCGTGGACGTCACCCTTTCCGAACTTGCGATCGAATCCTTTTTCCCCGCGAACGAGGAAACGGCAAGACTTCTCGCAACAACGGCACAGGCGAGCGGCTAGAACAAGGCGAGCAAGAGCGCCCCGCCGGCAATCAGGCTTACGCCGAGCCAGTTCATGAGATTGAGCTTTTCACCGAGAAAGACGACGCCGAAAACCGCGACAAGAACGATGGAAAGCTTGTCGATCGGCGCGACGCGTGCGGCATCGCCGATCTTCAGTGCGCGGAAATAGGCAAGCCACGAGGCTCCCGTCGCGGCGCCTGAAAGGCAAAGGAAAAGCCAGGTCTTGCCTGAAATGCCGGAGAAGGGCTGCCATTGCCCGGTTGCCACAACAATGGCGCTGATGATGAAGACGATAACGACAGTGCGGATCAGCGTGGCGAGATCGGAATTGATGCCGACGACGCCGATCTTTGCAAAGATCGCCGTCAACGCAGCAAACGCCGCCGAAAGCACCGCCCAGAAAATCCAACTCTGTGTCATCAGAACTCCACGCCGGGCTGTCCCTTGATGCCGGAACGGAACGGATGCTTGATCAGCTCCATCTCGGTGACGAGATCGGCGATCTCGATCAGCTCATCCTTGGCGTTGCGCCCGGTCAGGACGACGTGGGTCATATACGGCTTCTCGTTCTTCAGGAACTCGACCACTTCGTTGATATCGAGGTAGTCGTAGCGCAACGCTATATTGATCTCGTCGAGGAGCACCATCGAATTCCGTTCGTCGCGGATCAGTTCTTTCGCCTTCTCCCAGGCTGCACCAGCCGCAGCCACATCGCGAGCGCGATCCTGTGTCTCCCAGGTGAAGCCCTTGCCCATGGTGTGGAACTGGCAGATGTCGGAGAAGTGCTTTTCGATCAGGTCGCGCTCGCCGGTCCACATCGCGCCCTTGATGAACTGAACGACGGCAGACGGCTTTCTGTGCGCGATATGCCGGAAAATCATCCCGAACGCGGAGGACGACTTGCCCTTGCCCTTGCCGGTATGGACGATGATGAGGCCCTTTTCGTCCGTCTTCGTCGCCATGATCTTGTCGCGGGCGGCCTTCTTCTTCGCCATCTTCTCGGCGTGGCGCGCGTCGTCGTGGCCAGCGGTTTCGGTATTTTCGGCGGTCATCTCAATTCTCCCCGGATGCAAGCTTGAATGTGTCTGAAAGGTCGAAGCGCGCGGAATTGCTGCGCGGCGTCCAGAGATGGCGATCGATGGCCTCGAGCAGCCGCTCCTTGATATCCTCGAAGGCGGCTGGGTTCTTCTCGATCATGAAATCGCGCACCTTCGGATCAACCACGAAGGCCTGGTAGACGGCTTCGAAATGATGATTGCCCACAGCGCCCGTCGTTGCCGCAAAGGCAAAGAGGTAGTCGACGGTCGCGGCGATCTCGAAAGCGCCCTTGTAGCCATGGCGCATGACGCCGTCGATCCACTTCGGATTGACGACACGGCCGCGCACGACACGCCCGATCTCCTCTTCCAAAGACCGGATCACCGGCTTCTCGGGCCTGGAGTGATCGTTATGGTAGATCGCTGGCCGATCACCCGCGAGCATTTCGGCCGCAGCCGCCATACCGCCCTCGAACTGGTAATAATCGTCGCTATCAAGAAGGTCGTGCTCGCGATTGTCCTGGTTCTGCACGACCGCCTGGATCGAGCGGAGGCGCTCTTCGAAGACACCACGCTCTGCCCGGCCCTCTTCGCCGGCGCCATAAGCGTAGCTTCCCCACACGAGATAGGCTTCAGCGAGATCGGCCCGGCGTTCCCATCCCTTCTCGTCGATCAATGCCTGCAAGCCGGCACCGTAGGCGCCTGGCTTCGAGCCGAAAACGCGATAGCCGGCCCGACGGCTTGCTTGGGCCGGGTCCAGTCCGGCCGCTTCAAGCCGTGCAGCCTCGCCGCGCATGCGCTGCGCAATCGGGTTGTCGGTAGCATCTTCTTCCAGCGCCCCGACGGCACGGATTGCCTTGTCGAACAGTGCAATCTGTTCCGGAAAGGCATCCCGGAAGAAGCCTGAGATACGCAGCGTCACATCGACACGCGGATGCCGTAGCAATGCGGGCGGGATGATTTCATAGCCGGTGACGCGCCGCGAGGTCATGTCCCACACCGGCTTCACGCCGATTAAGGCCAGAGCCTGGGCGATGTCATCGCCGCCCGTGCGCATGTTCGAGGTGCCCCAGGCGGTCAGGCCGAAGGAGACCGGCCATTCGCCGTGATCCTGCACGTAACGGCGGATCACGAGTTCAGCGGACTTCTTCCCGAGCTCGTAGGCCGCCGGCGTCGGCACGGCACGGCTGTCGACCGAGTAGAAATTCCGCCCTGTCGGCAGCACATCGGGACGTCCTCGCGTGGGCGCACCTGACGGACCGGGCGGCACGAAACGCCCATCGAGCCCGCGGAGCAGACCTTCGATCTCCGCCGTCCCACAGGCGAGAATGGCTGGCCTGAGCCGCATCTCGATCTCCGCAAGAACGGCGCGCGTCGCTGCCCAGTTCTCCGGGCAGGTGAACTCAGCTGCCACCAGCTTTGCGGCAAGAAGTTCGATCCGCTCGACTGTATCGCCGTTCGTTCGCCAGACAGCGTCCGTGATGCCCACGAGAAAATCCGGATGCGGTCCAGCCCAGGCCTCGGCCATATCGCAATCGAGCGGGTCGAACGCCAAGTCGAGATCCGCGGCAATCGCACGCTGAAGGCTACGGTCACCTCCCTGTCCGAGCCCGCGCGGAACCCGGGCCAGCGCGACCGTCAGATCCGTCAGCAACCGTCCCTGCGGCGAGACGCCGAAAACATGCAGGCCGTCGCGGATCTGCATCTCCTTGAGATCGCAGAGATAGGCGTCGAGCTTCTTCAAAGCCTCCGTCTCGCTCTCACCCTTGTCAATGCCGGCATCGCGATCGAGGCCGATGTCGGCCACGAGATCGAGGATCTGCTTGCTGAGAAGCCGGATGCGGCGCGGATCACCGCCCGACGCCTCGTAGTATTCGTCGACCAGCGCTTCCAGATCCTTGAGCGGCCCGTAGCTCTCGGCACGCGTCAGCGGCGGCGTCAGATGATCGATGATCACGGCGCCGGCGCGACGCTTGGCTTGCGTCCCCTCGCCGGGATCGTTGACGATGAAGGGATAAAGATGCGGCATGGGGCCGAGGACAGCTTCGGGGTAGCATTCCACTGACAAAGCCAGCGCCTTGCCCGGCAGCCATTCCAGATTGCCGTGCTTGCCCATGTGAATAACGGCGTGGGCACCGAATTCGTGGCGAAGGAAAGCGTAAAAGGCAAGATAGCCATGCGGTGGCACGAGATCCGGGGAATGGTAGCTTTCCTTTGGATCGACGTTGTAGCCGCGCGCCGGCTGGATGCCGACCAGCAGCTCACCAAGACGCATGAACGGCAGCGCAAAAGCGCCCTCCACGACATAGGGATCGGCCTCGGGTGCGCCCCAACGCCCACAGATTTCATCCTGAATCTTTTTGGGAAAACTTCCGAACAAAGCCTTGTATCGACTCACTGAAAGCGATTCGCGAACAAGCTTCCCATCCTGTCCTGAACTTGTCGGCCCTTCCATCAGGCGTCGTATCAGCGCATCGCCATCATCGGGAATATCCGCGACTGGATAGCCGGCGCCACCCATTGCCTTCAGCACCTCGACGGTGCCGGCGGGCGTGTCCAACCCGACGCCGTTACCGAGTCTGCCATCGCGGTTCGGATAGTTCGCCATGACAAGAGCGATGTGTCTCTTGCCGACGGGTGTCGTCCGCAGATTGGCCCAGTTGGCTGCAAGCCGCGCTGTATAGCGCATCCGCTCGATATCCGGCTCGCTGCCGACAATATTGGCCTCGACGCGCGCGTCGTAGCGCGATGCCGACTTGAATGAAACCGCTCGGGCAAGCACCCGTCCGTCAACCTCCGGCAGCGCAACATTCATTCCAAGGTCGCGTGCGGAGAGCCCCTGCGAGGAAGCGGCCCACGCTTGGCGCGACGACGCCGAAAAGATCGCCTGAAGCACCACCGCGTCGTTCGCCTCGAGCACGGTCTGCTCGCGATCCGCACCAGGCGCAGACACGGCAAAGCCTGTCGTATTGATCACCACCTCGGGCTTGATGGCGTTAAAAACACTTTCGAGAATGCCCTTCGAGACAGGATCCTTGAGGCTGTAAGCAAACACCGGCAGCGGCCGGATGCCTTCAGCCAGCAGCGTATCGATCAAGGCTTCGACAGGCTTGGTCTCTCCGCTTTGCACGAGCGCGCGATAGAAGCTGACCGCGACCACTGGCGTTTGTGACACTCCCTGTACGAAGCGCACCCGTTCGTCGCACGCCGACCTCCACTCTTCGACGCCGACGACGCCCTTGCCCGGCCACCAGATCCCAGCCTTCATCAGCGGCGATGCCGCTTCCGGCTTTTCAGTTCCCGAGAGCATCGCACCGGCATAGTCCAGAAACGCCCGCGAATTGGCATCGCCGCCTTCGATGAGATAGGCCCAAAGGGCGTTCAGGTCTTCAAGCGGTACATTCGAAAATGGTGTCAACCCCGCATCGGACTTCGAATCTCCGGGCAGCACGGCGATGAACGCGCCAGATCGAGCTGCCGCCGTATGGAGCGCCTCCAGCGCATAGTGGAAGTAGCTGGCGCCACCCAGCGCCCTCACGACGATTAGCTTGGAGTGGCGGGCCGTCCGCTCGATATAGGCATCGACCGACATTGGATGCTTCAGGCTCATCAGGCTTGCCAGCCGCAGCGAGAAGCCGGCCGACGGTTCGTCATAAGCGGCGGCTATCGCGGCAAGCTCGGTATCGGCAGCCGACAGGAACAGGACATCGCCGGGCGATTGACCGAGATCGATCGCCTCCTCGGCGTCACTGATTGTTCCCTGCTGTGCCAGAAGCAGATGCATCGGTCTTGCCTTATGCCAGCGCTTCGATCGCCTTGCGCACCGCCGCTTCGTCCATCTCGTGCAAGCCGATGACGACAAGACGGGTGCCGCGTGCTTCGCCCGGCGCCCAGGCGCGATCGAAATAGTGGTCGATCCGGCTGCCGACCGCCTGCAACTGCAGGCGCATCGGCTTGCCGGGAACATCGATGAAGCCCTTGAGCCGCAGCACGTCATGTTCGCCGATGATGCCCCTCAGCGCATCCACGAAGGCTGCCGGATCGGCAACAGGACCAAGCTCGACCACGAAGCTGTCGAACTCGTCATGATCGTGCGGCACGCCGTCCTCGTGTTCGAGTTCATGGTGGGACTTGCGATTGACCACATCGTCTTCCGTACCGACGCCGAGCCCGAGCAGCACGCTTGCCGGAACCTCGCCATTGCGCGCCTCGATCATGACAGGCTTGCGAGCGATACGGGAAGCAACCTCATCGCGCACGCGACCAAGGCCGGCGGTGTCGAGAAGGTCGGTCTTGTTGAGTACGATCAGATCGGCGCAGGTCAGCTGGTCCTCGAAAAGCTCCTCGATCGGGCTCTCATGGTCGAGCGAATCGTCTTCGACCCGACGAGCCTCGACGGCATCGTGATCGTCCGCGAAGCGGCCCGCGGCAACGGCGGCGCTGTCGACAACGGTAACGACGCCATCGACGGTGACCTGCGTGCGGATATCAGGCCAGTTGAACGCCGCAACGAGCGGCTGCGGCAGCGCGAGACCGGATGTTTCAATAACGATATGGTCGGGGCGCTGTTCGCGCTCCAGAAGCTTGGTCATCGTCGGAATGAAGTCGTCGGCAACCGTGCAGCAGATGCAGCCATTGGTGAGCTCGATGATGTCATCCTCGGTGCAGTTCTCCGCGCCGCAGCCCTTGAGCACGTCGCCGTCGACGCCGAGATCGCCGAATTCGTTGATGATAAGCGCGATCTTCTTACCGTTGGCATTGGAGAGCAGATTGCGGATCATCGTCGTCTTGCCGGCGCCGAGGAAACCCGTGATCACGGTCGCCGGAATTTTCTGCTGGTTCATGAAATTCAACCCTTCATCTTCAACGGCAGTCCAGCCGCGATAAAATACACATCCACGGCCTCGGCCGCGATCATTTGATGCAGACGGCCGGCATGGTCCCGAAACTCCCGCGCCATGCGGTTTTCCGGCACGATACCGAGACCGACCTCATTGGAAACGATGACGAGACGGGCTCGTGCCGTCGGCAGATACGCCACAAGCGAGGCAAATTCCGCCCCTATGTCGCGGTCTTCCATCATCAGATTGGTGATCCAAAGCGTCAGGCAATCCACCAAAACTGCCCGCTTCTCGCCATCGATCGCCCGCAGGCAGCCGACAAGATCCAGCGGCTCTTCATGGGTATGCCAGAGATCGCCGCGATCGGCTTTGTGCTTGTCGATCCGGGCGCGCATCTCGTCGTCCCAAGCCCGACCGGTCGCCACGTAATGGTGCTCCAGGCCGCTCGAGACGACCAGTTGCTCGGCAAAACGCGATTTGCCCGAGCGCGCGCCGCCCAGGATGAAAGTCGCGCCTGATGATATCGGGCTCATGGAAAACGCTGACCGATCTTCGGAAGCCTTCCGCGAGAGACCGGAACGACTGCGGAGCGCAGCCGGCAAATCTGTCTTTCAGCCATGACAACCTCCGTGCTGGCAGCGGGCATCACCCAGGAATGGGCTTTTCGCCCGGCACAGTTGGCAGGTCTCCTGGCTCGCGGGTCTTGGCCGCGATCGGGGCAAACCGGAAACCGGTCGCCCCAGATCGTGCCAGCGGATCTTCCTCGCCTTCCCGGCTGCATTTCATGAAAAGGCGGACGATTCGTAGACGTAAGAGGCGTCCTGCCCCGGTTGATCATGATGCACTGCCAGTGACTTTTCCGTCGCCACTTTCGCACAGCCCGCCTGCACCCTTGCAGGCTGTCAGCCACGCGAAACCAACGCCGGACGGAAAACCCTGACCGCTCTACAGTCGCGGGGTCGGCTCTGATGACGGTGCCCGAATTGGGTCCACCGCTTCACATTCCCTTTTCATCCGCACCGATTCAACCGGTCCGGAACCATCCGTTATGGCGTCATCGTTAGGCAAGGCCACTCCTGAAGTCAATCAAAAGCCGTCGCTCCTAAGATTGCCGTCATCGCCGCGAAACGCTGTCAAGTCGACCTACTCTACAAGATTTATCGTCTTTTATCAGTGGCTTACGTCATAAATAATTATTGTCCGCGCCGGTCTTTTGCCGCAATTGCATCGCAAGCGGGTCGCGCCACTGATTTGCCCCTCCCTTCCTCGCACTTGAACGCGCCTGCGCCCGCCTAGTTTTCCTGCCATGCTCCTCAAAATCGATATTCGCCGCTTCGGTCCGTTTCATACCCTTCTCGATATCGGGCGGATGCGCGCCCTGCTGCGCCGCAGCGAGATGGGGATGGTCATCGCCGGCGCGATCGTCGGTGTCATATCGGGTTTGGCGGTGACCGGTATGGGTCTCATTTCCCGCGAAATGCACAGCCTGATCTTCGGAATCAGCGACGTCGAGAGACTGAGTTCGTCGCAGATCGACAACAAGCTGCTGTTGCTGACGGCGCCGGTCTGCGGCGGCATTCTCCTGGGTCTGTTGCTGTTCGTGCTTGCCAAGACCCGCAAGAAGCCGATGGTGGATCCGATCGAGGCGAACGCACTGCATGGCGGTCGGCTATCTCTCACCGATAGCATTCTGGTCGCAGTCCAAAATCTTATTTCTAATGGTTTCGGGGCCTCCGTCGGCCTGGAAGCCGGCTACACGCAGCTGGCGGCCGGACTGGCCTCGAAGCTCGGGCTGAAGCTGCAGCTTCGCCGCTCGGACCTGCGCGTTCTCGTTGGGTGCGGCGCAGCGGGTGCGATTGCCGCTGCCTTCAATGCCCCGCTGACCGGCGCATTCTACGCCTTCGAGCTCATCATCGGCTCGTATACCATCGTCTCGCTAACGCCGGTTGTGGTTTCTGCGCTGGTTTCGACGCTGGTGGCTCGGCTGCTCGGTGGCAGCGATTTCCTGATCGACGTTGGCGAATTCGGTACGGTCATGCCGGCTGATTACGTCCCGGCTCTCCTGCTCGGCGCATTCTGTGCGGGTGTCGGTATCATGATCATGCAGGGCGTTGCCTGGATCGAGGAATTGGCTCGCCGGAGTTCGATCGCGACGCCGCTGCGCCCTGCCCTTGGCGGCATCGTCGTTGGCCTCCTCGCGCTGATCACACCGCAGGTGCTGTCGGCAGGACATGGCGCGCTCCACCTCAACCTCGGGCGCGACGTCGCGATTCCGGTGCTCGTGGGCCTGTTCCTCCTGAAAGCCTTCGCCTCCGCGATCTCGATCGGTTCGGGCTTCAGAGGCGGTCTGTTCTTCGCGTCGCTGTTCATGGGCGCGCTGGTAGGCAAGTTCTTCGCCTATTCCGCCCCCTACTTCGCTCACGCTACGCTGACACCGGTCATCTACGCGGTCGTCGGCATGAGTTCGCTTGCGGTCGCCGTCATCGGCGGGCCGCTGACGATGACGTTCCTTGCTCTCGAAATTACCGGCGACTTTCCGATCACGGCGCTTGTGCTGGCGGCGGTCATCACCTCCTCGCTCGTCGTCCGCAGCACCTTCGGCTACTCCTTCGCAACATGGCGCTTCCACCTGCGCGGCGAGAGCATTCGCAGCGCGCACGATGTCGGCTGGATCCGCAACCTAACGGTTGACCGGCTGATGCGCGCCGATGTGAAGACCGCCAATGCCGCTCTCTCGATCGATGAGTTCAAGGAACGCTTCCCCATCGGCTCGGCGCAGCGGGTCGTCCTGGTCGATGGTACCGGCAAGTACAGCGGCCTCGTGCTCGTTCCGGAGATTTACGCGAACCTGACCGATACCGACGAAACCGGCAAGGATCTCAGCGAATTCATCCGCTACAAGAACGATTTCCTGCAGCCGCAGATGAACGCCAAGCAGGCAGCTGCCATCTTCGACAAGACCGAAAGCGAAGCGCTCGCCGTCGTCAACAATCTGATTGAGCGCAAGGTTGTCGGCCAGTTGAGCGAGGCGCATACGCTGCGCCGTTACAGCGAAGAACTCGATCGCCGCCGCCGCGAAATATCCGGCGAGATCTAGCCGAGAAGTTCGTCCAGCCAGCGCCGGTCAAGACAGGCTTCCAGCTCGGCCGCAACGTCGTCCAGGGCTTTCTCGACGCCGGCACGATAGTCATTCGTGTCGCCCGAAAGGCCAAAGCTGCGCAGCAAGCGAGAACGGTAGATGTCGCTGGCGAACAGCCCATGCAGATAGGTTCCCGCAATCCGGCCGTCTGCCGATACCGCGCCATCCGGCCTGCCATCGACGATCGCGAACGGCCGGCCGCAGTCTTCGCCGGAGGTGATACCGAGATGGATCTGGTAGCCGGAAAGCGGGGACCCGTCCTCCACTGCTGTCGCAACACTGTTGCGGACGGTCTTTTCAGGCGCCATCTCCGTCTCGACGTCAAGCAGCCCGAGGCCCGCCATATCCACCGCATGTCCCTCGATGCCCAGGGGATCATGGACCTTGCGCCCGAGCATCTGATAGCCGCCGCAAATCCCGATCACCCGACCACCCCGCTTCACATGGGCCAGTATGTCGGCATCCCAACCCTGCGCACGCATATCAGCCAGGTCTGATATCGTTGATTTCGAACCGGGCAAGATCACCAGCCGCGCGTCCGCAGGCAGCCGCTCGCCCACGCGGACGAAAACCAAATCGACATCCGGCTCCGCCTTCAAGGGGTCGAGATCGTCGAAATTTGCGATGCGGGTAAAGACCGGCACGGCGACCTTGAGTGCCCCCGTGCCGCCGCGTGCGAGGCGTTCCAACGCCACCGAGTCCTCGGCCGGCAGACGCGAAGCGTGCTTGAGCCACGGCACGACACCGAAGCATGGCCATCCGGTGAAGCGGCGCACCGCATCGATACCCGTATCAAAGAGCGAGACGTCGCCACGGAACTTGTTGATGAGGTAGCCGGATATCATTGCCCGGTCGTCCTCGGAGAGGATCGTATGCGTCCCAACCAGCGAGGCGATCACGCCCCCGCGGTCAATATCGCCGACAAGCACGACAGGCACACCGGCACGGGTGGCAAATCCCATATTGGCGATATCGCCGGCCCTGAGATTGATTTCGGCGGGCGAACCTGCGCCTTCCACGATCACAAGATCCGCTCCGGCCGAAACGGCCGAAAAGCTCTGCATCACGTAGTCGAGGAGCGCTGGCTTGAGTTTCTGATAGTCCCGTCCCTTGGCCTGCCCCCAGACCTTGCCCTGAACGATGATCTGGCTGCCGTATTCGGATTGCGGTTTGAGCAATACAGGATTCATGTGCACCGAGGACGGCACACGCGCGGCAAGCGACTGCAGCCATTGCGCCCGGCCGATCTCGCCGCCGTCGTCGGCGACCGCGGCATTGTTCGACATGTTCTGCGGTTTGAAGGGACGGACCGAAAGGCCACGATTGGCAGCAAGACGGCAAAGCCCCGCGACAAGAACGGTCTTGCCGACATCGGAGCCGGTCCCTTGCAGCATGATGGCCTTGGTCATTGTCACGGAACTCCGGAGAACCCGACCCCCGCCTACAACGGCCTCTCTGCCGTGGTCAATCGCAAGCGCCGAAAATGCGAAGGCCACGTCACCCGCTTAGGGTAGCGCGGCCTGCCGAAATACGCTGGCGCATTCGCCCATACACGGCGAAGCTCACGTTCTCCGGGACGCATTACCTGATCCGGAGAAGCGGCGGTGTCCCCCGCCACGGAAGAACAGATACCGCCACATTGTTACCGGACGGTTAGCAACTCCCTAAGCAAAGATGAATTTCGGCATTTTCCGGCTTTGGGACGCTCGTGGTAACCTTTTGGTGGGGCTGGCAATACGTTTTCAAATCAGACGCTTAGACTTCACGCCTCATGCACAGAAGAACGATTGATTTCCACAGCCGAACGCGTAGGCTGCCATTCCAAGGCATCAAGACGAGCGCCACAGCAATAGCCGGACAAACAGGATAAAGATCTCCGCAAGACGCGGAACGCCTAGTTGTGGCGGGGCAGCAAGAATGGGAAGGCAAATGAGATCTCTCTGCACGTCGATCCTGCTCGCCGCAGGAATCTGTGCGGCCGCTACGACTGCGCAGGCTGCCGAATGCGGCAACGTCACCATCGCTGAAATGAAGTGGGCTTCGGCGGGTATTGCGGCCAACTTCGACAGGTTCATTCTTGAGAAGGGTTATGGCTGCTCTGTCAAAATCGTCCCGGGCGACACGATGCCGACCTTCCTGTCGATGAACGAGAACGGTGAGCCGGATATCGCTTCGGAGTTCTGGATCAATTCCGTCCGCACAGAACTCGACGGTGCGGTCAAGGAAGGCAGGCTGATCCTGGCGGCGGAAATCCTTTCGGAGGGAGCTGTCGAAGGCTGGTGGATACCCAAATTCGTCGCCGACGCTAACCCCAATATCCGCAGCGTACAGGATGCGCTCAAGCATCCGGAACTCTTCCCCGCGCCGGGAAATGCATCGCAGGGCGCCGTCTTTAGTTGCCCCGTCGGCTGGAGCTGTCAGATTTCGACATCCAACCTGTTCCGCGCGCTGGACGCCGAGAAGAGCGGGTTTCAGTTGATCGAAACCGGCAGCCCACAGGACCTTGATGATTCTATCGCAAACGCCTTCCAGAAAAAGGAGGGCTGGCTTGGCTATTACTGGGCACCCACGGCCGTCCTCGGCAAATACGACATGACGCGCCTGAGCTTCGGCGTGGGTCATGACAAGGCAGAATGGGATAAGTGCACATCTGTCCCCGGCTGCGCGCGGCCGCAGGTGAATTCCTATCCCGTCTCACGGGCCTTTACGATTGTCACCAAAGCCTTCGCCGACCGTGCCGGACCGGCCATGGATTACCTGAAGCTCCGCTCGTGGGACAATACGACAATCAACGAAGTGCTCGCCTGGCAGGATGACAACCACAAGAGCAACGAGGAAGCCACCGTCTACTTCCTCCAGAACTACGCCGCGCTATGGACCAAATGGGTTCCTGCCGATGTCGCGCAGAAGGTCAAGGCCGGGCTCTAGGAAGAGCAAAGCAATCGCTCACCAGACGGTGCAATATTCTTCGATTGGTCAGCGCAGGATTCGCGCAAGAGTGAGCGGGGAAAAGGAGCAGCCGTCTTCTGACGGTATCGGTTTCCTGTAAGCGGCGGCACCCAATCGTGCCAAGCTGCTTGCCCAGACGAAGAGAAAAAAGATGACATCCACCCCGTTTCCCGACCGCGACACAATCGCCTCGAAGCTTGCCAGCCTGGAGGAGCAGGAAAAATCCTACGTCTCCCTGCTGATGGAAAATGCGGCACAGGACGAGAACGTCATCGATGGTCTTCACCGTCACCTGAACAATGCCGCGAGCGCGCCATTCCTGAATACGCTGAAACTCGAGAGCCTTGGGAGATGGATTGGCGGCGCAGCGCCGGCCCGCCTGCAGATACGCCTCATGGAGGCAGCGAAATCAAGCCAGCACCCGGCCTATGCGGCGTTCCGGAGTGGGCTTTCGCGTTCCGGCGGGCTGGAAAGGGCCTACCCGCCGGCGGTGATCTGACGCCGTCTTACCTGGTGGCCGCGCGACCGACCGAACGACCTGCATCCTGAGTCGCGTTTACGGCATTTGCCGTGTCGCGACCGATGCCGCGGATTGTGTTTCCACACGAAGAAAGCACGAGCAGAATTGCGAGGGCGGAGCCGATCTTGGCCATTGTCGTCATTGCGAAATCCTTCTTTTCAATCGTCCACGCGCGGGCGACTCCGCGCGCATTAAACCCCGGAGGAAGAAAAGAGGTCCGTACTAAGTTGTCAAGCCGCTACGGCCTTGGCTTTTTCCGCAAAGGCAAAGCGGATGCTATCGGCTACCGCCCGCATCGGGTTGTTCATCTGTGACGCAGTGAGCAGCCTGATGTCGAAGGAACCGAGTTCGGGCAGCCCCTCCTGCACGCCGAGAATTGTCATCTCATCAGTGACATAGGAGCGCGGCAGGGGCGCGATCGCGAGGTCGGAAACGACGGCCGCTCGCTGGGCCATGGTGTGACCGCTAAGAAAAGCGACACGATAGCCGCGCTTCATTCGCTCAAGCTGAGACAGTGCCTCAGAGCGCCAAATGCAGCCATCCTCCCAGATCGAGATCGGCAGCGGATCGCGGCGGTGCGCCGTACCACATTTGGCACCGGCCCATACAAGCCTCTCGCGGAAGACGATCTCCCCATCCGTCGGCAGCGGACGCGTCGCGCAATTGATCAGTGCCAGGTCCAGGCGCTGCTCTTCCATGCGCTTCTTGAGGCCGATGCTCATGTCAATGGTGACATCGACCATGATGCTCGGGAAACTCTCGGCGAAGCTTTTCAGGATATTCGGCAGCAGCCGTTCGCCGATATCTTCAGGCGCGCCGAGCCGCACCACGCCGCTCAGCTCGGGCATGATGAACCGCGAGACGGCCTCGTTCGACAGAGCGAGGATGTTGCGCGCGTAGGAGAGCAGCACTTCGCCATGCTGGGTCAGACTGACCGATCGCGCATCACGCAGAAACAGCGTGGCGCCGAGTTGCTCTTCCAGCTTCTTGATCTGCATGGATACCGCCGACGGCGTCCGATAGACGGCTTCCGCGGCCGTGGAAAAATTGCCGGTCTCTGCAATGGCAACGAAGGTGCGCAGCACGTCGTTGTCAAGCAAAGGAATGGGACGGCGAAAGGGAATGCTCATCGTCACATCTTTCAATTTTTCTGAATTTGACTTCCATATCATTTTGTTTGATTGAAAGTCAACCCGACAATACCCTTGGTTCATAGCGGCTAGTACTGATGAAAGGAGGCCGCGATGAACACGCTCATTGTAATCTTCGACATCTTCTACGCATTCAGATCTCGTCAGATCTCACGTCAGACACGCAATCGCACACGAGATCAGTTGGCTCGACTGCCGAGGCATCTCGCTGATGACCTCGACCTACAGGCACTAGGTATGACCGTCCCTCGCTGAAGATGCGAGCGCCGCCAGCGGCTTCAAAGACGCATCGAAAGGTTCTAATATACGCTCCGGGCGCGGCGACGGAGCGTAAGGACCATCGCGATGAACGATGCGTGTTTCCAAGGCGATATCCCTGCAGCATACGATCGGTATCTGGTGCCGATCCTGTTTGACCCTTATGCCGCCGATCTGGCGCAGCGCCTGGCATCGGTTCATCCGCACCGCGTTCTCGAAGTCGCAGCCGGGTCCGGGGCCCTCACGCGCGCGATATCGTCGGCGCTTCCGCACGCCCAAATCATCGCCACCGATTTGAACCAGGCGATGCTGGATGTCGCCGCATTGAGACATTCTGGCGGGCATATCGCATGGCGACAGGCTGACGCGTTGAGCCTGCCCTTTCCCGATCACATCTTTGACACCGTCACATGCCAGTTCGGCGTCATGTTCTTTCCCGATAAGCAACGCGCCTACCGCGAAATCCTCCGCGTACTCAAGCCGAAAGGGACCTTCCTCTTCAGCACCTGGGACTCCCTCGAGAGCAACGCCTTCGCAAAGGTCATGATGACTGAGACGGATGCATTGTTTCCAGAAGATCCGCTGGACTTCTTCCGGCGAACGCCGCACAGCTATTTTGATGCCGAGGCGATCCTCTCGGAACTCGAACGGGCCGGATTCGAGTCGGCCGCTTTCACCAAGGTCGAAAAGACTGCCCATGCGTCCTCGGCAAGGGACGCCGCAACCGCCTTCTGCAAGGGCAGCCCGCTCCGCATGGAAATCGAAGCCCGCAACCCGAAATTCGACGTCGTGGCACGAGTCACGGCGGCTCTCGAGCAGGCTTTCGGCAAAGGTCCGATCGAAGGGCCGATGTCAGCGCTGGTGTTCACCGCCGAGGCGCCACGGTAGATATCACGCGCACGGCAGCCGCTCATTGTGCCGACGCGCAAAGGCGCGCACCAAAACACGGCTCGTCCGACAATGCCTCGAATTGTCGGAACATCCGATGCTAGGAGCCGTTCCTTGTGGGCAACGCACGCTTTGCTTTGTCGTTGCGCTGACTGCGTTTCCCTCAACTGCAGTCGCAGAGGCCCGGCGCTGTCCAAACCAGCACCGGGCTTTGTCCGCTCATCTCGGCGATCTCCCCTCCATCTATTTCAGTAATGACTAAAATAAAACTTGAAATCGCCGCGTCGGAAACGATGATGCTTGCTGTCAGCTAGGAGGGGCGTTGATGTCACAGTATCAGGAGACGCGGCGGTTCAAATGCACGGGCGGCGCAGGAAATCCCTGCATTGTCATCGAACAGATCAGGGTTGCCGATGAAGCCATCCCTAGGCCCAGAACCGATTACATGACAATGGATGGCGAGGTCGCCAATCGCCTCGACAAGAAGCACTTCCTGATCTTGATGAAGGGTGAGGTTGTGAAGATCCAGAGGGCGCTGAGGAAGAAACACTGAGCCGGGGCCCGTCGGCATCGGCGTCGCGGCGGGCAAGCCGGTCCTCGTCGGCAGACAGATCCTGTGGATCTTCGCATGACTAAGGCGTCACCGTTGGGTAGATGTCATCATCGCGTCATCTGACGGTGATGTTTTGACTCACCGAGCGCTGAGACTCGTTTTCATTCCGGCGCTGTTCACCGCTGGAATGACTGATGCTGTATATCATTGCCGTCGCCGGTGCCCTGCTGGCAGCCAATACCCTCAGCCTTATGATCGCAGGATGGCGAATTCGGTCCCGCCAAGACAAGACGCCAAGTGTCGCTGTGCGTCCGCCTGTCTCGATCGTGATACCCCTTTGCGGCATAGAACAGTTCTCGCGGGAAACACTCGAAAGCGCGCTGATCCTGGATTGGCCCGACTACGAAGTCATTTTTTGCGTTGCAGACAAGGCCGATCCGATCATTGGTCTGGCGGAGAACACCCTCCGAGCAAGGCCGCTGGCAAATGCAAGGATTTTGATCGGGGATGACCGCATCAGCGCAAATCCGAAACTCAACAACTGCGTCAAGGGCTGGAGCGCGGCGGCGCATGAATGGGTCGTCCTTGCCGATTCCAATGTCCTGATGCCGGCGAACTATCTCGCACGCCTTATGGCCGCATGGCGACCCGACAGCGGCCTCGTTTGCTCGACGCCACTTGGCTCCCGTCCGAGCGGATTTTGGGCGGAGGTCGAATGTGCTTTTCTCAACACCCACCAAGCCCGTTGGCAATATGCCGGGGAAGCGCTTGGATTCGGCTTCGCGCAAGGCAAGAGCATGCTCTGGCAAAAGACGATCCTCGACGCCCACGGTGGCATCCAAGCCCTTGCGGCCGAGATCGCAGAAGACGCCGCCGCCACAAAGCTGGTCAACAGCATGGGCCTCAAGGTGCATCTCGTCGCCGGACCATTCGAGCAGCCCCTAGGCAGAAGGACCTTCCGCGAGCTCTGGGCCAGGCAGTCTCGTTGGGCGCGGCTGAGACGCGTCACTTTCCCGCACTTCTTCGCGCCGGAGATCCTGCTTGGCGTAGTTCCTCCCCTATTGCTGGGCCTGAGCGCTGCCGTCGTTTCCGGCACCAGTCTCGTTACTACAACCCTGGCAGTCTTATGCACCGCCTACGCGCCGGAACTTATTCTTGCAGCCCGCAAGCATTGGCACCTATCCCTGCTGTCACTCCTCGCAATGGTTACCCGCGATGTCTTGCAGCCAGCGATCTGGACACGGAGTTGGTTGAGAGGCAGTTTCGATTGGCGCGGAAACATTATGGTGATCAGATCGCAGGAATCGCGCCTGGAGGGTGGAGTAGCCGAACCGATTGCAGGCCCCTAAACTAGGGCAATCGACATACCGCGGCGGCCGCCAGCCGCCCAAGTTGCCCTCGGGACATATGAATCCGCCCCGCCAGATCGGCCACTGTTCCGCCGGCAGCGCTGTGCCCGCATCTCCCTTTAGATCAACACCATGCGTGGCGGCTCCTCCCCGCGCCGCCGGTAGGCACGACGCCCCTCGAATTGAATTGGCCGTGTCGGCAGATATCCAATCCGCCGCGCGTCGCCATCGTTCAAAATCACTGATGATATCCATAAATGCTATTCGTTTGATTGATGGGACGAAAACACCCATATTTTACTCATCAAACAAGGCGTCATCCGACGAAGAAAGGAACGGCTATGACGACGATTACCTTCAGGCACACCAAGGCGTCCTCAAGCGAAGCTCATGCGCATATTGTCGACTATGCCCGCAAGCTTGTTCATGCTTGGCACCAGTGGCAGGCCGCCCGCGAAATCGAATCCATGCCCTTCGACATGCGTAAGGACATTGGCTGGCCGTCGGCGGATGGCGCGGATGAACGCAAGGTTATGTAATGAATCCGACATTCCTCCCCGCGTGAGAGCGGCGCCCGCCTTCGTGCAGCGCCGCTTTCTCCGTCTTTAGGGGCTCCTAATTAAATCTTGAATTTCAGACACATATATTTTCTTCGAGCGCCTTTTTCGAACTTTTGAAGAACGCAAACGTCATTTGACCATCGTCAATTTCAGCAATGTCGCAAATTTGCTCTTTGCGGCCGCATTTATCCATGAGAATGTCGCTTTCAGGATATCGAAACGACGTATTCCAAGCAACGAATAGTGCATTCGCACCTCCAGCACGGATTTGTCTCATGAACAAGATGTCGCACAAGCAACGCTCTCTCGTCTTCTTCATGGTTCCGCAGTTTACGATGCTGCCCTTTTCAGCGGCGATCGATACCCTGCGCATAGCCAACCGCATGCTCGGCTACCAGGCCTACACGTGGCGGCTGACCTCGGTTGACGGGCAGAAGGTCTATTCTTCCTGCGGCATCGGCGTCGAGGCAAATACGTCGCTGGCCGATGAGCGCCGCAATCTCGGCGGCGAATATCGCCCGAGCATGGTGCTGGTCTGTTCCGGCATCGATGTCGAAGACTTCAACAACAAGTCCGTCAGTGCTTGGTTGCGCGAATCCTACAACCGCGGCGTCGCCGTCGGCAGCCTTTGTACCGGCGCGCACATCCTCGCACAGGCGGGGCTTCTGAACGGCAAGCGCTGTGCTATCCACTGGGAAAACCTGCCGGGCTTTTCGGAAGCCTTTCCGCAGGCCGAGGTCTATGCCGATCTCTATGAAGTGGACAGTAATCTCTACACCTGCGCCGGCGGCACGGCGTCGCTGGACATGATGCTGAATCTGATCGGCCAGGATTTCGGCGAAACGCTGGTGAACCGGGTCTGCGAGCAGCATCTGACGGATCGCGTCCGCAGCCCGAACGATCGCCAGCGCCTGCCGCTGCGCGCGCGCCTCGGCGTCCAGAATGCCAAGGTTCTCTCCATCATCGAACTGATGGAAGGCAACCTCTCCGAACCGCTCTCGCTGCTTGAGATCGCGGACGGCGTAGACCTGTCACGCCGCCAGATCGAGCGGTTGTTCCGTCAGGAAATGGGGCGCTCGCCGGCGCGGTATTATCTGGAAATACGGCTTGATCGCGCCCGCCACCTGCTGGTGCAGTCCTCCATGCCGGTCGTCGAAGTCGCCGTCGCCTGTGGCTTCGTTTCGGCCTCACACTTCTCCAAGTGTTATCGCGAACTCTATCATCGCTCGCCGCAACAGGAGCGCGCAGAACGCAAGATGACGATGGCAACCGCACGCCAGGCCATCGCCGCGTGATCTCAGCCCGGGCGGCTATTGAGCCGCCTCCGCCGTCATCCGCGCGTCGGAATAGACCTGATTGCGCCCTTTGTGCTTGGCCATATAGAGAAACTGGTCGGCGGCATTGAGATAGTTGTCGAAGGTTTCATAGTCGGAAATCTCGGCAACGCCGATCGACACGGTGACGGAAAGCTCCTCGTCATCGGCCATCACCTTCATGCGTGAGATATCCGACCGTATCTCATCACACAGCTTGCTCGCGGCCATTGAATCCATCATCGGGAACAAGATCGCAAACTCCTCACCACCGAGGCGCGAAAGAAGGTTGTCGCTTCCCTCGAAGATCGTTGCAAGCCGGTCTGCGACCGCCTTCAGCACCTCGTCTCCGATCTCGTGCCCGTATGTATCGTTCAACCGCTTGAAATGATCGATGTCGAGGATCGCGACAGCGGCCGCGGTCTTCTGGCGCAGGCAGTCATTCACCAGCTTGGGCCCGAGATCGTAGAAGTAGCGGCGATTGTAGAGGCCAGTGAGGTAGTCGCAGGCCGCAGCCGCCCGAAGCTGCTTCAGCTGCGCCAAAGTCTCGACGTTGTTGGCGACCCGGCACTGCAGTTCCTCAGCCACGAACGGCCTATAGAGAAAATCCGAAGCGCCGGCCTTCAGAAAGCTCGCAGAGAGCAGGCGATCGCTCGAAGATGAAACCCCGATGATCCGCAGCCGATCAGAGCCGAAGTGCCGCCGTATCCGCCGCGTCAGCTCGCAACCGCTCATGTCGGGCATATGATGATCAGTGATGACGACCTCGATATCGTCGTAGGTCTCAAGCGCGGCGAAGGCCTCGAGGCCGGAAGCGGCTTCCACAACCATATACTGTTGCGCTTCGAGCAACCCGACCAGGAGTTCGCGCGCGGAAGGGACATCGTCGACCACGAGCACCCGTATCTTCCTGTTCGATAATGCCCGCCTGACGCTGGCAACAACGCTATCGAGCGCGAACTCGTTGTCTTTCAGCACATAGTCGATGACATTGCGCTCCATGATGCGATTGCGCGTATCGAGGTCGAAAGTGGCGGTGAAGACAATGGTCGGGATACTGGCCTGTATGGTGCAGTCGAGCGCCTCGCCATAGGGTGCGTCCGGCAAATTGAGGTCGACAATCGCCATTGTGTAATCGTTTGGCGACTGGGCGATCGTCTCTTCGAGGATTTTCAGGGAGGCGCACGGTTTGACGTTCAGGCCGAGTTCTGCATGAAGCCGGTGGCACAGAACCGCTGAAAACATCCGGGAATCTTCAACCAGGAGCACCCGCTGGCCACCAAAACGTGGTCCGAATCCATCCCGATGGAGATCCTCCTGGAACGCCATTCACTCCTATCCCCCAGAAAGCCGCCGCAGTCCGAATCGACCGTCTTCTCGACTTTTATGAAGATAACTCACAGAAACACGCCTGAGAAGATATCGAGACTTGGCAACACCGGAAATTGCATAAATCTCCGTTTCCGGGGGCGTGAATGCGTCCCATCTACAATCCTCGAGCGCAGGAAGTGCGTCAGGCAACGGCCCGCTCCCTGCGCATCAACTGGATCTGCAGCAGCGTGTCGAGGTTCTGGTTGACGCGGCAGTAGAACTCTTCGTCGATGAATGGGCGCAGCATGAAGTCGTTACCGCCGGCTTTGAGGAACCGCGCCGACAGCAGCCGGTTGGACGATGACGACACGCCGATGATGCGCAACTCGTGCGAGCCGATGTTGGCGCGTATGCGTCGCGTCAGCTCGAAGCCATCGATATCGGGCATGTTGTAGTCGGTGATCATCAAGCCGATGTCGCGATTCGCCTTGAGGATTTCGAGCGCCTTGGCGCCGCTTTCCGCGGTGTTGACCCGGAAATTGTAGCGCTTGAGGCGGCTCGAGAGCAGCGCGCGGGCCGTAGCGCTGTCATCGACAATCAGAACATGATGACGATGATTGGTAAGGAAGCGGCAGATCGATTCGGCAAGAAGATCAACCGCGAAGACATTGTCCTTGAGGATGTAATCGACGATGTCCTTGGCGATCAGCTTGTCGCGCATACCTTCTTGGAACGTGCCGGTGAAGACGATGGTCGGGATGCTGAGATCGACCAGATATTCCAATGCTTCGCCATTTTCGGCACCGGGCAGATTGATGTTGGAAATGGCAAGCGTGATCGGGTCGGCGGACTTGTCATATGACAGCTGCAGCTCTTCGAAACTCCGGCAGATCTCCACGTCGATATCGAAAAGCTCCTTCAGCCGCCTGCCGATCATCGATGTGAAGACATTGGAATCCTCGGCGAGAATAATGCGCGCACCGGCAAACATGCCTCCGGAATATTGCATTCCTGAAATACCCAAAAACGCCATTTCGAAACCTTTTGATAAATTAGTATCCCCGCTTCAAAGCGGTACAGTAGCCGGTTTGAATAAGTATTAATCGGCTGCGGTCACTGACCAACAAAAAGGCGGCCACGAGGGCCGCCCTGACTTTCTTCGAAACATGCTTAAAGGACTATGCCCTCAGCGCGGCGTTGTCCGGATCGAAGGGGCTCTCGCCGACGACGGTGGCGTTGTACGTCGTGCCGAGGATCTTGATCTTCAGCTTCGTGCCTTCCTTGGCGTAGTCGGGACGCAGCATCGCCAGCGCCAGCGACCGATTGATGCGGAAGCCGAAGGTGCCGTTTGTCGCACGTCCGACGAGCTCGCCAGCCTCGTTGTAGATGGCTTCGGAACCGCGGGCATCGACATCGTTGCCGGTCTCGACGACGAGGGTCGCGAAGTTCCACTTCAGCCCCTTGTCCTTGTAGGCCAACAGCCCCTCACGACCGAGGAACTCCTTCTCCGGCTTGATGAAGCGATCAAGCGCCGATTCATAGGCGTTGTACTCGATCGACATCTCGCGGGGGATGAGACGGTAGGACTTCTCGATCGACATCGACAGCATCGCGCGAATACCGAACGGCTTGATGCCGAATTCGGCCCCGGCTTCCATCAGCTTGTCGAAGATGTAGTTCTGCATCTCGATCGGATGATGCAATTCCCAGCCAAGCTCGCCGACGAAATTGACGCGCAGCGCATGTGCGCTCGCAACGCCGATCGAGATCTCCTTGCCCGACAACCACGGGAAGTCCTTGTTCTCAAGGCTCGTCCGCGTGAGCTTCTTGAGCAGGTCACGCGACTTGGGACCGGCAAGCACCAGCACACCGAGTCGCTGCGTGATCTGCTGCAGCCGAACGGAACCATCGGTCGGCGCGAGCCTGCGCAAATAGTCATGGTCGTGCGCCTCGTAGGCGCCGGCTGACACAAGGTAGAAGCGGTTCGGAGCCCATTCATAGACCGTGAACTCGGCGCGAACGCCACCGTGAACCGTCAGCATGTGGCAGAGCGCGATGCGACCGCGCTTCTTCGGGATGGCGTTGGCAAAGATCGATTCCAACCAGGCGCGTGCGCCGGGGCCGGAGACTTCCATCTTGGCGAAGGCGGACATGTCGAGCACACCGACATTCTTGTGCACATTCATTACTTCGTTGCCGACATGCTCGAAGTAGTTCGAGCGCCGGAACGACCAGCGTTCAAGGATGCGACCATCCTCTTCAGGATCGGAGTGATTATGGTTGGTGAGGACATCCTCGCCAACGCCAATCTGATCCTTCGGCAGGTCGTAGCCTTCAGGTGCAAACCAGTTGGCGCGCTCCCAGCCATAGACGGAACCGAAAACAGCACCCAGCTTCTTCAGGCGATCGTAGACCGGCGTCGTCTTCAGCGGACGAGCGGCACCGCGCTCTTCATCGGGATAGTGCATGGTGAAGACGTTGGCGTAGGCCTCTTCGTTCTTGGCGATGAGGTAGCCTTCGGTCGCATAGGGACCGAAACGACGCGGATCGACGCCCATCATGTCGACGGTCGGCTCGCCATCCACGATCCATTCCGCCAACTGCCAACCGGCGCCACCGGCTGCGGTGATCCCGAAGGAGTGCCCCTCGTTGAGCCAGAAATTGCGGAGGCCCGGTGCGGGACCAACAATCGGGTTGCCATCGGGCGTATAGGCGATCGCGCCGTTATAGACCTTCTTGATGCCGACTTCACCAAAAGCAGGGACGCGGGCGATCGCGGTCTCGATATGTGGCATCAGGCGATCGAGCTCTTCCTGGAAGAGTTCGTACTCGCTCTCATCCGACGGACCGTTGACGTAACAGACTGGCGCGCCGTGCTCGTACGGCCCGAGAATGAGGCCGCCATTCTCTTCGCGCATGTACCAGGCGCTGTCGGATTCGCGGAGCACGCCCATCTCCGGCAGGCCCTTGGCCTTGCGCTCGAGGATCGCCGGATGCGGCTCGGTGACGATATACTGGTGCTCGACCGGGATAACCGGAATGTTGATCGCGACCATCTCTCCGGTCTTGCGGGCAAAGTTGCCGGTACAGGAGATGATGTGCTCTGCCGTGATCTCGCCCTTGTCCGTCGTCACCTTCCAGAGGCCATCATGCTGCTGCTCGATCGCGGTGACTGTGGTGTTGCGATAGATCGTGGCACCGCGGTCGCGCGCACCCTTGGCGAGCGCCTGGGTCAGATCTGCAGGCTGGATGTAGCCGTCATCGGGATGCTGGATCGCGCCGAGGAGACCATCCGTCTCGCAGAGCGGCCAAATCTCCTTGACCTGCTCCGACGTCAGTACGTTGACCTTGACGCCAATCGTCTCCGCGATGCCGGCATAGTACATGTACTCGTCCCAGCGATCCTTGGTGCGCGCCAGACGAATGTTGGAAACCTGGCTGAAACCGACGTTCATGCCGGTTTCCTTTTGAAGCTCCTGATAGAACCGAACCGAGTACTTGTGGATCTGGCCGACCGAGTAGCTCATGTTGAACAAAGGCAGCAGACCCGCGGCATGCCATGTCGAACCGGAGGTCAGTTCCTTGCGTTCGATCAGGACGACATCGTCCCAGCCCTTCTTGGCGAGGTGATAAAGCGTCGAAACGCCAACGACGCCGCCGCCGATGACCACTGCGCGCGCATGTGTCTTCATGGAGAATTACCCTCTGTTCTACTAACCTGTCCGACGAATGCCGCCGACGGAAATCGCCTTAGCGAACTATGCAGCGAGGCCGGGCTTGCCAAATGCCTGTTTACGACATGCGAAAAGCTTGCCGCGACTGCATGCAAATAGGCAAGCCGCAAAAGGCCTTTGGTCGAAAATCCGTGGACAAAAATTGTGATCAGAGCGCGCCGTCGTTCACTTTACGACGGCCGACCCCTTGATGATGTCGATCGTTTCGCCGCCATCGAGCCCGATGCGATCACCGTCAGGCGTTGTGATGAAGCAGCCCGACTGGCAGAACGTCTCGGATGCACCAGGATCGAGCACGAGCTGCATCTTGTGACCGCCCTCGGAAAGGACGATCACAACAGCGGCGCTATCGGTATTGGTGATGGAAGCTGCGTGAGTTTGGCCTACGGCCATGAGCGAAAAAAGCAGTACGACGGCAAATCTTGCCATGCAGTGCGGCGCGGATGTTGCGCCCTCCCTCGGAGCGTCTCGGCGCTGCTGCCCCCAGCAGCGAAAACCCGATTGCAGGCGTTATACGGCGACCGCTCTGAACGATCGCTGAACAACGCCTTTACCCCTTGAGATTGCCATCAGCCGACTTACCGCGCAACCGGCGCACAGTGCCGGCCTCGTCGTCCATTTCGCTCGTCTCGGAGACATCTTCGATCTTCGCCGGCGCCTTGCTTGCGGGAGTTGCCCCTCCGACTTGGTCCGGCTGGCGATGGAATACGACATCGCTTTGCGGAAGCGGGATTTGGACGCCCTCCTCCCTGAATCTCTTGAGGATCGCGATCCGGAGATCGTTCCGGACCTTCAGGCCGTCCCCCATGTCAGCAAGCATGAAGCGAAGCTCGAAATCCAGCGAATACGGCCCGAAGCGAAGGAACTCGACATGCGGCTCAGGATTGCGCAGGACGACAGGCACGGCATTCACCAGCTCCAGCAGGATGTCCATCACCTTCTGCGGATCGGAATCGTAGCTCACCGAAACCGGAATTTCGGAGCGCCCCATCTTGTTGCGATGGGTCCAGTTACCGACCGATGCGTTGATCAGCTCGGAATTCGGCACGATGATCGACTGCTTTCGGAATGTCTCGATCTCGGTTGCGCGCACGGAGATGCGCTTCACGATGCCCTCAGCGGTACCGGAAACTACGTGGTCGCCGACCTTGAACGGCCGTTCTACGAGCAAAATCAGACCGGAAACGAAGTTCGACACGATGTTCTGGAGGCCGAAACCGATGCCGACCGAAAGCGCCGAGGCAACGAGCGCGAGGTTTGAGAGGTCGATGCCCGCAGCGGAAACGCCGACAATCGCCGCAAGACCAACGCCAAGGTAGCCGATTCCTGTCTTGACCGAATTTCGAACGCCGAGGTCGACGTGGCTCCGCGCCATGACGTTGCTGTCGAGCCAGCGCTGGATCCAGCGCGTCAGCAGGTAGCCGCCTGCAAAGAGAAGGACACCAGTCATTATCCCGACCAGCGAAATGCTGATCCCACCCAGCCTGACCTCCGTGAGAAGGCGATAGGCGATAAGTTCAAGATCCTGGATGTGGAAGCCCCACAGGAGCAGCACCAGCGGAATCCCAACTATCAGCGCGACGGCCGAGATGCACATGCCAACCAACAGGCCAGCTTGGTCGATGGCAACAGGGCCGAGTTTGAAACGCTTTTGGAGGAAACGACCAAGCGATGTCTCGCCAAAAGTCTCGCTGCGTGAAATCGCTTTGCCCGACAGGAGACCGATATAGGTCGTGACGATGATCGCGCCGGTGATGATCAACTGGGTCGCAACAAAGCGCGCAAGCCCGACATAACCAGTCAGCGCGGTTATGATCAGCCCCGCACCCAGGACGCGCAGAATGATCGCCATGCCCCGCGGCCAATGGCGTCCCGGCGCGTCAGGATCGCCATTTCGCGCCAGCATCGGCCTGCCAAACGAGGCAGCAATCAGGATGAAGCCGATGATCAATGCCGCAATCAAACTTTTGACCACGGTCAGGACGAGTGGGGACCCCATCGCCTCGCTGATGCTGCCGAAGAGGTAGTCAAGCGCATTGACGATGGCCATCGCGAGCAAGCAGGCTCCGATGGAACTCGCACCGCGGTTGGAAAGCTTGACGAGACGCCATTGCGGCTCCTTCGGTGCGAACACCGCATTGGTGAAACGCCTGACGAAATAGATCAACCCGATCGCACCGAAGAGCGCCCCGATGATCGGCGCGATATCCGGTCTCAGAACGTTGAAACTGTTGAGGAAGAAATAGGAGGTCACCAGGAGCGTAGTAAGCGCGAACGTCCGGATCAGCGTCGACCAGAAAGCAATCGAGAGACGATTGATATAGGAGGGCTGCTCGTCCGTTTCCTTACGCTGCAGGTAGCGACCGAAGATGCGGTAACCGCCGGACAACAGCACCAACGCCGTCACAAGCGACATGAAGATGGCCGCGAAGAACGCGAAAGCCTTGAACTTCAGTACAAATCCCAGCCAGCTTCCAAGGGCTTGGACAAACTCCGACCCCTCTTGGACGAAGGCGCGCGCCGCATCGTCAATAACAGAAACCGAGACATCGGTGCGTCGCAGCAAGGTCGCGGCGAAAAGCTGTCGGCGTGTTTCAGCGATAACGTTACCAAGCTTGCTGATGGAAGCAGACAGGGTCTCGGCATCACCGGTAACGGCGTTAATCTGGGCGCGCTCGGCCGTCAGGGCGTTGCGTTCGGTCGTAACGATCTCCGCTTCGGCCGGCTGCCCTTCCTTTGGTGGATCGCCTAGCTCGCCAAGGCGGTTCTTGATCTGGTCGAGCCGCGGCCGGAGGCCGACGGATACGTTGAGAACCGAGCGCCCAAGTTCGTCGGTCTTTCCGGCGAGAGCCACCAGCGCGTCGTCATCGTCGCCTTTCTGCCTTACGCCGTCCTCGAGCGCGACGAGGTCCTGCTTTGCCTTCTCCAGCGCCTTAGCGGCCTGCTCGATCGGACCGTCAGCAACTGAAGCCTGCTCGGTCGCCTGGGGCTGTTGCTCGGCCTGCGGTTGAGGCGCCTGCGCGCTTGCAAGGCTCGCGCCAACGGTCGCCAGCGCAGCGACTAGGAAAATGCGAAGCAAGAGTTGGGTCGGCCGCAAAATATCCCCGCTCGGAAGGTTCTGGATCAAAATTGGAGTCCAGTTTTTCATAGGAAAGAAAGGCAACAGAAAGGCGACGCGCTCAGAAGCCTGCACCCGGCTGTGCCAGATATTCTAGTTCTGCCACGGTCGATTGTCGTCCGACGATGGCGTTTCGATGCGGAAATCGACCGTGGGCGGCGATCACCTTATGGTGGCGAAGCGCATAGTCGATATATTCCTCATCGCCAAGCGCCCTGAATAGTGCCACGGCACGATCCTGCTCGGCCAGATCTTCGCAGTGCTCGAAGGGCATGTAAAAAAACGTCCGGCATTCCGGGCTGACCTGCTGGTCGGCGCCAGCTTCCACGGCAAGCTTTGCTTCCCGCAGCGCAAGCCCATCGGTGGCAAAGGCGAGCGGTGTCGTGCGGTAGATGTTGCGAGGAAACTGGTCCAGCACGATTACTGCGGCAAGCCTGCTGTGGGGCGTCGCACGCCACTCCTCCGACACGTCGCGCGAGAGCGCAAGATGCGTGTCGCGGAAGCGCTTGCGAATATCCCGATCAAGCGCCGTCGTCGCTTTGAACCATTGATCGCGGCCGCACTCCTCGAACCAGAAGTCGAAGACCTCCTGTGGCGTGCAGACATATCCGAGTTCCATACTTCCTCCCGCGAGAGCCGCCCGACTGCACGGCGGCCAACTATTTCGTGCCGATCTTGTGACCCGACACCTCGGCGCCTGCATCCGGCACCAGCCGCAGGAAGCTCACTGACGATATGATGCCGATTGCGCCGACGACAAGAAACGCCCATCGGAAATCGACGAGCCCCGGCCCCTCGACACCGCGCAAGGCGACGGAGATGTTGAGCACCGCCGCCGCGATCGCCACGCCGAGCAACATCGAAATCTGCTGCAGCATGCTCGACAGAGTGGAAGCCGAACTGCGTTGTGCAGAACTGATATCGGCAAAGGCCAGTGTATTCAGTGCCGTGAATTCCATTGAGCGCGAGAGACCCGCGGTCATCAACAGCACGTAGTTAACAATACGCGGCGTCTCGGGTACGAGAAAGCCGCAGGCGGCAATCGCCGATGCAGCAATCAACCCGTTGAAGAAGAGCACCGCGCGAAATCCAAACCTGGCGAGCAGCGGTGTCGTGACGACCTTCATGCCGAGGTTTCCGAGAAAGTAGACCAGCAGATAGGCACCCGCTTCGATCGAGCTCAATCCGAATCCGAGTTGGAAGAGGAGCGGCAAGAGGAAGGGCGTCGCGTTGATCGCGAGACGGCTCGCCGTCCCGCCTGAAAGGGTCGCGATCGCAAAGGTTTGCACTTTGAAGGCAGACAGATCGAGCAATGGATTGCTGACTCGCCGGAAATGCCGGGTCGCCATGACCGAGAGCACGAGCCCTGCCACCAGCATCAGCAAAATTGGTACCAGCCCGCCATGCCATTTCACCGAGAACTCAAGTGCTGCCAGCAGGAAGGTCAATCCGCCGCCGCTGAGAACGAAGCCAAGTAAATCCAGCCGCCCGGCATCTTCCTCGCGCTGTTCCGGCACGAAACGAAGAACCAGCGCCATGCCGAGCACCCCGATCGGCACATTGATGAGGAAGTTCCAATGCCAACTTGCGTAGGTGGTGATGAAGCTGCCGAGCAGCGGACCGACAACGGGAGCCGTCAGCGCCGGCCAGGTTATCAGCGCGATCGCCTGGACGAGCTCCGATTTGCGGGCATTCTTGAGGACAATGATCCGGCCGACCGGCGTCATCAGCGCACTGCCCGCGCCCTGCACCGCGCGGGCGATGACAAACTCCGCAAGCCCATCGGAGAGCCCACAGAAGAGCGATGCGATCGTAAAGACGGCGATCGAGGCCATGAAGACGCGCCGTGCGCCGTATCGATCCCCAAGCCATCCCGAAAGCGGAATGAAGGCCGCCATCGTCAGCATATAGACCGTGATGCCGATGCTCATGGATATCGGTTGAACGCCAAAACTCGCCGCCATCTGCGGCAATGAAGTGGTGACGATGGTGCCGTCGAGAATCTGCATGAAAAACGAAACGGCAACGACCAGCGCGACGATCTTTGCCCTGCGGATGCTCTCCACATCGTCTTTCTCAGTCGTCTGCATAGCTGTCATTGATCTGCCGATGTGGAATGGATGCATCCGGATAGAATGGACACAGAAGCGGGATCCGAGGCGTGCCGAACAGCACTACCGCTTGATAGGCCGATCGGCGCAACCCGAAAAGAGAAAAATCCTGAGATCTCAGAGGATTTTGTGAGTAGGGGCACCGATCAGCGGCGGTTGCGGCTTGCCCCCTACCCGGCTTTTGCACTTCTGGATAAGGCGTCAATCACCGCCTCGGACTCCGCTGTCCAACCGAAGAGCAGCTCGATTGCGAGCAGCGACGCTTCATGGTTGCTGCGCATTGTGTCAGCCGCGATTAGTTCTGCCGTACAGTCCCTAAGCACGATGCAACGATAGTCGCGAAAAGTCGCGTCACGGACTGTGGACTCAACGCAGATGCTGGTCGTGGCACCGGTGAAGATGAGCGTGTTGATCCTCCTGGCGCGAAGGAGGGTATCGAGCGACGTTTCGAAAAATGCACTGTAGCGATGCTTGGAGATCACGGCGTCGCCTGGCTGGGGCTCGAGTTCCGGGATAATTGCAGTGTTCCAGGTATCGCGCACCAGGATTTGGCTTTGGATGCCGTTTGGGGCTACCACGGCTGCCCCGATATTCAGGCGCTTGTGCTTGATGCGATGCGGAGCATCTTCGGTACCGGCATCGGAAAGGTCCGCATTATGCTCTTGCCTGGTGTAGACGATGAGCAATGCGTTACGCCGCGCCGCTTCGAGCAACCGCGAAATCGGCTGAACGAGATGCGCGATGGGCGCGACGTCAAGGCCGGCGCGATCGAACATTCCACCACGGCAGCCGAAGTCGTTCTGCATATCGATGACCATGACGGCAGTCCGGCTAGGATCGAAGCTGACCGCTTCAGGGCGAGCAGCAATGGATAGCTGCATTTCCATTCCCATCCCTCCCAAATCGAGTAGCGTGGTGCTCGAGCTGCCCACAACCATAACACGCTGGAGTCTGCCCGCATCGACCACGGCAAGTCCAAACCCTCGGGAATAGAGCCGGCGACCATAACCGCATAAAGGCAGGATTTGATCCACCGCAACGCCACCTGAGAAAGAACTCGTTATACGCGAATCCTGAAACAGAAACAATTTGACACTTGCATCTTCTGCGGCCACCCTGCCGCAGCAGAGGGGTACTCAGTGCCGGCGCAGGGCAATTGCGACGCCCTGACACACCGTCTCGCTTTTGTACTCTCTTGATCGGCCTCGGAGCACAATTCGATGATCGACACGCTGCTTGTTCTCAACACCGGTTCATCGAGCCTGAAGTTTCAGATCTTCGCGGAACGGGACCTAAACGTGCTGATGAGCGGCAAGGTCACCGGTATTGGTGACACGCCTGAGATGCGTGCGAAGCTTCCCAATGGTGAGGAGACGCGAAGTACCCTGCCCGCGAGCACTGATCACAATCTAGCACTCCGCGCGGTGACCGAGCTCATAGGCGGGCAGGATCACGGCTGGCGCACAACAGCCGTTGCCCATCGCGTTGTCCATGGTGGGCAGACCTTCCGAGAGCCCGTCATTGTCACGCCGGATGTGATGCGCCGCCTCGAGGCGCTGATCCCGTTAGCGCCGCTTCACCAACCCCACAATCTCGCCGGTATCACCGCTTCGGCGAGAATCGCGAGCGGAGCGCCCGATATTGCCTGCTTCGACACAGCCTTTCACGCAGGCCACGACGAGCTGACCAGCAGCTTCGCACTACCGCAGGAGATGCGCGACAAAGGCATGCGCCGCTATGGCTTCCATGGGCTTTCCTATGATTGGATTTCTCAGGTGCTGTCCAAGGACTATCCGGACCTCCATGCCGGCCGTGTCGTTGTTGGCCACCTCGGCAATGGCGCCAGCCTCTGTGCGTTGAAGAACGGCGTCAGCGTCGATACGACGATGAGCATGACCGCGCTCGACGGCATTCCTATGGGAACCCGCAGCGGCTCAATCGATCCGGGCGCCGTTCTCTACATGATCCACGACCTGGAGCTCGGCGTCGAAGCGGTCCAGGATATCCTCTATGAGTGTTCGGGCCTGAAAGGCTTGTCCGGCATCAGCAACGACGTCGAGGCATTGCTTCAAAGCGACGATCCCAAAGCCGCCTTTGCGCTCGAGTATTTTGCCCGCAAAACGGCTCAGCATATCGCGATGATGGCCGTCTCCCTAGGCGGCATCGATGCGCTTGTCTTTACGGGCGGGATTGGCGAGCACGCCGCCCCTGTCCGCGAGGCAATCCTGCGAAGGCTGCGCTTCCTGGGTGATTTCAAAACGCTAGTGATCCCGACCAACGAAGAACGACTGATGGCAACACAAGCGAAAAAGCTTCTCCGTACGGTAGCCTGAGGATCTCCGATCAGGCAACACCGAGCTTGTCGATGAAGCCGCTGACGCCCTTGAGGTTCTCTACCAGGACACGGATGGCGCGCCGCTCCAGTTCGCTCGATACGGTCCCTTCAAGCACCGCTCTGGAATCCTGAACCGATACCTTGATCGCATCGGTGTCGAGACCAAGGTCACCCTGCAGTCGCGCGCGGATGGCGCGGGCGAGAGCATCGTCACCACTTGCCGTTCTCTCGGCCGGCGCCGCAACGATTGCTTTGAGGAGATCGATACGGCTGACGATACCGAGAAGGCGCTTGTCGCTGACGACGGGCACCCGCTTGATCTTGTGCCGGAACATCGCCTCGGCGATCGCCGCAACCGGCGTATCCGGCGTCACGCTGATCACGCTTGCGGACATGACATCCGATACCCGCCAGCTGCGGCTTCGGATATAGTCGTCGAGGTCGACGAGCGACGTCTCATCCGGCTTGCCGGCCGATCTGCCGCCACCGAACTCGATGCGCCGGAGGAGGTCTCCTTCTGTCAGCAGGCCACAAACATTGCCATCGTTGTCGATAACAGGCAGGCCGCTGATATTCTTGGCAACCATCAGGTCTATTGCCTGATGGATGCTGCTATCGGCGCTGATCGTTGTGATGTCGGTGTTCATGATGTCTTGAGCAAACATGCTAATCCCATTGCACTCTGGAGGAAGTCAAATGGTTCCGACGTGACGCTGCGCGAACCGCGCATGCATCCGATGCTGAAAATATTGCGCAAATCCACTCCCAAGTCGATCAGGGATTGCGATCTAATTTGACCGGAGATGCGAAGGCACCGCGCCGACGGAACGGAAGCAGGGTCCTCGCCATCGGCCAAATCACCGGCGGGAATGTCCGGCAGCTACTACAGGGGCCGCCGGAGGGTAGCTCGGCCGAGAATGTTCCTGATGGCGCGCATGAAGACCCGCGATCCGGTCGCGATCAGCTCATCGGGAAAATCGTAGTCGGGGTTGTGCAGTCGCGGATGATCTTCACCCGCCCCGAGAAAGAACATCGCTGCGGGCGCCACAGTCCGGAACAGACCGAAGTCTTCAGAAGCTTTCATTGGCAGCAGGCTACTGACATCGTCATGGCTGACGCCCTCGTCATCCAGGGCACGCCGCAGCTCCTTGACCGCTTCGGCGGAATTGTAGCACTGGCGGAACACGTCCTCGTAACTGATCTCCACCTGCAATTGCCCGGCCTTCGCCTGGGTCTGCACCAGTTCCTCGGCGCGGGAAACCAACGCGGCCATCGCTTCATCGGTCAGCGTCCGCAGGGTCGCCCAGATCTGCGCTTCGCCGGGACTGATCCCAAATGCCGGCTCCCCGAGCCGCGCATGTGTGACCGTAACCAGCGAGTAGTCCGGCCCCAGCGGCCCATTGTTGCCCAACGCCGTCAGATCACCGAGCAACCGCGCCAGCACGAAAGTCGGCGCAATGCCCTGCTCCGGATAAGAGGCGTGCGATGTCTTACCCTTTAGAATGATCTTCATTCCGCGCGATGCGCAATTGACCGGCCCCTCCTTGAGAAGGACGTGTCCGAGCCGGATACCCGGGAAGTTATGAAGCGAGAGCGATAGATCCTGCGTCAGCGTCGCAAACTTCGGATCGGCAAGCACGGCCGCTGCCCCTGCACCGTTCTCCTCGGCCGGCTGGAACATCAGGATAACCCGCCCCTTCGCAGGCCGCTCGTGCCCAAGACCCTTCGCGAGTGCCATCAGGATCGCCATGTGACCGTCATGGCCGCAAAGGTGGCCCTTGCCCGGCACCGTCGAACGGTGCGCGACATCGGAGATTTCCTCGATCGGCAGGCCATCCAGTTCCGCACGGATCATGATCGTCGGACCTGATGCCGCTCCTTCATAGACGGCCGCGAGGCCATGGCCGCCGATGCCGGCAACGATGCGATCTGGCCTCGTGCGGCCGAGTTCCTCTGTAACGCGGGATGCGGTTTCCGCCTCCTCACCCGAGACTTCCGGATTGCGATGAAGTTCCCGTCGAAACGCTTTGATTTCGCTTAGTTCTCCATCAGTCAAAAACATCACCAGAATCCTCGGAACACGAACAGCCTCACCTCAAGAGCGCGAGCCTAACCTGCCCGTTTTCCATAGTCGATGAAGAAGTTCACTACTAAGGTCCGCCACGCGCTGCGGATCGGCAGTTCGCGCCGGCAAGCACCTACCCATATATGAGGTTCCTTTTCATATACAGGCGACGCTACCGACCGAACCGAGCTGCACGCTGCGCTTTTCGGCAGCTACGCATTTGTATATGTAAGGTGGCATTCACAGGAGAAATTGATGGAAGCAGATGACGCTGATCGGTACCGCGCTCCGGCGCTGGACAAGGGGCTCGATATCCTCGAGCTTTTGGCCAGCGTCGAGGAAGGGCTGACCCAGGCGGAGATCGCCAAGCGTCTCGATCGTAGCCCCAACGAATTCTATCGCATGCTCGATCGCCTCGTCCGCCGCGGCTACGTGACGAAGCTGGAGGGTGACCGGTTTACACTGACACTCAAGCTATTCGGGCTGGCCCAGTTGCACGCGCCAACACGCCGGCTGGCGTCTTTCGCAATGCCATTGATGCGTGAACTAGCGCAGAAGACCAAACAGGCGAACCACCTGGTCGTCTTTGACCGCGGTTCGGCGGTGGTGATCGCGCAGCACGAGGCGCCGGATTACTGGGGTCTCTCGATCCGCATCGGGTCGCACATCAGTCTCTTCGACACCGGCTCCGGCCACGTGCTTCTTGCGTTCCGAAGCGATGAAGAGCGGCAGATGATGATCGCGGAACACGTGCGCAGCCGCGCGGAAGTGAATCTCGGACCGGAATTTTACGAGCGCCTCGCCCAGATCCGCGAACACGGTTACGAAATGATGGCGAGCGCCCAGACGGCAGGCGTCAATAACCTTTCCGCTCCTATCCTTGGGCCGGACGGACGCTGCATTGCGGCCCTCACCTGCCCCTATATCGCGCTGGTCAATGCCTCGGCAGCGCCCGATATCAGCCAGACGATCACCATGGTGATGAAGACCGCCAACGAGCTTTCGCTGCTCGCCGGTTCTGACGTCGGAATGCCGACATGACCTGGCAGCACGCCGACATATATTCTCACCTGCAGGCCAGTGCCGAGGAAGCCGGGATCACAACCGCGTTTAATGCCGATCCCCGCAAAGCCTTAAGGTCATTGTCAGCTAGCGATCTCATTAGTCCTGGCGACGGATAGACGCCGTCATGGCCATGGAGGATGCCGCTGGAAGGCAGGCATTCAAGGGAGATAGCGTGTGAACGTATTGCTGGTTGAGGACAACGTCCTTTTGGGAGACGCCGTGCGCGATCACATCGCGGCCGACGGTCATTCGGTCGATTGGTGCCTCAATCTCGCGGAAGCAACCCAAGCGGCCGAAACCGGCAAATACGGCGTCATCCTGCTCGACCTGCGCTTGCCCGATGGTAATGGCTTAACCCTATTGAAGGCGCTTAGACGACAAGCGAACTCCGTCCCCGTCATCATTCTGACGGCGCACGACCAGACTTCGGATCAGATCGAGGGCCTGCGAAGCGGCGCGGACGATTTCCTGGTGAAGCCCTTCGGGCTCTCCGAGCTTTCAGAGCGGATGAAAGCGGCAAACCACAAGCACTGAGAGCTGGATTGGCATCCCGAGGCAATCGATACAACGATAGAGCCTATTCCGGCTGTTGCGTTGCAGCAGCCTCGCTGTCTCATCGCTGAAGGCTTGCGAGTTTATCCGCCTGTCGGCGGCATCCGGCGAAAACATCCAGATTCGGATCGTAGGCCTTGGTCGCCACGTCCATGAGCCCGAGCACACTGTGGAAGAAGTTGTCGTGCGAACGGTCCCTGTCTGCCTGCTTAGCCACGCAACTCATATCGAAGCCGGCCCCCTTCGCGAGATCGTCACTGACCCACGCCAGGAACGGCACGTGCGTCTGCTGCGACGGCGCTACGATATAGGGCGCGCCATGCAGGTAGATTCCGTTTTCGCCAAGCGATTCACCGTGATCCGACACGTAGATCGCTGCACCGGCAACCTTGTCGGAATGCTGCTTGAGCTTATCGATGACCGTCGAGACAATGTGGTCCGTGTAGAGGATCGTATTGTCATAGGCGTTGGTAATCTCTTCGGCCGTGCAGCTGCCGAAATCATTCGCCTGGCAATCAGGAACGAAACGTCGGTATTCATCGGGATAACGAGCGAAGTAGGCTGGCCCATGGCTTCCGAGCTGGTGCAAGACCAGCACGCTGTCACCCTTTACGTGGTCGAGCCAATCGTCGACCTTGTCGAGAAGGATAGCGTCGAGGCACTCACCATCCTTGCAAAAACGTGGATCGGCCGACTCCGGCAAGAACGTGAACGGGACCCGGTCGGTGACATGATAGCTGCCGGTGTCATTATCCAGCCAGGATACGTCCACCTTGGCATGGCTCAGCACGTCGAGGAGGTTCTCGGTCGCAAGGCCCTTCCGGTGCGTATAGGCTGTTCGCGGATAGACCGAAAACATGCACGGGATAGAAATTGCCGTCGCTGTGCCGCAGCTGGTCGTTTTCGGAAAATAGACAACGTTCCGCTTTTCGAGCTCCGGATTGGTTTTCCGCGCATAACCGCCAAGCGAGAAGTCATCGGCACGCGCTGTCTCGCCCGCAACGATGATCGTTACGCGCGGCTTGTTAAGGCCGGCAGTGTTCACCCGATGCGCATCCGTACCGAGCGGCTCGGCGACGACATGCGCATCCTGCTCGGACGAAACCGCAAAGCGAATGGTGCTGGTGATCGGTACGAATGGGTTCAGCCGGTCGAGGATGTCTCTGTGGGCGCGCCCGACGCCCGCAAAGGCACGGTAGTCGCCGAATCCGATCACGACGAAGACAGCCAGGCAAGCCACGATCACGCCGGTATTATGAGCAAGTTTGGACAGCACCGGGCGATGCCGGATGCGTACCCAGAGGATGACGAGTGACGGAAGTATACCAGTGAGCATCAAATAAAGGGCAAAACGCGTCGTTATCAGATGCCCTGCCTCCGCGCCCGTCGACACCGCCGCGTTGCGGATCATTTCCTTGTCCACGACCACGCCGAACTGATCGGTAAACCAGGAGCCGGCGGCTGCCGCGAGAACGAAGAAGATCAAAAAAGGCTTGGTGACATATTTGGCGGAGAAGGCCGTGATGATTGCCATGCTCACAGCCGAAATGCCGATGACAAAGAGCACGAACGAGAGATGATCGGACGCAAAATAGCTAAAGGCCGTGCTCCAGAACGATCTGTTTGTCACAAGAAGCAGGTAGAGAGTCGTAGCAAGGCAAAGCGTCACGCTGCCGATTGCGGGCCGCCGCTCGATCAGGCGGACCTTGGTGGCATTATCTTCCAATTGGTCGTCTCCGCGTCCAGATTTTGGCGTCGACGGAACCAGGATCGAATCATCTGTAGTTGATGGCCGTCGAAGAATATTCGCCAGCCATGACCGGATTTTCTGACAGTCACCTGAATAACCTTGGCAAGCGCTACGGCCGTTCGGCTACCCCTGGATCCCAAAATACCTTTCGAGGCCCTTCCAGCTCCTGTCCATCGCGTAGGTTCCCGACAGGTAAGGAATGGCAATATGGCCGTAGTAGACCGAGAGCTGACGCTCGGCGACGTCCTCATTGATACCGGCCACTTGTTGGCTGTAGAGGACCGACACGAGTCCTGTCCTATCGGCGCCAGATTGGCAGTGGAGAAGGATGGGCTTTGGTGCCGCTCTCATGATCGCCAGCAGCTGCTCGGCGCGCTCGGGCGACAAGACCTTGGACGGCGACATTTCGAAGTCGATATGCTGAACGCCGAGACCGCGTGCAGTTGCAATCTCGTCGGCATACCATTTCTTGCCAACGTGCATCCCGCGCAGGTTTATGACCGTCTCGATGCCATGACTACGCACGTAAGATGCCAGCTGCTCAGGCGAGGGTTGCGCCGAACGGTAGAGCTGATCCGCGATGACGGCGTGAAAATTCCCGCTCGCTTGGAGATAAACAATATAGCCCCCGAACATCGCGCCAATCGTAACGGTGCCGATGAGGGATGCCTTCCACCACCGAAAATTCCACAGGCGTTTCATGCCAACCTCGTCGCAACTTTTGCAGCGAGCTAGCATTGCCGGTTTGGCCTGACAACCACCTGAAAACGGCGTCCTGATGGTGGCGTGACGACGGTCAGGCCAACTGATTGCTGAATTGCGCGCCCGACAAGGTGCGTGAGACCGCATTGCGCCAGCCAGCGATCTTCCTCTGTCGCTCTGCCTCCTCCATGGAGGGTTGGAACCGCCGGCTGCACGCCCATGCTTTTCCGAAACTCTCCTTGTCGGGCCAAACCCCTGCTCGCGAACCGGCGAGCCAGGCCGCGCCGAGCGCCGTCGTCTCGACGACAGCCGACCGATCCACCGGGTTTCCGACAACGTCGGCAAGACGCTGCATCGTCCAGTCGGAACTTGCCATGCCGCCATCGACACGCAGGACCGTCTCAATGTGATGGCCGCCCCAATCCTTCCGCATCGCGATGAGGAGATCGAGCGTCTGGTAGGCGACAGACTCGAGCACGGCGCGCGCCAATTCCGCCGGCCCGCTGTTCCTGGTCAAACCGAAGATCGCACCCCTCGCCTCCGGGTCCCAATAGGGAGCACCGAGGCCGGTAAAGGCCGGCACCACATAGACCTGCTGATTGGGATCGGCCCTCATCGCCAGCGTGCCGCTCTCCGATGCGTTTGAAATCAAGCCGAGGCCGTCGCGTAGCCATTGCACCGCCGCACCGGCGATGAAGATCGATCCTTCCAGCGCATAGGTGGTTTCGCCGCCGAGCCGATAGGCGATCGTCGTGATCATCCGGTTGCTGGATGTTACGCAATCCCGCCCCGTATTCAGCAAGGCAAAGCAGCCCGTCCCATAGGTCGATTTCATCATGCCCGCTTCGAAGCAGGCACTACCTATAGTTGCTGCCTGTTGGTCGCCCGCAACACCGAGGATCGGTATCGGCGCACCGAAGATATCCGGATCAGTGACGCCGAAATCGTCCGCGCAGTCCTTGACCTCCGGAAGCATGGATGCCGGGATCCTGAGCAGGCCGAGAAGCTCCTCGTCCCACCTGCCCTCGGTAATGTTGAAAAGCAGCGTTCGCGACGCGTTGGTGGCATCAGTCGCATGAACGCGTCCGCCAGTCAGATTGAAGATCAGCCAGCTGTCGACCGTGCCGAAACAGACCTCGCCTGCCTCGGCGCGCTCCCGCAATCCGTCGACGTTGTCGAGCAGCCAGCGCAGCTTGGTCCCGGAGAAATAGGGATCGAGCAGCAGACCCGTCTTCGCGCTGAACAGTTTCTCATATCCATCCGCCTTGAGACTATCGCAGACTTCAGCCGTCCGCCTGTCCTGCCAGACGATCGCCTTGTTAAGCGCCCTGCCCGACTTGCGTTCCCAGACGACCGTTGTCTCGCGCTGGTTGGTGATGCCAATCGCGGCGATATCGGTGAGTGGAATGTTGGCATTCGCCAGCGCTTGCCGCGCCGTGCTAACCACGCTCGTCCAGATCTCATTCGGATCATGCTCGACCCAGCCTGGCTGCGGATAGGATTGTTTGATCTCCTCCTGTGCTGACGAGATCATCTTCATCCCGGCGTCGAAGACGATCGCACGCGAGGACGTCGTGCCCTGGTCGATCGCGAGAATATGGCCGCTCATTGTCTTCTCCGGCGCAATAGCTCACCTCGCCGGCGCGAACGCGCCAGCGGAGGCGATAGGTCATTCATAGGAGGGTGTAATGCCGACGTTATGCGGTCGGCGGTTGGCCGGGGCACACACCCCGGCCAACCTTGCTGATCAGTTCGACTGCCAGCTCTTGACCAGTTCGTCGTAGTTAACGGTAACCGGCTTTTCCTTCTCGTTCTCGATCTTCAGCTGCGGCGCGAGGTTGCCCTTGGCGACCGCATCCTTGTTCCAGAACTCGAGATCATGCTCTTCGGCGAGCTTCGGACCGATATCGCCCTGCACTCCGGCGCGTTCCAGTCGCTGCATCACCTTTTCCTGTTCGGAGCAAAGCGAGTCCATCGCTTCCTGCGCGGTCTTCGCACCGGACGACGCATCGCCGACCGCCTGCCACCAAAGCTGAGCGAGCTTCGGATAGTCAGGAACGTTCGTACCGGTCGGCGACCACTGGACGCGGGCGGGCGAGCGGTAGAACTCGACCAGACCGCCAAGCTTCGGAGCGCGCTCCGTGAAGCTCTTGTCGCGAATGGTGGACTCGCGGATGAAGGTCAGACCGACGTGGCTCTTCTTCACGTCGACCGTCTTCGAGGTCACGAACTGCGCATAGAGCCAAGCGGCCTTGGCGCGATCGTCAGGCGTCGACTTCATCAGCGTCCAGGAACCGACGTCCTGGTAGCCGAGCTTCATGCCGTCCTTCCAGTAGACGCCGTGCGGGCTTGGCGCCATGCGCCACTTCGGCGTACCGTCCTCGTTGACGACTGGCAGACCGGGCTTGACGGCATCGGCCGTGAAGGCGGTGTACCAGAAGATCTGCTGGGCGACTTCGCCCTGCGCCGGCACAGGACCGGATTCGGAGAAGTTCATGCCCTGCGCTGCCGGCGGTGCATAGGCCTTCAACCAATCCAGATACTTCTGGATCGAGTAGACGGCAGCCGGGCCGTTCGTATCGCCGCCACGCGCAACGCACGAACCAACCGGACGCGAGTTCTCGTCGACCTTGATGCCCCACTCGTCGACCGGAAGGCCGTTCGGAAGGCCCTTGTCGCCGTTGCCGGCCATCGATAGCCAGGCATCGGTGAAGCGCCATCCGAGTGATGGGTCCTTCTTGCCGTAGTCCATGTGGCCGAAGACCTTCTTGCCGTTGATCTCACGGCCGGTGAAGAATTCGGCGATGTCCTCGTAGGCAGACCAGTTGACCGGAACGCCGAGATCGTAACCATACTTCGCCTTGAAGTCGGCCTTGTTCTTCTCGTCGTTGAACCAGTCGTAGCGGAACCAGTAGAGGTTCGCGAACTGCTGGTCGGGAAGCTGGTAAAGCTTCTTGTCCGGTGCAGTCGTGAACTTGGTGCCGACGAAGTCGTTGATATCGAGGCCCGGGTTGGTGACATCCTTGCCTTCGTTCGCCATCCAGTCGGTCAGCGAGCGGGCCTGCTGGTAGCGCCAATGCGTACCGATGAGGTCCGAGTCATTGACATAGGCGTCATAGATGTTTTCGCCCGACTGCATCTGCGTCTGCAGCTTTTCGACAACGTCGCCTTCGCCGATGAGATCGTGCGTGATCTTGATACCGGTGATCGCGGTGAAGGCCGGCGCCAGAACCTTCGATTCATATTCGTGCGTCGTCAGGGTTTCGGAAACGACCTTGATGTCCATGCCGGCGAAAGGCTTCGCCGCATCCATGAACCACTGCATTTCCTTTTCCTGGTCCGCGCGGGAAAGCGTCGAAAGATCGCCGATTTCCTTGTCCAGGAAAGTTTTCGCTTCATCCATGCCGGCATAGGCGGCGCCCGCCATGGTCAGCAACATGCCTGCTGTTGTCGCTAGTAAATGCCTTCGCATAATATCCTCCCAGGGTTGCGATTGCAGTCTTCACGTTCAGGCGGCCAGTACCCCCGGCCATCTGTATTTCCCTGCCGTCACACGTAGCGGAAGACGCCGATGGCGTAGACTACGGAGAGGGCAAGAGCCCACCACAGGTTGGGTCCGACAAGACCCAGCCATGCGAGATGTATGTATGCTGCGCCAAGCAGCGACACGAAGAGCCGATCCCCTCGCGTGGTTTCGAACCTGAGGATTCCGACGCGCGGCGAGCCGCCAGGCACGAAATACTCCCAGATGCTCATGCCAACGAGCAGCATGAAAATCGCCAGGAAAAACAATGCAGTCGGCAGCGTCCACGCCATCCAGGAAAAGTTCATGAGTGGTCCTCCCTTGTCAGACGCGGCCGAGCGCGAAGCCCTTGGCGATGTAATTGCGTACGAAGTAGATGACGAGCGCGCCGGGGATGATGGTCAGCACACCGGCAGCCGCCAGCACACCCCAATCCATCCCTGCAGCGGAGACGGTGCGCGTCATGATCGCCGAAATCGGCTTTGCGGCAGTCGTCGTCAGCGTGCGGGCCAGCAGCAATTCCACCCACGAGAACATGAAGCAGAAGAAGGCGGCGACACCGATCCCTGACGCGATCAGCGGCATGAAGATCCTCACGAAGAACCGCGGGAAGGAATAGCCGTCGATATAGGCCGTTTCGTCGATCTCCTTCGGCACGCCGGACATGAAGCCTTCCAGGATCCAGACTGCCAGCGGCACGTTGAACAGGCAGTGGGCGAGCGCCACGGCGATGTGCGTATCGATCAGCCCGAAAGCCGAATAGAGCTGGAAGAACGGCAGCGCGAAGACGGCCGGCGGTGCCATGCGGTTCGTCAGCAGCCAGAAGAACAGATGCTTGTCGCCCAGGAACCGGTAGCGCGAGAAGGCATAGGCCGCAGGCAGCGCCGCCAGCACCGAGATCACCGTATTCATGACCACGTAGATGATCGAGTTGATGTAGCCGTTGTACCAGGAGGGATCGGTGAAGATCACCATGTAGTTCCCGAGCGTCGGGTTCTGCGGCCACAGCGAGAAGGCGCCGGTGATCTCGGCATTCTCCTTGAAGCTCATGTTCATCAGCCAGTAGATCGGCAGCAGCAGAAAGATGATGTAGACCGTCGAAACGACCCAGGAGAAGTTGCCCGCAGGCTTGTATTTCATTGTTTGAGCCATGGTCCTCTCCTTTCTCAGGCGTTCGCGTCGCTGCTGGTCATGACGGTGTAGAAGACCCATGACAGAAGCAGGATGATAAGGAAGTAGATGATCGACATTGCCGCTGCCGGACCGAGGTCAAACTGGCCAACGGCCATCTTCACAAGGTCAATCGACAGGAAGGTGGTCGAGTTGCCGGGACCGCCGCCGGTGACGACGAAAGGTTCGGTGTAGATCATGAAGCTGTCCATGAAACGCAGCAGGACGGCGATGAGTAGCACGCGCTTCATCTTCGGCAGCTGGATGTAGCGGAAGACGGACCAGCGCGACGCGCCGTCGATCTTCGCTGCCTGATAATACGCATCCGGGATCGAAACGAGGCCGGCATAGCAGAGCAGCACCACAAGGCTCGTCCAGTGCCAGACGTCCATCAGGATGATGGTGATCCACGCATCGAGGGGGTCGCGGACATAGTTGTAGTCAAACCCCATTGCCTCAAGCGTATGACCAAGCAGGCCGATGTCGACACGCCCGAAAACCTGCCAGATGGTGCCGACCACGTTCCACGGAATGAGCAGCGGCAGCGCCATCAGCACGAGGCAGATCGGTACGCCGATCCCCTTCTTCGGCATGTTGAGGGCAATGAAGATGCCAAGCGGGATCTGCAGCGCCAGAACGATCAGCGAGAAGACGAGATTGCGCTGCAACGCCGCCCAGAAGCGGTCGGAATGAAGCGTCTGCACGAACCAGTCAGTCCCCGCCCAGAAGAACTCGTTGTTCCCGAACGTATCTTGGACCGAGTAGTTCACAACGGTCATCAGCGGAATGACAGCCGAGAAGGCGACCAGCACAAGGACCGGCAGAACCAGAAACCAGGCTTTGTTGTTCCAGGTCTTTTCCATGCTCAGCCCTCCCTGCCGACGCGCCAGGAATTGGCGTAAATATTGATGGCAGCCGGATCGAAGGTCACCCGCGCATCAGCCGGGATTTCGGAGTCCTCCGTCACGACGATGGCGATCGGCTGGCCGGCAAAGGTGGCGCGCACGATCTTCTGCCGTCCAATGTCCTCGACCCTGTTGACGGTGACCGGCATTCCTTCGCGGCCGATATTGACGAACTCCGGGCGTATGCCGAGCTCGGTCTTGGCGCCGGCAGCCGCTTGCGGCGCGTAGTCCAATGACAGCGTCTCGCTGCCGATACGCACCGCATTGCCCTGCAGTTGCACCGGCAGGACGTTCATGCCCGGCGACCCGATGAAGTAACCGACGAAGGTATGGCTCGGCCGCTCGAAAAGCTCTGCCGGCGTGCCGATCTGGACGATTTGTCCTTCGTACATGACGACAACCTTGTCGGCGAAGGTCAGCGCTTCCGTCTGGTCGTGCGTCACATAGACCATGGTGAAGCCGAACTGCTTGTGCAGGCGCTTCAACTGCGAACGCAGTACCCACTTCATGTGCGGGTCGATCACGGTCAAAGGCTCGTCGAACAGGATCGCGTTGACGTCGTTGCGCACCAGTCCGCGGCCGAGCGAGATCTTCTGCTTCTGGTCGGCCGTCAGGCCCTGTGCCTTGCGCTTGGCCATACCGCCGAGATCGATCATCTCGAGAATGTCGCGAACGCGCCGATCGACTTCCGGCTCGGGGACCCTGCGATTGCGCAGCGGGAAAGCCAGGTTGTCGTAGACAGTCATGGTGTCGTAGATGACCGGGAACTGGAACACCTGCGCAATGTTTCGCGCCTGCGTGGAAAGGTTCGTCACATCCTGGCCATCGAAGAGGATACGGCCGTGCGACGGCTGCAGCAGGCCGGAAATGATGTTGAGTAGCGTCGTCTTTCCGCAGCCGGATGGTCCGAGAAGCGCGTAGGCGCCGCCGTCCCGCCATTCGTGATCGACTTCACGAAGCGCATAGTCTGCGTCGGACTTCGGGTTCGGTCCGTAGGCGTGGCGGATGTGGTCGAGCGTGATGCGTGCCATGTCCTTCTCCCTTACGCCTTTGCGCCAGTTGCGATTGCCCGGCCATCGGTGCCGAACGCCATGACGTGACGGGTGTCGAGGTAGATGTCGACCTCGGTATCCGGATCGATGTTGTGAATGCCGTGGGCAAGCATGACCCAACGGACACCGTCGAAATCCATATGCACAAAGCTTTCGGAGCCTGTGATCTCGGAAACCTGCGTGCGTGCCTGCAGTTTTGCTGCCGTCTGAGTCTGCGGCGAAAGAGCGAGGTGGTGCGGATGGAAGGCGATCGTGACCGGACCATCGGCCATGTCGTCCAAATGCGCGGGCACCGGCAGGATATCAGCTCCTTGCCTCTGGAACGAACCGCCGGCCTTTATCACATCCATGAAATTGAGCGGCGGATCGGCAAAGGTCTTTGCAGTTACGAGGTCGAGCGGATTTCGGTAGACGGCGATCGTCGGTCCGAACTGCGTCACGTGGCCTTCCGAAAGGGTGGCCGTGTTGCCGCCGAGCAGAAGCGCTTCGGAAGGCTCCGTTGTGGCGTAGACGAAGATGGCGCCGGACTGCGCAAAGATCCGCGGCAGCTCGGCACGCAGTTCCTCGCGCAGCTTGTAGTCGAGGTTCGCGAGCGGCTCGTCCATCAGCACAAGGCTGGCATTCTTCACAAGGGCACGCGCAAGCGCCGTGCGCTGCTGCTGGCCGCCGGAGAGATTGAGCGGGGTGCGATCCAGATAGGGCGTAAGGCGCAAGAGTTCGGCGGCCTTGCGCACCTCACGATCGATCGTCGCGGTGTCCTTGCCTGAAATCCGCATTGGCGAGGCGATGTTTTCGTACACCGTCAGGGCCGGATAGTTGATGAACTGCTGGTAAACCATCGCGACGTTGCGCTTCTGCACCGGCATGCCGGTCACGTCTACGCCGTCGAAATGGACGGAACCGCTCGTCGGTCGATCGAGCCCGGCCATCAGTCGCATCAGCGATGTCTTGCCGGACAGCGTCGGCCCCAGCAGCACATTCAATGTGCCTTTTTCAAATGCAAGATTGGTTGCGTGGATGTGATACTCCCCGCCCACCATCTTTGCAGCGTTCCGCAATTCAAGCATTCCGGTTCCCGTGCCTCCTCAACAGCGGGGACATTACCGCTTCAACCAGCCATCTGCGCCGGTCGCGCGGCCATGTACTCCTCCAATAGCGCAGCCTGTTCCTTGGTCAGGCGCAGGCCGACTTTCGTTCTTCGCCAAAGCACATCCTCTGCGCGTCTGGCCCATTCGTGATCGATGAGATAGCGAACCTCTGCCTCGAAGAGATCGCCTCCGAAACAGTGTCCCAGGTCCTCCGCGCTGGCGGCCCGCCCGAGCAGGACCGACGCCTTGGTGCCGTAGCGGCGCACCAGTTGGCGCGCATGCCGGTCCGCCAGGAACGGATAACCGCCCTTCAGCTTAGCAACCTCCGCCTCGTAGCCGGTCGCGGCGAAATCCCCGCCCGGCAGATGGCTCTTCGCTGTCCAGGACGCGCCTTTGGCGCCGATCGCCTCGGCGATCCTTTCCAGTGCGTGTTCGGATAGGCGCCGATAGGTCGTGAGCTTGCCGCCGAAGACATTGAGCAGCGGTGCGCTTTCACCCTCGCCTTCGATCTTCAGCACGTAGTCGCGGGTCGCCTCCTGCGCCTTGGAAGCGCCGTCGTCAAACAGAGGCCGCACAGCCGAATAGGTCCAGACGATGTCTTCCGGCCGTACCGGCTCCTTGAAATACTCGCTCGCCGCGTTGCAGAGATAGATCGTCTCTTCCTCGGATATTTTCACATCCTTCGGATCGGCCGAGTAGTCGCGGTCGGTGGTACCGATCAGCGTGAAGTCCTGCTCGTACGGGATCGCGAAGATGATGCGGTTGTCCGGGTTCTGGAAGAAATAGGCCCGCGGATCGTCGAACTTCTTCTTTACGACGATGTGGCTGCCCTGCACGAGCCGCACGTGGCGGGCCTCGTTCTGCCCGAAGGCCGTGCGAATGACCTGATCGACCCATGGCCCGGCAGCATTCACCAGCATCCGCGCCTGAAAACTGTTGCCCTGCCCGCTGACGGTGTCGACCGTCTCGATCGACCACAATCCGTTCTCGCGCCGCGCCGAAACGACTCTCGTTCTCGGCATGATCAGCGCGCCGCGGTCGGCCGCGTCCCGCGCATTGAGCACTACCATACGCGCATCGTCGACCCAACCATCCGAATACTCGAACGCCTTCGTGAAGAGTGCCTTCAATGGCTTGGAGGCCGGGTCGCGGCGCATGTCGAGAACCGCGGTCGGCGGCAACAACTTTCGTCCGCCGAGGTGATCGTAGAGAAACAGCCCGAGACGGATCAGCCATGCCGGGCGGATGCCACCCTTGTGATAGGGCAGCACGAAGCGCATCGGCCAGATGATGTGCGGCGCCATCGCCCAGAGCACTTCGCGCTCCATCAGAGATTCGCGCACCAGACGAAACTCGTAGTGCTCGAGATAGCGCAAGCCGCCATGGATGAGCTTGGTCGCGCCGGAAGACGTGCCCGAAGCGAAATCGTTCATTTCCGCAAGCGCGACCGAATAGCCCCGCCCGATCGCATCCCGCGCGATCCCGCAGCCATTGATGCCGCCGCCGATAATGAAAAGATCGTGAATCTGACGGCTCACGTTCCCCCTCCGAGCCAGAATATGCCGCAACGCAACATGCTCACGCATTTGCGAAAGTCAGAGCAATTAAAGCGAAGATTATTCGAATGTCAAACGAATGTTATTCGAATTCTTAAAACTCACAGATTTGCCGTGAACGTAAACGTCAAATCGAGGACGCAGCGCGTTATCGCCCGGTCCTGCGAGACGGCGGATCCATGCTTGGGCAGAGGCTCAATATTGTTCGGGTGCCCTGAAATACGCGCGGGGAGCGGCTCCCATCGTCCGCCTGAACATCGTGGTGAAGGCGGCGACGCTGTCGTAGCCAAGGTCGAGGGCAACGGCTGTAACCGCCTCCCCGGCTGCGAGGCGGGGCAAGGCGGTGAACACCGCCGCCTGCTGCCGCCAGGTTGAGAGACTGATACCCGTTTCCTTGCGAAAGAACCGAGTAAAGGCGCGCCGGCTCATGGCAAGCCGCTCCGCCCAATCGTCGATGACCAGCCTTGCACTCGGACTTTCCATGAAGCCGCGGCAGAGCGTCGCCAGGCGCTTATCTGAGGGGAACGGCAATCCCAACGGCCGGTCGGGAAGCTGCAAGACCTCCTCGAGCAGCAGCGCCATGATGAGATCCCGTCTGCCGCTCTTGGCCTCGGGCGGCGCAACAGCCTCGGTGATCAACGCTCTGGCAAGATCAGTCAGCGCCACGACGCGGATGGCCGTCGGTGGATCGGCCAAGGCCGGGGGCGAGACATAGGCCGAAAGCATCGCAACATCGCCGAGCATGTCGACGGTGTGGACAAGTCCTGCCGGTATCCACAACGCATGCTGCGGCGGCACCATCCAGCGCCCCAGTATCGACGACACCATAAGCACGCCGGACCGAGCATAGACGAACTGTGCACGGCTGTGACTATGGGGTTCCACATGGTAGCCGGCCGGATATTCCGAGGGGATGGCATAGACCGGCTCTGAGGCTGCCTCGATGGCAGCAAGACGCTCCACATGGAGCTTGGCCAACTCACTCGTCGCCAGGCTTTGCTTGGATTTCACCATTTTTGGCCCACTTGCGAAATAGCAAGACCAAAACACGAAAGCGGGACGACCACAAGTCGGTTATTCCAAAGCCTCGTAGGACGGAGCAGAATCGTGACAGACAGCGCAATGACGGCAGAGAGGCACTCTGCGGAACAGACGGTTTTCGGCATTATCATGGCGGTAAGCTTCTGCCATCTTCTCAACGATACCATGCAGTCGCTGATCCCCGCGCTCTATCCGATGATCAAGGACGGCTACGGCCTCGACTTCACGCAGATCGGCTTCCTCGGCCTCGTGTTCCAGGTCACCGCGTCGCTCCTGCAGCCGCTGATCGGCATTTACACCGACAAACGCCCGTTGCCTTACTCATTGTCTGTCGGCATGGGCTTCACGCTGATCGGCCTGGTGCTGCTCGCATATGCGCACGCCTATTGGGTCTTGCTCATCGGCGCGGGTGTCGTCGGCCTCGGCTCCGCCGTGTTCCATCCGGAATCCTCGCGCGTTGCCCGGCTGGCATCAGGCGGACGCCATGGCCTTGCCCAGTCACTGTTCCAGGTTGGCGGCAACTTCGGCTCGGCGATAGGTCCGCTTCTGGCCGCCTTCATCGTACTACCGCGGGGCCAGCATAGCGTTGCATGGTTCTCGCTCGCAGCTCTGACCGGCATGATCGTCCTGTGGCGCGTCGGCGTCTGGTACGCCGATCACCGCAAGAATAACGCCGGTCGCAAGGCGGCGGCACCCGCGGTCCATCTCCCACGCAACAAGGTCATTGCGGCGATCGGTGTCCTGGCACTGCTAGTGTTCTCGAAATACGTCTACATGACGAGCCTTTCGAGCTACTACACTTTCTATATGATCGAACGCTTCGGAGTGTCGGTGCAGCACGCGCAGATTCTGCTGTTCGTATTCCTCGGCGCCGTGGCCATCGGCACCGTCGCCGGCGGCCCTGTCGTCGACTGGTTCGGCACCAAGTTCGTCATTTGGTTCTCGATCCTCGGCGCCCTGCCCTTCACCCTTGCCCTGCCTTATGCCGACTACAACTGGACGGTCTTCCTGACCTTCCTGATCGGCATCATCCTGGCCTCCGCCTTCTCGGCCATCGTCGTCTTTGCGCAGGAGCTGGTTCCGGGTCGTGTCGGCATGATTGCCGGCCTGTTCTTCGGATTTGCCTTCGGTATCGGCGGCATTGGCGCAGCAGGCCTCGGCATGGTGGCCGACCACATGGGCATCGAGTTCGTCTACAAAATCTGCTCGTATTTACCGCTGCTCGGCCTGTTGACCATCTTCCTGCCGGACATCGGCAAGGGCCGCCGCCACACCACGAAAGCGGGCAAGTAAGCGAACACCCGCAGGATTACCAATCGGCATAGGGGGCGCTCGATGTGATCGCACCCCTGCCACACCACCCGGCATGCGGGTCCGCACCGGGTGGTTCGAGAGATTGAGGTTAGACGAGCCTGGGCATTCCAAGTTGGTCAGCCCATCTAATGGTGAGGGTGGCGTTAAGGAGCTTGCCGCTGTTGCGCCACCAGCGACCGGCATTTGCTGCCACTTGGTGGGCCACCCCAGGTTACGGTGGGGGCGCACAACGACAAGGGCCGAGATCACCATCTCGGCCCTTTTCAACCTTCGGCAGCTGGCGTGTACCTAAACCCTTTCGCACTCAGTCTGCAGTGGTTGGCACTTGCTGGACTGCGTGCTTTCCAATCCGAAAACTTTCGATTCGCACGGCAAAAAGATGCAGTGCCTGGCGATTGCGTTGACTCTGCGCACCATCGATTGTACCCATTGACATACTGTTTACCGATCGGTACAGAAACGAGCACTAGGAGATCGAAACCATGCCTGAACACCGCCCACCACTCCCTCCCTTCACCCGCGAAACCGCGGCTGCCAAAGTCCGAGCCGCAGAGGATGGATGGAACAGTTGCGATCCCGACAGGGTGTCACTCGCCTATACCGTTGACAGTTACTGGCGCAATCGCGCGGAATTTGTCCAAGGGCGGGAAAAGATCGTCGAGTTCCTGACCAGGAAATGGCGCAAGGAACTCGAGTATCGGCTGATCAAGGAACTGTGGGCCCACGACGGCGACCGCATCGCGGTTCGCTTCGCCTACGAATACCGCGACGACTCCGGGAACTGGTATCGGGCATACGGCAACGAGAACTGGGAGTTCGACGCGAGCGGCCTGATGCACCACCGCTATGCTTGCATCAACGATATGCCCATCAAGGTATCCGAACGCAAGTTTTTCTGGGATCGGTCCGGCCCCAGGCCTGCTGACCACCCAAGCCTTTCTGAATTGGGACTGTAACAAATGCCAAAGATCGTCGCCGAGCGCTCCGACGCAATCCCATCCCTGGCCGAAGTCTTTCGGGAGTATGGCTTCGAGGGCGCAAGTCTTTCAACCATCACGGAAAAAACAGGACTCGGAAAGGGAAGCCTCTATCACTTCTTTCCCGGCGGAAAGGAAGAGATGGCCATAGCCGTGCTCGGCGAGATCGACGAATGGTTCGTGACACAGGTTTTCGAACCGTTACGGAACGCGGATGATCCGCGCTCTGCTATCTCCGACATGTTTCGCTCTGTTTCCCGGTATTTTCGCTCCGGCAGCCGAGTGTGCCTCGTTGGTGCGTTCGCACTCGATAATGTCCGCAACCGGTTCAGCGCTCAGGTCAGGGACTACTTCGCCGAATGGCATAGCGCGCTTGCCTCAGCTCTCACGCGAGCCGGATGCCTCGAGCCGGATGCCGCCGCGCTGGCCGAGGAGACCGTCGTTGCCGTTCAGGGAGCCCTCGTGGTCGCCAGAGCACTCGACGAGCCTGAGGTTTTCGAACGGACCCTTCAGCGGGTCCAGTCCCGACTTTTTGCCGCGACCAGTGGAGAGAAGCAGAGATGAAGAAGCACCGGAATAATTCCGTCATCCTCGCACCCTGGCGGGTTAAGCGCGCCGTGGATTTCATCGAACTCAACCTGGCGACCTCGCTTCGGCTCGCGGACATCGCGCACGCGGCGGGGCTCAGTCCAATGCACTTCGCAGCAGGGTTCCGGTCGGCGACGGGCTTCAGTCCACGCGTCTATCTGCAGGAACGTCGGATAAAGCGCGCGAAAGCGAAGCTGATCAGCGATGGCCTGAGCATCGATGAAATCGCGATCGACGTCGGATTTCGATCGCGGACCCATTTCATCACAGTGTTCCGACGCCAAACGGGGCATCCTCCGGCACGCTGGCGGCGTTGCAGCGTTTAATTTAGATAGCGGTGAAGCCGTTGTCGACGAAGAGATGCGCGCCATTGACGAACATCGACTCGTCGCTAGCGAGATAGAGCGCGGCGCGTGCCACGTCCTCGGGTTCGCCGATCCGTCCCTGCTGGGCGGCAATAGCCGCGTCCGACACATCGACGCCGAGTGCCTGCAATTCGCTGACCTCGCGCAATCCGTGCGGCGTGCGGATGAAGCCGGGGCAGACGGCGTTGCAGCGGATGTTGCGATCCCTGAATTCGACCCCGATCGCACGAGCAAACATATGCACAGCGCCCTTCGTCGTGTCGTAGAGCACTTCCATCGGCGTTGCGGCCACGGCCGAGATTGATGACGTGCAGACGATGGAACCACCGCCCGCGGCGATCATCCCCGGCAGGACCGCCCGCGTCATCAGGAACATCGATCGCACGTTGACCGCGTGCAGCCACTCCCACTCCTCGAGCGTGGTCTCCAGGAACGGCTTGATGACGATAGTGCCGGCGTGATTGAAGAGCACGGTGACGGCGCCGAACCTATCCTCCACACCCCTGACGGCCGCGACGACGGCGGCCTCCTCCGACACGTCGGCGACCCAGTAGTCGGCGACATGACCGGCGGAACAAATCTCCTCCGCCGTTTGCCGTGCTGCCGCTTCATTCCGGTCAATGATCGCTACCCTGGCGCCCTCGGCAGCGAAGAGGCGCGAGGCCGCTCCGCCCATGCCCGTCGCGCCGCCTGAAATAATTGCAATCTTCCCCTTCAGCCGGTCGACCATGACCCCAATCCCCTTGCTCCCGTTGTTCGCCGTCACTCACTCGTCGTCGAGTGGGCGTCTGCCGATGCAGTGTTGAAGAGAGTCCCGGTCAATGTCCAGACGCACCTGCGTCGCCCGGTAACCTTACCAAATAACCAACAAAACAGCTTTCGGTTGTCTCAACACGCAACACCGGGCATGTGTGTTTCCAGCGGCTCACCATCAGCCGCGGTCCGGAAGGGGTCCGGATCGATAGAGCCCGCCCCCGAGGGGCCTGGGGCGGGCTTCCCAACTCTTACAAAGACATACGTGTCTGTGACAACCTACTAGGCGGGCTTGCGCCTTACTGATTTGGCGCCGCCGACGCTCCACGCAGGACGTCGGCAGCTTGGCACACGCTAAAGCTGCTCGGCCTTGTGGCGCGCTATTCTACAAGAAATGCGCGGAAATCATTCACGTTGGTACCTGTCGGTCCCGGAACGAACAGATCGCCCGCGAGGTTGAAGGCCGACCACGCATCATGGCCCGCCAGGAACGCGCGCGCATCGCCGCCGGCGCTCCTGATCCGCGCCACCGTCCCGCCGTCACAGAAGGCGCCAGCATTGTCTTCGGAGCCGTCGATACCGTCGGTATCAGCGGCCATCGCTACAACGCCATCGACTCCTTGTAGATCGATCGCCGCCGAGAGGAGAAGCTCGGAATTTCGCCCGCCCTTGCCATATGTTCCGGTTCCGATGCTGACCGTAGTCTCCCCGCCCGAAAGCAGCACGAGAGGCTTTGGAGCCGGCGGTCTCGTCAAAAACTCCCGAGCAAGCGCCGCATGCATCCGGCCGATATCCTTCGCCTCCCCTTCGATCGAATCCGAAAGGATGAGGGGTTGCACGCAGAGAGATCTTGCCCGATCGGCAGCCGCCTCCAGGGACACCCGCGCCGAGGCGATCACATGCACTTCGTTGTTGGCGAAGACGCGGTCACCGGCACTTGGCGCTCTGGTATTGCGGATACAATCGATCACGCGCGCCGGGAGATCGATCCGGTAGTCCCGGATCACTCGTAGCGCCTCCTCCGCATCGCTGCTGTCGGGAACCGTCGGCCCCGACGCAACGAAGGCCGGATTGTCGCCCGGAACATCGGAGACGACGAGGCTGACGACCTTTGCCGGATGGGCAAGTGCGGCAAGCCGTCCCCCCTTGATGCGGGAGAAATGCTTCCGCACCACATTCATCCCGGAGATCGGCGCGCCCGACGCCAGCAGCGATTCGTTCAACGCGCTCTCGTCGGTGAGGGTGAAACCGGTCGGCGGGGCCGGCAGCAAGGCCGAGCCGCCGCCGGATATCAGTGCGATCACCAGATCATCACACGTCAGCCCATGCAGATGGTTCATCAGCGCCTCGGCGGCGATAAGACCGGCTCTGTCTGGGACCGGATGAGCCGCCTGGAGAATCTTCGTCGATCGGCACTCTGCGATTGGCCCATGCCTGGCAACAACGAGACCTTCGAAGGGATGAGACCAAGCGCGTTCGAAAGCGGCCGCCATCTGGCTTGCGGCCTTCCCTGCCCCAACAACGATTGTCCTGCCTTTCGGCGGATCAGGAAGATGGCGAACCAGGGCCTCGTAAGGATCGGCGGCCTTGACGGCTTGGTGAAACAGGGTTTGCAGGAAAGCTCGTGGATCGGAAATCAAACCCTACTCCATTTTCAAAGTTCGCAGTCCGAACACCTGCCTGGTCTGGCGGGCGATTGCCCTGCCCTCTGGCGCGTTTCATTTGCGCTCGTGAGCGAGGATCGCGGCAGGCAACGGCGGAAGTCTCCGGATAAGGTCGGAGCCTCGTTCGCCAACCATGATGGTCGGTGCGTTGTTGTACGATGGAATTCGCGGCATGACCAACGAATCACGCACGCGAAGCCTCTAGACCATGGACCCTGGAATCGAGACCGACAACAGCTTCCGGTCCGATCCCTTCTCACGCGTACCGACGGATGCTGGTCTGTCTTGGCACTCGCGCAGCCCCACATCCGAGCTGTTCATGTTTGGAATCCTGGCTCCTGGTTTAAGCGATTCGGGTTTGGCTTTGCGGATCGAAGAACACGGCCTTGTCGAGGTTGAAGGCGAGGCGGGCGTGCTGGCCGGCCTGGATGCGGGCG
>NZ_JACUZX010000035.1:0-65995 GCF_014851575.1 Rhizobium sp. RHZ02
AACCGAGGCGACACACGGAAATGCCGAGACGCCTCGCGATGGGTGTTACCTTCTTCAACGAACGCAACAACACGGGAACGCAACTCGATCGGATGTGATTTGCCCATGACCGGTCTCCTTCCAGCTACGAAGGAATCACAAATCGGCCGATTCGAGAACCTGAATCAAAAAACGGGCGACGCGCTTTAGAGTTTCAATGGACGATCTGAATGCGGATCTGTTCCTTCGCCGCGTATTCGTGGCAATCGCCGGCAGCATCGCCGACGAAGATCACATCGCCATCGGAATCGAACAGGCCCCAGCAGGCTTCGTCGTCGAGGTAGACTTTTCTGACATAGCCGAAGGGTTCGGCATCGAGGACGACGCTGGGTGCATCAGGAACAGCCGCAAGTGTTCGCATGGATAACTCCATTGAGTCGTTTCTGTTTTAGTGCAAGCTTATATTGCACTTTGAAGCTGACCTGGGGCTATCCTTAGAAATCGGGATGGGAAACTGAGGTTGACGAGCGGACGGATTGGAGTCGACCGAATCACCCGAGTGGTCTGTTTCCGCCCCTTCGCCGGAGCTGAAGCGCATTGCCGCGGGCAATCAAAATCCTTATCTAGCACAGGCTGTCATCACCAAAGGATTTTCTCATGGCCGCCGATCTCAAGGCTCGTCCCCGTCCCGTTGGAGCAACCGCCGTTCTTGGTCGCACCGGCTTTCCACATGTCACCTCGGCCACCAAGGGTGAGCTCGATATCGTCACCGGCACCTCGCAACCTGGCTTCAATCCGCTCGACCTCCTCTATGCGTCGCTGTCAGCCTGCCTGGTCCTGAGCGCGCGCATTGCCGCAAGCCAGATGGGCATGCTCGACCGGATCACGGAGATCACGGCCGACGTTACTGGCGAGAAGGCAAGCGAAGGCCCGTCGCGTGTCCAAACATTCAACATCGCCTTCTCGATCAAGGGCGACCTCGATGAAGAGACGCGCCTGAAGATCGCCCATGCGGCGGAAGAAATCTGCACGGTCAGCAACACAATTCGCGGGGCGCCTGAATTCTCGACCGTCATTTCCGGCTGATAGGCTCGGTGCTGCAAATTCGCATCGGCGGGCAATAAGATTGCGCTTTTGCCTGCCCCTGTCGCTCCTCGGCTATCACGACACCATCGCTTCTGATAGGTCCGTTGCTCGCCGCCGGTCGTCAGGCGGTCAGAACGCATCGAGAGCTAATGTCGCAGGCCGCTTCCACCGTCGCAGAAACCCCCGCATCCAACCGTTTTCCCCTCGCCGCCCTGATCCTCGGCGGCGCGGCGATCGGCGGCTCGCCGATCTTCGTGCGGCTGTCGGAAGTCGGGCCGATGGCGACGGCCTTCTGGCGCGTCGCCCTGGCGCTGATCCCGATCTTCATATTCTCGCTTGCGAAGGGCAAGGATGCCGGCTCGAAGCCTGAAAAGCTATCCGACTATGCCCTGCTGGTCGTGCCGGGTGTCCTGCTCGCCATGGATCTCGCGGCCTGGCACCTCTCCATCACCATGACGTCGGTGGCCAATGCGACGCTGCTTGCCAATCTGGCTCCCGTCTTTGTCACGGTGATCGGGCTTCTGTTTTTCGGCGCAGTCGTTACCCGTGTCTTCGTTCTCGGGCTGGTATTGGCGCTTTCTGGCGTGGTTGTCCTGAAGGGCGGTCCTGCGGCGCTTGGCAATGGCGACCTCAGCGGCGATGGCGTCGCGGTCATCGCAGCCGTGTTCTATGCCGGCTACATCCTGGCAATCGGCAAGCTGCGCAGCCGGTTCGATACGGTCCGCATCATGCTCTGGAGCACGGCGTCGGCTGCTGTCTGCATCTTCCCGATCGGCTTCTTCTACGAAGGCCACATGCTACCGCCGACGGCCTATGGCTGGGCGATCGTCTTCGGTCTTGCCTTCGTCAGCCACGCGGGCGGGCAGGTGGCGATTGCCTATGCGCTCGCCTATCTGCCGGCCGCCTTCTCCTCACTGACGCTGCTGCTGCAGCCGGTCGTGGCGGCAATCCTCGCCTGGGTTCTGCTCAGCGAACCGATCGGCCCGATGCAGGCGATCGGCGGGGCAGTGGTGCTCGCCGGGATTCTGGTTGCCCGGCGAGGCTGATCTCAAATCAGGCGGCGGCCGCACGGGCGACGCGACGCGCATCGAGGATGGCGAGCGCCTCGTCGACCGTTGAGGCAAGCTCCGCCTTGTCGCTGTTGCAGGTGCCCCAGGCCTCGATGAAGCTGCTCGTCTTGCCGTAGCTGTTGTCGAGAACGCAGTGATCGGCGCCCAAGAGCACGCACATGATATGCCCGTGCATGCGATCGGTGATGACCTGGCGCGCCGAGCTCAGCAGGGCGACGCCACGGTCGAAACGCTGCTGCGCCCGTTCGCGATAGGCAAGCTCCGTCATCCGCGCGCGGCCGCCGATACGGCCGGTCAGAAGGCCCTTCAGGATCGCGGCGTGCTTCGTCTGGCGCTGGAAATCGGCAGGCTCGTCGGGCCAGTCCGATTTCACGGTACCCGGACGCAAGGTTGCTGCCGTCAGGTCCTGTGCGGTGCCGACTTCCTGGTCCTCACGCAGATTGAGCAGCAGCTCGTGCTGCGGCGTCGGTCGAGTGACCGGACCGATGCAGAAGGCCATGTCCGGGCAAAGCCGCGTTTCGCACTGGAACCAGCGCTGGGCAAATTCCAGGCTTCGCTGGTCGCGAACGAGAAGCGTGAACTGACCGTGGCGCTCGATCGCACGCGCGGTGCTGTCGACATTTGCCTGCTCCTTGAAATGGATCGTCTGCGGCATCTGGACGATCGGGCGGCCCTTGTGCTTGTCGAGCAGGCCTTCGCGGAACTGGCGGTAGCCGGCCCAGATGTCACCGAAATTGCCGCCGCCGTGCAGGAAAATGCGACCGCTGCTGATCGCGCCGAGCATCCGGTCTTCATCATAGGTCGGGATCTCGGTCACGTAGGTCGGGCGCGTACGTTTCTTGTCGAAATAGGCAAGCTCACCGAGCCAGATGGCGCTGTCGCCAATATTGTAGTGGTTCGGGAAGTCGAGAAGCGCAAAACGCTCGGACGGATCAAAGAGGTCGGAAAGGCAATTGGCGATCACGCCCTGCAGGCGGTTGATGATCGTAATATTGGATTCCATGAAATGCTCCTTGTTTACGGACACTCGGGTCCATGCAAGCGGCTAGGCTTCGGCCTGTTTGCGGAATGGGTTGAGGGACATGGCAAGCGCGATGTAAGGGCGGATGACCGAGCGGCCGAAGATCGGCAGGAACGCCAGGTAAATCAGTCCGCCCAGGCCGATGCTAAGGCCAAGCGCGAGCCAGCGGTTTTGAATGTGCTCTACGATGACCGGATGCGCGAACCACACGCAGACGGCCATCAGTGTCGCGCCGCAGAAGGGCAGGGCGACGGCCTTCAGCGTGCTTTTGGCGTCTATATGCGCGTATCGCTGAAGCACATATTGCTGATAGGGCATCGTCAGCCAGGCACGCAGCGTATAGCCCGCAGCAACGGCGACAACGCCGTAGGGGACGAGCAGCCAGGTGAGGATCAGCGTCGTCACGAGCTGCAGGGCGGCGACGGACAGGATCGATTCCGCCCGGTTGACGGCCGAGAGCGCCGACGAGGCAAAGAAGTTCGTGACGAAGGGAACCGCCATCAGCACGAGGACGGTGGCGATATCGCCGGCATTGCCCCACTTGTTGCCGAAGAGCAGCGCGATCATGTCGTTCGACAGGGCGCCGAAGCCGAGCAGCAGCGGGATGGTTCCGAGCGCGGCTGCACCGACGATCTTGTTGTAGGCGTTGCGGAAGGCCGTGTGGTCGTTCTGCAGGCGCGACAGCGTGACGAGCGATACGCTGCCGATCGGGGCCAGCACCGCTTGGCCGATCAGCTCGATCAGCCGCCAGGCAATGCGATAGCGGCCGACTTCGACCGGGCCGAACCAGCGCGAAATGAAGATATCCTGCACGCGGGCGAGCAGCATCCACATCAGCTGGGTCACGACAAGGCTGATGCTGAAGAGGAAAACGGACCGGAACATCGGCACATTGAAGCGAAACTTCGGCATCCAGGGATAGTAGAACCAGCCGAGGAGCACGGTCACGGCGGCGTTGACCGCGGTCTGCGCAACGAGCGCCCAGACGCCCCAGCCGAGAAAGGCGCAGACGACTGCGGTAATGCCTGAGAGCAGGCTGGCGGCGATTGCCTGCCCGGCGAGGCTCTTGTGGCCGAATTCACGGGCAAGGCGCGCATTGTGGATGACGGCCAGCGACGAAATCGGAAGCAGTGGTGCCAGCCAGCGCAGAATGCCTGAAACCGATGGATCGCGCACCAGATCGCCGTAGTAGGGCGCGAAGAAGAACACCAGCGAGGCAACGATGGCGCTGAAGGCGATCGTCGCCCAGAAGGCGGTATCGGCAAGCTCCTCGTCGAGATCAAGCTGGCGCGTGACCGCATCGCCGAGGCCTGCATAGGCAAGCACGCGGCCGATTTCCACGAAGAGGCTCGCAAGCGCGAAGGTACCGAAATCGCCGGGCCCGAGAATGCGTGCGAGGATGACGAAGATCACGAAGGTCGCGATTGTGCTCCAGGCCACGCGAATGACCGACCAGAGGACGGAAAGTGCGGTTTTCTTCTTAAGCTCGGCGTGCGCAATTGCCGTATCGGCCATGCATTATCCAATCGAATTTGGCTCGCGAAGAGTCGCGCGGTGATTCTGTTGGCGGCGAAGCGAAACCTCAGGCGGGCTGCTTTGCCTTCGGCGCTCGCCAGTAAGCGAGCATGCCGGTCAGGTTGTCACGAAGCTGGCTGCGGTAGGTCAGGCCAAGTTCCTCGTTGAGTTTTCGGCGCCCGATGGCCTCCATGAGCGCCTGGCGGATTTCCCAGCGCAGCATGCCGCGCATGTTCGAGCGGCGATCGAAGAGATATTTGGCGTACAGCGCTCCGTTGCCGAAGGCGTAGCCGGTCTGGAGACGTTTGATATCCGCGAGTTCACGCCGTCCATGGAAGTGTTTGACGGCAAAATCCGGCAGATATTCGACACGCACGCCGGCATTGAAGGCGCGGTGCACGTAGTCGGTGTCCTCACCGGAGCGGAAAGGGGAGCCCGCCCCGAAGCGAGTATCGAAAAAGCCGATCTTCTCGACCAGCCCATGGGGAAACGCCATGTTCGCGCCATGAATGAAGCCGCCGGCATGCAGCTCGCTGCTCAATACCGCAGGTTCCATCTCGGGCTTGATCGTGACCGGCAGGTCGCGTGTGTCGCCGAGCTCGATCCGCCCGCCGCGCATGACCATCTCGGTATCCGAGCTGAAAAGCGCTGCGAGCGTGCTGAAATAGTCGGGGAAAATCTCACAGTCGTCGTCGGTAAAGGCGAGGACACGGCCTCTCGCGGCGTTGAGGCCCGTGTTGCGGGCGATGGCGAGGCCGGGTTTCGCTTCATAGATCAAGTTGGTCTTGATCGGCGCGGTCGACGCCCATTGGCGGACGACGTCCGACGTCTCGTCCGTGGAGCCATTGTCCACGAAGACCAGTTCAAGTCTCAGATAGTCTGCCTGGCGGGCGGCAATAGAAACGGCATCCAGGCAGTTCGTTAGTCCATAGGCCCGATTTCTCGACGAGATGATCAGGCTGATGTCCACGGGCCGAGGAGGCATGCAAATTCCCCTTCTGCGATCGATGTCGAGGCGAGGATAGGGCTGGGACCCCGCTTCGGCAAGGAGCATTTTGCGCTGCAGCAAAATAGAACAGTTGGAGCAGTTCGCAGACGAATGTGGTAATTTCTTGCCTTCTGTATCGCTTAAGACAATCTAAATATAGATTTAAAAGATAAATGCTGAATTCTGGGGATAATGTAAGTGGAAATAATTCGTAGAAATTCATAATTCTAGTTTCAAAAATATATAGTATGATCAAATTGAGAAAAGATATGTAAAGATGTCGATGTATATTGTATAAAAAAATACAGCAGCGTCGAAATATATTTACACCGTATAAGTGTTGCAAACAGTCATGGCATTGCTTTCAATTTCTGGAAAAGAGACGGGCACGTATTCATGAATAACAAATAACCGAGGGCCTTTGCGCAGTGGCGTTCATTGTTGACGTTTAGCACGAAGCAGAAAGGTACAACCGTCGGGAACAGCAGACCTTTGTTCGCTATCGTCAAGCGCGAGTTTGTGAAGGCTTGTTTGTCTTTGCTTTGAAACGTTGCTTCCGAACGCCGCAAAAGGACGGAATTGCAGGCGTGTCCGCGCGCGTCGGTGCATGAATGCAGGGGAACGCAGGGCCGGTGCCGCCCCTGCGAAAAAGCCCTTCCGAGCTAGTTGATCTGCTGTGCCAGCCATTTCTGGATGATCGAAACATCAGCGTCGCCGAGATCGTGTCCGCCGGCGATGACATCAGAGTCGACGGTCGCTCCCGATTGTTTCAGCCGGGTTTCGAGGTCGCTGGCATATTTGCCGTAAGCATCCGTCTTGCCGCTGATGACCAAGAGATCCGTGCCTTTGAGATCGGCGTGCGGATAGTCCTTCAGGACCGGCATGGAGCGCAACAGCACAGCCTTGTGCACCAAATTCGGATGCAGATAGAGGAGCGAGTTGAGCAGGTTCGCGCCGTTGGAATAGCCGACATAGACGATCTTCTTCGGATCCAGGCCGTAGGACGATACGGCTCCCTCGATGAAGGCGGCAAAGGCCTCGGCTTCGTTCTTGATATCGTCCTGGTCGAAGGAGAACGGCGTGATGCGCTTGTACCAGCGCGGAATGCCTTCCTCCGTCGCCCGTCCGCGCACGCCAAGCAGCGTGGCACGCGGGGCAGCCTCGTGCAGCAGGGGCATCAACGTCGTTTCGTTGCCGCCTGAGCCGTGCAACAGCACGAAGACGCTGCCGTCAGGATCCGGCGGCGTATAAAAGCGGTGCACGAAGGGCAGGTCGCGGTAGTTGATGCGGGGCTCGCCGGGCATCGAAAATTGCGGCAGTACGACCTTCAGATCCTTGAGATCGGTGATTGGGTCCTTGGGAACGAAAAGCTTGGTGCCGAGCGTGGCCCGCGGCTCGTCCACCATCATGCCGGGCTTGTCTGTCGCCAATTCGATCAGTGTGCCGCCTGGCTCGCGGGCATAGAGCGATTCGAAATACTTGCGATCGTGCAGGTTCGTCGCCGACGCGCCGCTTTCCTTCAGGGCATCGTGCACCTTGTGAAGTTGCTTCTCGTCTACGGCGCGGAAGGCGACGTGATCGGCCGTCCCGGTACCGGGCGCGCCGGACCAGAATCCCTGGGCATTCCTGATGTCGACAATATCGCCCGATTCCGAGACAAGCCGGTCGATATTGCCGCGCGTTTCCTGGAAGCGGTAGCCGAAATGACGCTCCGCGAAGTCACGGCTTTCGGCCGGTTTCTCGGTGAGCATGGTGACGCCGCGTACCCGCTGAATGGCGTGTTCGACCGGAACACCCGCGCCGTCCCAGGTAGCGGGCGACTTCAGATCACGGGCGCCGGCGAGCTTGACGATGATATTGTCGGGGTCCTTCAGCCGCAGCACAGGTTCGCCAAACTCATCGGCCGGGCCTTCAGAGCGAAGTCCGAAACTCATGCAGCGGGTGAGCCAATAGCCGATGCTCGATGGATCGATCGCAAGCGACAGCTCACCGATCTGGCTGTGGCCGACGCGGCCGGGTGAACCGTCTTCCCATACAAGGAAGGTCACCAACGAGCCGGGGCTGCCAACGCCGTCCCCGTAGAAGAGATGAAGCTGCGTGGCGTCTTCGAATCCGGCGGTCTGCTTGACCAGCCGCATGCCGAGAAAACCCGCGTAGAAATCCACGTTTGCCTGCACCTTTCGGGTCAGGAGGGTCACGTGATGGATGCCAGATACCATTGAATACAGTCCGGATGGATTGGGAGGCGTCGCCATCGCCAGCATTAGTGCAAGTATAAACGTCATGCCGTTATAATTGGGGTTTGCCTCGAAGGTTCCGCATAAAGAACTAAGCTATCTCCACGCGCCTGCAAATTCAAACTGTCCAGTCCGTCCAACACTTCGCGGAATTGCTGAAGGGTCGGCGGCTTGAGCATGCAGGTGGATGCTGCCATCGAGCGCGCGCAGGTTTTGCTCGCGCGGCCGTGAGGCCAAGCCCCGCGCCGGCGGGTCGCCCTGCCTGCGGCAGCTTCCAGAAGGCGTCGAAGATCTTGTCCTGATAGGTGGGGTCGGTACCAGGCCCGGCTCTTCAACTGGTCGCCGTCAAGCTTGCCGGCCAAGTCGTCGAGCAGGATTTCCGCGTACATCGCGATGTCTCGCGGCGGCGATTGCAGATCGTGCGAGGCGATTGCCAGGAAGCGCCGAATGCGCTCCTCGTTTTCAGTCGATTCAATCGGTTGCTCGGACGACATGCTGCAGAACCTCCCAGTCGGGCGAGAATAGAAAGAGGGCGCCGGTTCCGCAACCGGCGCCCTCATTTCGTTTCATCTCACTAGCACTCAGCCGGCGGTCTTGCGCGGCTGGCCCTCTTCCGGAGGGATGATTTCTGCTTCGGGCTCGGCCGCAGCAATGGCCTTGCCGTGGCGACGACGCCAGTCGCCGAGGAAGAGCAGGATCGGTGCTGCGATGAAGACCGACGACGCGCCGGCAACGAGAATGCCGAAGACCATCGGGATCGCGAAGCTTGAGACCGCGCTGCCGCCCCAGATCGCCATCGGCAGCAAGGCAAGAAACGCCGTCGCGTTGGTGTAGAGGCTTCGTGCGAGCGTCTCGTTGATCGACCGGTCGATGATCTCGCGCAGCGGCATCGACTTGTAGAGGCGCATGTTTTCACGCATGCGGTCATAGACCACGACCTTGTCGTTCACCGAATAGCCGACGAGCGTCAGGATGGCTGCGATGGCTGTCAGGTTGAAGTCGAGGCCGGTCAGCGCGAAGAAACCGATCGCCTTGGTCACGTCGAGGATAAGCGTGACGATAGCGCCGACAGCGAATGGCCATTCGAAGCGATACCAGATGTAGAAAAGCATCGCCAAGCTTGCGATGACGACCGACAGAATGCCGGCCCAGGCGAGCTCGCCGCTGACCTTCGGACCGATGACATCGGTGCCGGTAACGGTTGCCGACGGGTCGATCTTGACGATCTCGGCCTTCAGCTTTTCAACGGCTGCCGTCTGGGCTTCTTCCCCACCTTCCTGACGCTGCGCACGCACCGCCATGGTGTTGTTGTCGCCGTAGGTCTGGAGGGAGACTTCGCCGAGGCCAAGGCTGTTCAAGCCTTCGCGGAAGCGGCCGAGATCGGCGGCCTCCTGCGTCTTGACCGACATCTGGATCCCGCCGCGGAAGTCGACGCCGTAGTTGAGACCCGGATGGATGAAGAGGACGACCGAGGCGATCGACAGAAGCGCCGAGACCGTCACGCCGAAGAAGCGAGCCTTCATGAACTGGATATGGCGGCCGTAAGGGTTGAACATCATCGGGATCATCGGCTTGATGTTCAGGACCTTCAGCTTACGACGGCGTGTGATCTCGATCATCGTGACGCGAACAAAGGCGACAGACGTGAACATCGAGATGATCAGGCCAAGCGCCATGGTCACAGCGAAGCCGCGGACCGGGCCGGTGCCGAACCAGAACAGGATGGCCGCTGCGATCAGCGCCGTCATGTTGCCGTCGATAATCGTCGAATAAGCGCGGCGGAAGCCGGTATCGATGGCAGCGAACGCGCTCTTGCCCTTGCGCGTCTCTTCGCGGATGCGCTCGTTGATGAGAACGTTCGCGTCGACCGCAAGACCGATACCGAGGACGACACCCGCGATACCTGGCAGCGTCAGCGTTGCTCCGACAAGCGTCAGGGCCGAGAAGGTCAGGATCGTGTGGATGAGCAGCGCGAAGTTCGCGAGGAAGCCCCACGTGCCATACAGGATGAAAATGAAGGCTGCGACAAGCGCGAAGCCGACGAGACCCGAATAGATACCCATGCGGATAGCGTCCGCGCCGAGGTCGGCACCGACGGTGCGTTCTTCGATGACGGTCAGCTTGGCAGGCAGGGCGCCGGCGCGCAGCATGGCGGCGAGCGTTGTTGCGCTGTCAGCCGAGAAGTTGCCCGAAATCTGGCCGGAGCCGCCGGTGATCGGTTCGCGGATGACAGGTGCGCTCAGCACCTTGTCGTCGAGAACGATGGCGAACGGATTGCCGACGTTCTGACGGGTGATGTCGGCGAATCGGGTTGCGCCGGCGCTGTCGAAGCGGAAGCTGACGACGGGCTCATGCGTATTCGGATCGAAGCTGACGCGCGCATCCGAAAGACGGTCACCCGAAATCTCGACGCGGTCGAGAACTGCAAAGCTGTTGCCCTGCTCATCCTTCAGCATCGTCACGCCCGGTCCCGGAGCGTTGTTCGGAGAAAGCATGTGGAAGGACATCTTCGCGGTCGAGCCGAGAAGCTGGCGAAGGCGAGACGGGTCCTGTGCGCCCGGGAGCTGCACGAGCACGCGGTTTCCGCCGATGCGCTGGATCGTCGGTTCGGCGACGCCGACCTGGTCGACGCGCTGGCGAATGACTTCAAGGCTCTGCTGGACCGCGGAATCGACATTGGCTGCAATGCCGGCCGGCGAGAAGGCGACGAGGATATTGCTGCCGCTGGTCGTAACCGAGAGATCGGACTGGCCGGCGCTGAGGCCGGTGGCAATCGCATTGCCGAGCGTCTTCAGCTGTGTGACCGCATCGTCCGTCTGTGCCGTATCCGTCAGGGTCACGACGATCTGGTTCTGATTGCGAACGACTGATTTCGTCTGGATGTTCTTCTCGCGAAGGACGCGGCGGGCATCCTGCAGGAGCGACTGCAGGCGCTCGCGGGTCAGGTCCGCTTCGTCAACTTCGAGAACGAGGTGCGAGCCCCCGCGAAGGTCGAGACCGAGCGAAACCTGGTTATGCGGCAGCCACGAGGGCAGACGCGCGAGGGTGGATTGCGGCAGTGCGTTCGGCAGAGCGATCAGAATGCCGAGGAGAATGATCACCGTATAGGTGAACACCAGCCATGGTGAATTACGCATGTTGTTGTTTATCCTTGATAACGCTTGAGCCTGCGCTCCTCGCGCTGGCGGCGTGTCTTAAAAGCAATGGAAAGCGCCGGACCGGCGCGCATTCATGCCGAGGCCGCAGGCGGGCCGTGCGAGTCGTAAGCCCTCGCATCGGCGGCGCGAAGCGCGGGATGGAAGGTTGCGAGGGGCTGCTCACCGCCAAGGCGGAGCTCGATATCAGGCGTCGCGCCAATGGCTGCTGCGCCGGGGTCGTAAGGGACATGTTTGGGAGCCGCCTTGCGCTCGGCGGTCAAAATGCCGCGGACGGTATCGCGAGCGCTCAGCTGCAGCGGCTGGCCGTCCTTGGCGGACGAGGAGACCGAGTTCGCACCGCGGCTGGGGACGATGACCAGATTGCCGCCGAACAGAAGGCCAAGATAGGCGAAGACGGCAATGACCAGCGAGATCGCAACACGACTGCCCATGCGGCGTGCGTCGAGCCTCATCTCGTGATCATCTGGATTTTCAACCTCGTACCGGCTCAACGGCGCAAAAGTCTCTCATTCTTTATCGGGAGAAGGCGTGTCCTCGACTGCAATTGTAGCAGTGTCGGCCTCATCTTCATAGCGCACACTGTCATGATGCACTTGGGCGAGCCGGTCAACCATGCCCATGGCGATTTCGCGTTCGCCCATGATAACAGTGTCTGCACCGTACTCCAGCAATTCATCCACTTCGGCGTCGGAATGCGCGCGGGCGACGATCAGGAGCGAAGGGTTGATGGTGCGCCCTTGGTCGGCAACCCTGCACGCCTCGAATGCGTTGGGGATGGCGATGACGAGACTGCGGGCGCCGGCGATGTTTGCGAGGTCGAGCAGCTCGCGCGAGGCGGCATTGCCGCTGATCGCTTCGATCCCCTGATCCCGCAGTTCGCCGATGCGGTTGCTCGAGTCCTCGATGACAAGGAAGGGCGTGCCCGATGATTTGAGGTTTTGACCGACGATGCTGCCGACACGGCCGTAACCGACAATGATTGCATGCCCGCGAAGCGCCGTCGGCTGCCTGTTCTCCTCTTCCTCTGGCTCGGGCTCTTTAGCAGGCTCTGGCACATTCGTCGCTATCGGCTCTTCGCGCTTTGTCCGCTCCAGCACGCGGCGCAACCGATCGCAGGCGTAGAACAGCAGAGGGTTGAGGATGATCGAGATCAGCGCGCCGGCAAGGATGAGGTCGCGCCCCTCCTCGGGCAGCAGACCGAGCGAGACGCCGAGTGCGGCCAGGATGAAGGAGAATTCGCCGATCTGCCCAAGGCTCGCCGAAATCGTCAGCGCCGTGCCGACAGGTTTGCGGAACAGTCGTACGATCAGGAAGGCGGCGATCGACTTGCCGACCACGATAATGAGAACGGTGGCCAACACTGGCAGCGGTTTATCGATCAGGATGTTCGGATCGAACAGCATGCCGACCGAGACGAAGAAGAGGACCGTGAAGGCATCGCGGAGCGGCAAGCTTTCCTGGGCGGCGCGCTGGCTGAGTTCGCTCTCGGCCAGAACCATGCCGGCAAAGAAGGCGCCGAGCGCCAGCGACACGCCAAACAGCTTCGAGGCACCGAAGGCAACGCCGAGCGCGATCGCAAGCACGCCGAGGCGGAACAGTTCGCGGGATCCAGTGTGCGCGATGCGGTGCATCGTCCAGGGAATGAGGCGGCCCCCGAAAACCAGCATCACCCCGACGAATATCACGACCTTGACCAGGGTCATGACGATGATGCCGCCCATGCCAAGGTCGAGGCCGAGGAGCCGGCTGATCGCGGCTGAAAGCGGCTCTGCCGTCGCATGCTCTCCACCGCCGATGCTGGCGGCTGCCGGGATCAGAACGAGCGCCAGGACCATTGCGAGGTCCTCGACGATCAACCAACCGACCGCGATCCTGCCGCGATCGCTATCGATCAGCCGTCGCTCCTGCAGTGCCTTCAAGAGGACGACTGTCGAAGCGACGGAAAGAGCGAGTCCGAAGACAAGGCTCCCTCCCGTCGGCCATCCCATGAGCGCCCCCAGTCCCCAGCCGAGTAGCGTGGCAAATCCAATCTGCACGATGGCGCCGGGTACCGCAATGCCGCGAACGGAGAGGAGGTCTTTCAGGGAGAAGTGCAGTCCGACGCCGAACATCAGCAGGATGACGCCGATCTCGGCCAGTTCAGGCGCAAGGCTTTGGTCGGCAACAAAGCCCGGCGTATGCGGGCCGGCGAGAACGCCTGCGACGAGATAGCCGACCAGAGGCGGCATTCGGAGCCTGTGGGCGAGCGTGCCGAGAATGAACGCAAGCACGAGGCCTCCGACGATTGTCGAAATCAAAGGCGTATCGTGCGGCATCATTCTCTCCCGAACTGGAAATCCCGTTTAAAACATGACATATATGGCCTATATCAACCAATATGGGTGGTTTGACATTATGGGTCAAGGCGCAAAGGAAACAATTCTGACCCCGGCATTGTGCCGGGCCGCTCGCGGATTGCTTGGCTGGACGCAGCTCGACCTCGCGGAACAGGCCGCCGTGTCGCGCAGCACCATCCGTGACTACGAAGGAAAGCATCACGATATCCATCGTGCAACCGAGGCGCAGTTGCGTCTCGCCTTCGAGCGAGGGGGCGTCGTGTTTGTGGAGGTGGAGGGGACGGGAACATGCCTTGGCCTCCCGTCTACCCCGAAGTGAGGTCCTATTTGCCGGTCAGGCAGGCCGGCGAAATCCTGTAGGAAAAGATAGTCTTGCCGCGGTAGTAGCCTTCCGTCGGCTGCCAGCTGCGGACCAGCTCAGGCGTTTGGGCGCACTCGACCGGGTGTGTCGTCACAAAAAGCACGTCGTCTGCAACGTCGCTCGGCAGCGCAAAGGTCTGCTCGTAATAGTTGTCAGGCGCGTCGACGGGCGGCTGCGCGTAGATACGGACAGGATCGTTCCTCAGCGTGTGGAACATGTCCGCCAGGAGATCGCGGCTGTCGCTGACAATGATCGAGGTGCCGGACTGCCGCGCCAGCTCGCCAGCCTCGCGGCTGATCGCGCTACGGCCGAGATAGCGCTTCATGATCTCGCTGCCGTTCGGCAGCACCAGCTGGTGCGCAAAGATCGCGGCAAGAGGAAACAGAAAACTCGCCGTGCCATTTATGGCAAGCGACAGGCGCAGGCCCTTGGGCCAGAGGCGGTCAAGCAACCACACGGCAAGGATCGTTCCCGCGATATAGGCCGTCACGCCCCAGTTGGCATAAGCCTTGGCCACCAGCGCCTGGAAGGTGATCAGCACAACGACAGGGATAGACAGCCAGATCAGCAGCTTTTCCCTAGGCTCGCTCTTGCCCTTGAGTGCGCGGACAACGGCCCAGAGCATCGCGGAGAATACGATCGGCCCGACGACGCCGAATTGCGCCGCGAAGAATTCCAGGCCGCCGGCCACATTGACGCCGAGCTTGCTCCAATGCGCGATGTTGGTGGTGTGACGGACCGTTGTTCCGTCATGGGCAAGATTCCACCAGAGATTTGGCGCAGCAACGACAAGCGCAACGATGACGGCTGTGAAAAAATCGCGCCAGGCGATGCGTGCGCTCGGAAGCAGAATGAGCGCGATCAACCCGCCGGGAACGACAAAGAGGATCGCGTACTTCGAGAGGAAGGCGCAGCCGACGGCAAATCCCATGAGGATGGAGAGGCCGACGGAACGCTTCTCGGTCAGGCCGAAATAGGCCCATAGTGCCATCGTCAGGAAAAAGAGAAGCACGACATCGGTCGAGAAGAACACAGATGACAGGGCAACGCCGGGCAGGGTGATGAAGGTCGCGCCGGTCCACCCTTCAATCCTCGGTCCGACAAAGCGGTTGGCCGTCTTCATCAGCATGATCGCGGTCGCCATGTAGATCAGCGGTCCGCTCACCCTGATCCAGTAGATCGACGTCGATCCTGCAAGCTCCGTCATGGCTCGAATGACCCAGGCGATCATCGGCGGCTTCGAGTAGTAGCCGAAATCGAGATTCTGCGACCAGAACCAGTATTGCGCCTCGTCGACGAACAGATCGGTCGTGTCGAAATGGAGGGTGATGACTCGCCAGAGCGTCACGCCAAGAACGATGAGGAGACCAAGTCTGGCAGACATGAATGCAATTCCCGCTGAACTCAAATACCGCAGTAAAGCCAAAGATTAACGCACCGGCATGCCGGTGCGTTTGACCACTCGTTACAATCTGGTTGTGGAATTTTAAAGGACGCGCAGGGCAACCTGACTGCGGGTCGCTTCGATACGGTCAAGCAGCGCAACGGCTGCGAGAACAGCGATCGAAAGAACGCACGACCCCAATCCGAAAACAATCATTGCCCAATCCTTCTGACGTCATGTCACGGTTATTTCTGGGCATATACCACAAAGCTTGCCTAGGACTGTAGCAGCGCCGCAACGCAAGCCCAGTAATTCATAGATGGTTATTGGGGCCTGCTGGAAAGTCGACATTCATAAAATACGCATTAACCTTCAGGCAAGGAATTAACCATAAACATTGCATGACACGTCGGAATGGGAAAACTTACTCGTTCCCACCAGGCATGACGCCGCACCGCCGTACCGGTCGATCCGGAATCCATCTCATCAAGCAGCTCCGAAGCAGAATCGACTGATCGGGAGGCTTCACGCCGCCGGCTGCAGCCGAGGCAAGCCACCAATCAGCAGCGTGCACGCTGCGCGGAGCAATAGTTTAATGACGGGCAAGCGCCCGGCATGTGGTTGGGGACAGGTGTTGGGGCAGGAAATGCCATCAGATCAGGCTCGAGGAGCGCAGGCAGGCAGCTTGCATGAGAGGCTGCGCTTTGCCGGTCTCGACGCCGAACACTGTGATTTGGTCCGGCGCCACCGTCTCGACCTTCAGCAGCATCTGACCGCCGGTCTGCGTGACCTTTTTCAGCGTTTTCAATCGTTTCCAGACGCGGCGCGGAATTTCGAGAGCGAACGTCAGGTCGAGCGCCTCCACGACCTGCAGGCCTCCCACTGGGATGTTCTGACCGATGCGCGCTTTGACAGCCTTTATGCTGAGCGTGTGAAGGTTCTGTCTGATTCCGAAAGCAAGATGGGTCTCGACCCGCGCTGGCATGTCGCGGGTCATGGCGTTGTTCTCGAGCATATCATCGGCGGCCTCGCAACCGAGTTGGCCGGTCGCTCCTTCCTGCCGAGCAGCCGTCGTCGGGCCAAGGAAATCTCCGACCTCATGTCGGCGATCATTCGCCTCGTGATGGTGGATGTCGAGATTGCCGTATCCTTGCGTTTCAATGCCTTGCGGGCCACCCAGCAGCGTGCGCTTGCCGATCAGCGCGCCAGTGACAAGGCGGACGTCGCACGCGTATTCGCCGATGTTATCAATGGCCTTGCCACGCGCGACCTCACGGTTCGTGCGACCATCGAGGAAGACGGCGCCCATCGGGATATCGCGCAGGCGCTCAACGGTGCGCTCGATGCCGTCCAGGCCGAATTTCAGGCGATCGCCGAAAAGACGGCGGTTGCCGGAACCTCCGTCCAGACGCTTGGCGATGCGTCGAAGCAATTCGCCGGAAACGCGTCCGTTCATGCCCAGCAGTTGCTCTCCTCTGCAGCTGCGCTTGCCGATCTGTCGGAAAGCGTTCGCCACGGCGCCGCGGGTAGCCGGGCTGCCGAGCAGGCGGCGGCCACGACCCGCGCCGCGGCCGAAGAAAGCGGCCAGGTTGTCGGGCGCGCGATTGCTGCGATGGCGGATATCGAACAGTCTGCCGAGCGGATCGGACAAATCATCGGCGCAATCGACGAGATTGCTTTCCAAACCAATCTGCTGGCGCTGAATGCTGGCATCGAAGCCGCGCGCGCCGGCGATTCCGGACGTGGTTTTGCCGTGGTCGCGCAGGAAGTACGTGCGCTAGCGCAACGCTCGGCGGACGCGGCGCGCGAGATAAAGACGCTAGTGAGCACCACCAAGTCGCAGGTGGATGCCGGCGTCCAGATGGTTGGACGTACGCAGGATTCGATTGGCAGCATCGTTCGCCAGGTCAGTGAGATCAACACGGCGATCGCGATGGTCGCTAATCAGGCCAGCGAACACGCTGCGAACCTCGATGTCGTGACAGCTGACGTGAAGGGCCTCGGCGCCCAGATGACCGATAACGCGGCTTCCGCATCGCGTTCAGCCGAAGGCGCCGACTACCTGCACAGTGTCATCGTCGAACTCGGCCAAACGATCCGCGAGTTTCGTATTGCCCGGCAGAACGCCGAGCCCGCGCGCCCCCCGCCGGTGTTCTCCCCGGCGATCGGCATCAGGCGGACCGCCGATGTCGTGGCTGACGACGAGGACTTCGGATTTGTGCAGCCGGTCGCCTCGGCCGGAGGGCGGATTGTTTACTAACGGACCGGTATATGAGCGCCGCTCACATACGTTGAGCAGTAACCAGGAGACAAGGAAGAGCTGATGGCGGCAAGGAAAACTGGGAAAACGCTGAACCTGTCAGCGGTGCTTGATCTGAACGAAGCAACCATGCTTCGCGACAAGCTCGTCTCGTTGCGCGGCAATGATCTGGCCATCGACGCGTCCGCGGTCGAACGCGTCGGAGCCCTGAGCGCGCAGGTCCTGATGGCAGCCGCCAAGACCTGGGACCAGGACAAGCTCGCCTTCACGTTCAGCAAGGTTTCGGACGCATTTCAGAAAACCATGCAGCTGATTGGTGTCGATATCCATCTGCTCGCCAAGGAGATCCGGCAATGAAGAAAAAAGTGCTTACCGTGGATGATTCACGGACCATAAGGAACATGCTTCTCGTGACCCTCAACAATGCGGGCTTCGAGACGATCCAGGCTGAAGACGGCGTCGAGGGCCTCGAGGTTCTGGAAGAATCCAATCCTGATGTCATCGTCACCGACATCAACATGCCGCGCCTTGACGGTTTCGGCTTTATCGAGGGCGTTCGCCGCAACGACAAGTATCGTGCGATCCCGATCCTGGTCCTGACGACCGAAAGCGATGCGGAAAAGAAGAACCGCGCGCGCCAGGCCGGCGCCACCGGCTGGATCGTCAAGCCTTTCGACCCTGCCAAGCTGATCGATGCCATTGAGCGTGTAACCGCTTAAACCCAGGATTTTCTCCTATGGATATGAACGAAATCAAAGAGATCTTCTTCCAGGAGTGCGAGGAGCAGCTCGCCGAACTGGAATCCGGTCTTCTGAAAATGAATGATGGCGATCGCGATCCGGAAACCGTCAATGCGGTGTTCCGTGCCGTCCATTCGATCAAGGGTGGCGCTGGCGCCTTCGGTCTGGATGATCTCGTCGCTTTCGCGCATGTCTTCGAGACCACACTTGATTGCGTTCGTTCCAACAAGCTTGAGCCGACACAGGATGTCCTGAAGGTCATGTTGAAGTCGGCTGACGTGCTGGCCGACCTGACCAATGCCGCCCGCGACGGCGGCAGCGTCGATGAAAGCCGCAGCCGCGGTCTGGTGAAGGAACTGGAAGCGCTCGCCAACGGCGAGCTGCCTACCCCGTCCGCTGGCGTGGAAGCTCCGGTGGCTAAGCCAGCGCCTGTCGCCGCCACTCCGGCCCCCAAGCCGACCGATGACAGCGGCTTCCAGCCGATCCCCTTCTCCTTCGACGATTTCAGCGGCGAGGAAGAGGTCGGCTCCGATCTGCCGACTTACGAAATCACCTTCAAGCCGCGTTCGGACCTCTATTCCAAAGGCAACGACGCGACCTTGCTGCTGCGCGATCTCTCCCGCCTCGGCGAGATGAGCGTCTACTGCAACATGGATGCGCTGCCGGGTCTCGACGAGCTCGATGCGGAAGCTGCCTACTTCTATTGGAACATCACGCTCAAGACAGACAAGGGCGAAGATGCGATCCGCACGGTCTTCGAATTTGCCGAGTGGGATTGCGACCTGCAGATCACCGCAGGCGAGGAAAAGGTGACTGCCCCCGACGCCGAAGAACTGCCGATGATCCCAGTGCCCTTCGACCTGTCGATCCTCGATGATGGCGCGACCGAGGCACCGGCCGAGCAGCCGAAGGCCGACGTGGCCGCTGCGGTTACTGCCGCCGAGACTGCTTCCAACGTCACGCAGATGGCCGCCGCCGCTGCTCGTGTCGAGAAGAAGGAATCGGCTGCCGCCGCTGCCGCAAGTGCAGCTGTCGCCGCCCAGAACAACGCCGCTGCCGGCGCTGGTCAGACCATCCGCGTCGATCTCGACCGCGTCGATCGCCTGATCAACCTCGTCGGCGAGCTCGTCATCAACCAGGCGATGCTTTCGCAGAGCGTCATCGAAAACGACACGACCGGAACGTCATCCATCAACATGGGCCTCGAGGAGCTGCAGCAGCTCACCCGCGAGATCCAGGATTCGGTCATGGCGATCCGCGCCCAGCCGGTAAAGCCGGTCTTCCAGCGCATGTCGCGCATCGTTCGCGAAATCGCCGACATGACGGGCAAGACGATTCGCCTGATCACCGAAGGTGAAAACACCGAAGTCGACAAGACGGTCATCGACAAGCTGGCCGAGCCGCTGACGCACATGATCCGCAACGCCGTTGACCACGGTATCGAAACGCCCGAAAAGCGCGCCGCCGCCGGCAAGAACGTCGAAGGCACGGTTCGCCTGACGGCGAAGCACCGCTCTGGCCGCATCCTGATCGAGCTCGCCGATGACGGCGCCGGCATCAACCGCGAGAAGGTCAAGCAGAAGGCCATCGCCAACGAGCTGATCCCGGCTGACGCCAACCTGACCGACGAAGAAATCGACAACCTGATCTTCTTGCCGGGCTTCTCCACCGCCGACAAGATTTCCGACATTTCCGGTCGCGGCGTCGGCATGGACGTCGTCAAGCGCTCGATTCAGGCGCTCGGCGGCCGCATCAACATCACCTCGAAGCCAGGGCAGGGCTCCGTCTTCACGATGAGCCTGCCGCTGACCCTTGCCGTTCTCGACGGCATGGTCGTCACGGTTGCCGGCCAGACGCTGGTTGTCCCGTTGACGGCGATCGTTGAGACGCTGCAACCGGAAGCCGCCGCGATTCATTCCTTTGGTGCAAACCATCGCCTGATCTCGATCCGTAACAGCTTCTGCCCGCTGGTCGATGTCGGTCGCATCCTGAACTTCCGTGCCACGCAGGCTAATCCTGTCGAAGGAGTCGCTCTTCTCGTCGAATCGGAAGGCGGCGGTCAGCGCGCGCTCATGGTCGATGCGATCCAGGGGCAGCGCCAGGTCGTCATCAAGAGCCTTGAGGCGAACTACACGCACGTTCCGGGTATCGCTGCGGCGACCATCCTCGGCGACGGTCGCGTGGCTCTCATCCTGGATGTCGACGCGGTCGTGGGAGCTTCCCGCGGTCAAGCGTTGAGGCAGGAAGTGTCGCTGGCAGCTGTGGGGTAAGCTATGTCGTATGCCGTAAAAAGTCTGAAGGATGGGGACCGCGAGTTGATCGCGTTCCGCATCGGGGATCAGGAATTTTGCGTGAATGTCATGTCGGTGCGCGAGATCCGCGGTTGGACGCCGGCAACGGCGATGCCGCACTCGCCCGGCTATATGAAGGGCGTCATCAATTTGCGCGGTGCGGTGCTGCCGATTATCGATCTGTCGGCTCGCCTCGGCATGCCGGCGACTGTGCCGACGGCGCGACACGTCATCATCGTAGCGCAGGTGCACCGCAAGGTCGTCGGTCTGTTGGTCGATGCCGTGTCCGACATTCTGACCGTCACTGAAGACAATGTGCAGCCGACACCGGAAATCGCATCTGAGCTGCAACGTCAGTTCGCGCGCGGCATCCTGGCGATCGACAAACGCATGATCTGCCTGCTCGAGCTCGAAGCCATTTTCCCCGAAACGGAAAGCGAAGCCGCATGAATGTTCTGAGTGCAAAAGACATGCGGCAGGGAAACCCTGACGAGGTGTTGGCAAGCGGAGAGTACCCGCTGACGCGCCGCGACCTCACGGAAATCGCTGCGATGATCTACTCGGATGCAGGCATCTTCCTGAACGAGACCAAGGCCTCGCTGGTCTACTCGCGGCTGTCGAAGCATATCCGCAATCTGGGCCTTTCCGGATTTCGGGAGTATTGCGCGCTCGTTTCTTCACCGGCGGGTGCGGCGCCGCGCCGCGAGATGCTGTCGCATCTGACGACGAACTTCACGCGCTTCTTCCGCGAGAACCACCACTTCGAGCACCTTCGGGACCATGTGCTGCCAGAACTGCTGCATCGCGCGAAGATGGGCGGTCGGGTTCGTATCTGGTCGGCTGCCTCGTCGGATGGCCAGGAACCCTATTCCATCGCGCTCACCGTCCTGTCGATGATGCCCAACGTCGCCGACTACGATTTCAAGATCCTGGCGACCGATATCGATCCGAAGATTCTGGCGATCGCCCGTGCCGGTGCCTATGACGAGAGCGCGCTCGAAACCGTGTCGCCCGCCATGCGCAAGCAGTGGTTCAGCGAGGTCGAGGTCCAGGGGCGGCGCAAGTTCCAGGTCGACGACCGCGTCAAGCGTCTGATCACCTACAACGAGCTGAACCTGATGGCGCAGTGGCCGTTCAAGGGCAAGTTCGACGTCATCTTCTGTCGGAATGTGGTGATCTACTTCGACGAGCCGACGCAGATGAAGATCTGGTCACGCTTTGCCGAATTGCTGCCTGAGGGCGGCCATCTCTATATCGGCCATTCCGAACGCGTCTCCGGCGACGCCAAGCATGTCTTCGACAATATCGGCATCACCACCTATCGCTACACGACCAAGGGCGTTGGGAGGAAGGCATGAGCGCACCGGCCAAGGTTCTCGTCGTCGACGACTCCGCCACGATGCGCGGCCTGATTACCGCTGTTCTCAGCGCCGATCCCGAGGTCAGCGTCATCGGTCAGGCAGGCGATGCGCTTGAGGCCCGCGAGGCGATCAAGAAGCTCAATCCTGATGTCGTAACGCTCGATATCGAGATGCCGAACATGAACGGTCTCGACTTCCTCGAGAAGATCATGCGGCTCCGCCCGATGCCTGTCATCATGGTCTCGACGTTGACCCATCGCGGCGCCGATGCCTCTCTGGCGGCGCTTGAGATCGGCGCGTTCGACTGCGTCGGCAAGCCGCTCCCGGGCGATGCGCGTCCCTTTGGAGATCTTGCCGAGAAGGTGAAGGCTGCCGCCCGCTCGCAGCGACGCCAGTACGCTCAGCCGGCTCCGGTTGCTCCGCCACCTGCTGTCGCTGACTTCCGCGTCGGCCGCAAGATCGTCGCGATCGGTTCGTCGACCGGCGGCGTCGAGGCGTTGATTGCGGTGCTGCAGAAGTTCCCGGCAAACTGCCCGCCGACGGTTATCACGCAGCACATGCCGCCGACCTTCACCAAGAGCTTCGCGGAACGCCTCAACCGGCTTTGCGCGCCCGTCGTGCAGGAAGCGACCGACGGTGCGCGCCTGGAGATCGGGAAAATCTATCTTGCACCAGGCGGCGAGCGCCACCTGCAGGTTGCCAACGTCCATGCGCCATGCTGCCGCCTCATCGAACGCGATCCGGTGAACGGTCACCGGCCATCCGTCGACGTGCTGTTTGACTCGGTTGCCGAACTGGCAGGCCGCAACGCGGTCGGTGTGATCTTGACCGGCATGGGACGCGACGGTGCCGCCGGCCTCTTGAAGATGCGCCACGCCGGCGCGCGTACGCTCGGCCAGAACGAAAAGACCTCAGTGGTCTACGGCATGCCGAGGGTTGCCTACGAGCTCGGCGCCGTCGAGCAGCAACTGCCCCTCAATGCCATCGGCGAAGAAATTTTGAAAATGACAGCCGCCCGAAAGGAAGGAACTGACTAATGTCTATCGCAGAGAAAATCAAAGTTCTGATCGTCGACGATCAGGTCACGAGCCGTCTGCTGCTCAGCGACGCTCTGACCCAGCTCGGCTTCAAGCAGATTACGGCCGCCGGCGATGGTGAGCAGGGCTTGAAGATCATGACCCAGCAGCCGCATCATCTTGTCATCTCCGATTTCAACATGCCGAAGATGGATGGCCTCGGCTTCCTGCAGGCTGTTCGCGCCAACCCGGCGACGAAGAAAGCCGCCTTCATCATCCTGACGGCGCAGGGTGACCGCGCACTCGTGACGAAAGCGGCCCAGCTTGGTGCCAACAACGTTCTCGCCAAGCCCTTCACGATCGAGAAGATGAAGGCGGCTATCGAGGCCGTATTTGGAGCATTGAAATGAACCTCGATGTTGCGGCCCGCCGCGTTCATATCATCCAGGGCGAATGGAAGGTCCTGAATGATCCGAGCGCGGTACTGACGACCATCCTTGGCTCGTGTGTGGCTGCATGCCTGCGAGATCCCGTGGCAGGCGTTGGAGGAATGAATCACTTCCTTCTGCCAGGGACAGGAAATATGCCGATGACGGGCGCAGACGCCACGCGATATGGCGTCCACCTGATGGAATTGCTGATCAACGGTCTACTGAAGCAAGGGGCGCGTCGCGACCGCCTGGAGGCCAAGATCTTCGGCGGGGCGAAGACGATCTCGACATTCTCGAATGTCGGCGAACAGAACGCCGCCTTTGCGGTGCAGTTCCTGAAGGATGAAGGCATACCGGTCGTCGGCTCCAGCACCGGCGGGGAGCACGGGCGCAAGCTCGAGTACTGGCCGGTCTCGGGACGCGCTCGGCAGTATCCGCTCACCGGTGCGGAAACGCAGAGAACCGTTGCGCTTGAGCAGCGTCCGGTCGCTCCGCAGAAACCCGTCGAAAACAGCATCGAATTCTTCTGAGGGCAAGGACCTTACTAATGACTGTGAATGCCATGACAGAGCAGCCGTCGCCCGCCGAAGCCCTGCCTGATGTCCTGATGCGTATCGTCGCGGAGTTGCACGACGTCGCGTACCTGATCGAGCGCATCGAACCACAGCTCCTCGACGTCGGGGGCGGCGAACTGCTGAACTCGCCGGAAAGCATGAAGGTGATGCAGGGAATTGATCTTGCCGTGCAGAAGACGCGCGGTCTTGCCGAGTTCATAGATACCATCACGGGCGAGATTCCGCAGGACTGGTCTGTCGATGTCGCAACGGCCCTGAGCCTGGTGAAGCTCAGTGAAATGCAGCGCGCTCTGAGCGGGGCGGCGCGCTATAGCAGTGTTCAGCCGCTGGCGAAGGCAGCCGGAGACTTCGACTTCTTCTGATCCGGCCTGCTCGCACCCTCCGAAACGTTCGCACAAGTTTCGGCACCTATTGTCCACATGAGGCAACAAGCCTGCTTTGTCTGGATGGTCGTGCGAGAACAGAATGAATCTGTTAAATCAATTAGTTCAAATTTTTAAGAACTTCAGTTCGCTAGGACGGAATCGCTTGCTGGCGTTGGCCGGCGTGGGTGTCGTTTCCGTGGTACTCATCCTGGCGGCGGCCTTTTTGGTCAATAAGCCGGCCCAGGAAACGCTTTATGTCGGGCTTGATACGCCCGATCTGAACCAGATCAGCATTGCGCTCGCCGAGGCAAATATCGGTTTCCAGGTCGGAACGGATGGCTCCAGCATCACAGTTCCCGCCGGTATGACCGGCAAGGCGCGTCTCCTGCTCGCCGAGCGCGGCCTCCCGAACAGCGCCAACGCCGGCTATGAACTCTTTGACAACGTGGGCTCTCTCGGCCTGACGTCGTTCATGCAGGAAGTCACGCGGGTTCGCGCGCTCGAAGGTGAAATTGGCCGCACGATCCAGTCGATCTCCGGCATTACGGCAGCACGCGTCCATATTGTCATGCCCGAGGTCGGCAACTTCCGCAAAGCCGAACAGAAGCCGACCGCTTCCGTCATGATTCGCGCAAGTGTCGCGGCCGGCCGCACCGCGGCGACTTCGATCCGCCACCTTGTTGCGTCTGCCGTTCCCGGCCTCGATGTCGCCGATGTTACCATCCTCGACTCCGCAGGCCAGTTGCTCGCTTCGGGCGACGAGGCCAGCAACAGCTCGCTGAACCGTTCTCTGAACATCGTCCAGAACGTCCAGGGCGAAGTTGAAACCAACATCGACAAGGCACTCGCGCCCTTCCTCGGCATGGATAACTTCCGCTCCAGCGTCACCGCGGAATTGAATACCGATAGCCAGCAGATCCAGGAAACTGTCTACGATCCGGAATCGAAGGTCGAGCGCTCGATCCGCACGACCAAGGAAGCCTCTCAGTCGCTGCAGAAGCAGTCCGACAACGCGACGACGGTCGAGCAGAACATCCCGCAGGCGGCACCGGACTCGGGCGGACCCAACGGTCCCGAATCGCAAGACAAGTCCGACAAGAAAGAAGAGCAGACCAACTACGAGATCAACAGCAAGACCACTGCCACGACGCGCAACAGCTACAAGATCGAAAAGCTCTCCGTTGCAGTCGTCGTTAACAAGGGGCGCATTGCTCAGATGGTCGGCGAGCCGGCGGACCAGGCAAAGATCGATGCCTATCTCGCGGAGATGCAGAAGATCGTGGCATCCGCCGCTGGCATCAACAACAATCGCGGCGACATGGTGACCGTTACGGCCATGGACTTCCTGGAGAACCAGCTTCTCGAGGAAACCGGCGGCGGCGTCCGTGTCATGGATATGCTGAGCCGCAATCTCGCAGGCATCATCAACTCGCTCGCTTTCGTCGCAGTTGCCTTCCTTGTGGTCTGGATGGGCGTCCGCCCGATGATCCGCAGCGTGACCGGCAACGGCGCCGCGGTCATCGGCGACACGTCGCCGGAAAGCGCCGGCCTCGAACTTCCCGATTTCGCTCCGGCGGGTGGCGTGGGCACCGGTGCTGCGCTCATGGATGGCTTCGGTTCGGACTTCGGGTTCGACAGCACTGAGGACCTGCTCAGCCTCGGCGACGACGACGGCAACTTCAATCGTCGCGTCAAGGAAGGCCCGGAACGCAAACTGGCGCGCATGGTCGAGATCAACGAGGAGCGCGCCGCGAAAATCCTCAGAAAATGGGCGGTCGACAACGCCGCGTAATGAAAGGCCGGGCAACCGGCCTTTTTCTTTTGCCCGTCTACTGCACCGCGATCGGCACAGTTTTGCCATCGCTCGGGCGCGCACGCGAAGATTTCTGAGGATAGGCTTGACACTGGGCTGAAATAGCTGCGCGTTTTACGCGAATCGTATTGTCAGGATTCCCCGAATCACTTTAATTTTAGAATTCATTAACAAGCGGAATTTCCGTGCGAATCAACGCACAAAGTGCGGGCGATGTAAATCCCGAGAACTCGGAGATGGCGAAGTTTACCACCTAGTGTAGTGTTGGATGGTTCGCGGAGGGGGCGCAATTTGCTCAAGGGCCGCGGATCGGGTTTCTGTCGTAGTGGTTCGCGGCCGCGGGGTTTTTGCCAATGGATATGCAGATATTGCAGGCTCTGAAGAGCGACACGCAGAAGGCAAACTTCGTTGGCATCGCAGCGACAAACCTGTCTTCGCGTGACGAACTGATCGCGCAGCTCTGCGAGATTTCGAGCACGGGGCGGTTGCAACCCGGCCTGCGCGCCCTGACCGACTATGTCGGCGCCTCGCACTACCTCCTGGCGCGGGCGGATCTGGTTCAGGAAGCGGGGCTCGATTTCGTGGTCTCGTCTGACTGGCCGTTCGATCTTGTCACCAATCTGGCGCATACCTTCGTTGGCGGCTTTGCCCGTGCGACGGAGATCGAAAAGTGTATGCAGCTGTTCCAGCCGCATTTCGCGCTCCTGCCGGATTCCGCGGATGCGCCAGACGGCGCCAGCCGCCAGTACTGTTCGTTGATGTTCAACATCGGACGCTCGCGCCTGGTGCTGATGTTCCTGTTCGATGACGGTTTCATTCTGTCGCAGGAGCGCTTGCGCGACGTGGGGCTCTTGTCCGCCTATTTCACGAGTTTCCTGCAGTGCGGCGCCGCCAAGGCCGACCGGGACTTCGAGCTGACCGATCGCGAACTGGAATGCCTTTTCTGGATCGCCGAGGGCAAAACGAGCGATGAGATTGCGATGATCCTCGGCATCTCTCGCAACACCATCAACAACTACATCACCAGTGTCATGCGAAAGACGGCGACGAAGACTCGTTCCGAGGCCATCGCATTCGCGGTCAGGAACAATCTCGTCTAAGGGGACGGCGTTATGGGGCAGTCGTCCGGTCGATCGATAGGAAATTCGGAAACAATGCGCGGCGTGCGGGTCAGCAAGGTCGCTAGTCGGTCCGACCTGTTTCCGCGTCTCATCGGCATGCAGAAGCTCGCCGACGCCCAGAATTTCGCTGTCTATCGAATCAGCGGTGCCGGCGTCCCGGGAAAGCAGCGTTTGGTCTGCGAACTGGAAAACTGGGGATCGGTGAACAGCGGCTTCAGTGGCGCATTCCTCGACGCTCATGGCGAGGCGCTACTTGATCATATCGAGAAGTCGCTTCTTCCAGTCGTATGGGCTGGCGGGCTTGATCGCGCCGCTCCGGGGCCGGCAAGCATTGCACCTTTCATGACGCGCCTGAAGGGCGGCCTGGCTCCCTTTTCCGGCATGGCGTTTCCGGTGCGCCTCGGCGCCGTTGGCAACGGCTTCGTTGTCTTTACGGGCGATGATCTCGAGCCGGCCAGCGATATGATCGTCGAACTGCACGTGAGATCGTGCCAGATCATGATCGACCTGCTTTCGCTCGACGAGCGCCGCGTGGCGGCTGCCGAAGCTCTCAGCGAACGCGAAATTGCCTGCCTGCAGCTTGCTGGAGACGGGCGCATCAGCGAAGAGATTGCAGAGAAGCTTGGTCTCTCGGTGCATACCGTCAACGCCTATCTCGGTTCGGCAACGATCAAGCTGGATTCGGTCAATCGAATCCAGGCGATCGCAAAGGCCATCCGTCTTGGATATATCAGCTGACGAGAAGCCGTGTGGGCTTTAGCCCGCCAAAGCCTGCAATGGTTCGACGTTATAGCGTGCGTCGCGCAGGCTTTGCTCGAGGAAAACAGTGTTTTCGTCGGGATCCGCCGAAGGGTTCTGGAACGCGATGTGGTTGATCTCGATGCCGGCGTGCGCCTCTGCAAGCATCAGCTGCGCATAGATCGTGACGCCGCGCGGCTTGATCTCAAGGTCGATGACCACTTCGGGCTTGCCGCCCCACTCTAGCGTGTAGCTGCCGCCATGGCCGAAATTGACCGTGCCGGGGTGGAAGAAGAGCTCGGCCGCTGACGATACGAGATCGGAAAGATTGCCGTAATACTCGAAGCGCAGAAGAGAGATGAGATCCGAGGCGTCCAGAAGCCGCAATTCCGTGGCAACGGGGCTGATGGCTTCAGCCAGGATTTTTTCACGCTGGGCAGAGTAGGGGCATTTTTTCATTCGGCTATCTTACCCGTTTGTTCTTGGCTTGCGCCGCGTAAACCCGATGGATGAGTTCCGCGACTGCCTTATAGAATACAGACGGTATGACACTATCGACCGAGACTTGCGCAAACATGGAGCGCGCGAGCGGCGGGTCTTCGAAAACGGGGATCCCATTCTTTTCCGCGATCTCCCTGATTTTCAATGCAATTAGGTCTTGCCCCTTGGCGACGACGACAGGCGCGTCGTTTTCCTCACGCACATAGCGCAGGGCGACGGCAAAGTGAGTCGGGTTGGCGATTACGAGCGTCGCGCGATCGACATTGGCAATCATGCGGCGGCGGGCACGGTCACGCATGAGCGAGCGCTGGCGGCTCTTGACGAAGGGGTCACCCTGCGACTGCTTGTTCTCTTCCTTGACCTCGTGCCGCGTCATCTTCAGTTCGGTGAACCAGTGGTAGCGCGTCCAGAAGAAGTCGGCGATGGCGACGACGGCTGTGGCGATCAGGACGACGATGGTGATCTTTTGCATCGACGTCATCATCCGCGTGAAGATCGTTTGCGGATCGGAGAACATCGCATCGATCGCGCTGAAGTATTCGCTCTTCAGCGCAAAGAACATGACGACGCCGACGATCACAATCTTCGTCAGCGATTTGCCGAACTCGATGAGGCCAGGCAGGCTGAACAGCCGCGACCATCCCTTGGCGATCGAAATGCGCGAAAACTGCGGCCGTATGCGCTCGAGCACCGGCGTTGGCAGGTTCTGCGAGATGGACGCGGCAACGCCAAACGCCATGAACAGGATGAAGGCGGGCGCGAGGAAGGCCGCCGAAACCCAGGCGAGGTGAACGAACAGGGAGAGCGCGTCCGGCCCGGTTTCGAGTTTCCATTGGTCGGGCTGCTCGAAAATGTCCTTCAGCGCCTCGCCGACCTTGCTGAGCCCACTCGGCAGGAAGAAGATGATATAGACGAAGGTGGCAAGCACGGTGGCAAACAGTGGCACCTCGCGCGAGAACGGCACGTTGCCTTTCTCGGCAGCGTCGCTTTTCTTCTTCGCTGTCGGGTCTTCTGTTTTGCTGTCCTTGTCGTCGTCGGCCAAGGCCGAAGCCCTCCATCAAAAAGAAACGGCCGCGCCAGGGCGCGGCCTTTCCTAGAAGGTATCTCCCTTTCGCCGCGGCGATCAACCGCAGCGGCCGGGAAGAGGTGCTTCGTACACAACAACAGCGGCTTAGGCCGCGGCCGAGCCTTCGCCTTCGGTCTCCTTGAGCTGGATTTGCCCGGAGTTTGCCAGGCGAATCGCTTCCTGGGCGATGGCGCGCCGGGCGATTGCGATTTCGCGCGGATTGATGCCAACGGTGCCGCTCTGCAGATCCGATTCGATCATGCGGCGCTGGCGCGGGCTGATCGATGCGAGGACGGCCTCGCGCATGTCGGCAGACGAGCCGCGCAACGCCATGGTCAGGATGTCGGACGAGATATCGTTCATGAGCATGACGCGGCTGCGCTGCGGCATGAGCATGAGGTCGTCGAAGAGGAAGATCTTCGGACGGACCTTGTTGACCGATTCGCGGCTGATCGATTCGAGCGAGGTGAGCAGGGTATCGACCTGCGGCTTGTCCATCTCGTTCATCAGTTCCGCAACCTTCGTCGAGCCGATCGAATTCTTCTCGGCGTCGATCTCTGCCAGCAGGCTTAGCACCTGCTTTTCGATGATCTGCGCGGCCTTGGGGCTGACGGCCTTGAGGTTGACGGTACGGTTCATGATGTCCGCGCGGCGGCCGTCCGGAATCTGCATCAGAACCTTGGCGCCGAATGAGGAGGGCATCATGGAGAGAATATAGGCGACAGTCTGCGGATGTTCGCGCAGGAGGAACTTGCCGATGAAGGCCGGGTCGCCTTCGCCGAGGCGATCCCAGATCGACGTCTCGTATGCCTGGAAGGTGGTGCGACGGCCAAGCAGGCTGTCGACTTCGTCGGGCGTGAGACCCTCTTCAAGGATGCTCTCGATCGCCTTGGCATTATCCATGAGGCCTGCACCCTCGGTGAACAGGTCCTCGAATTCGGCGACAAGTCCGAGCAATTCATCCGGCGGGATCGCACGCAGCGTTTGCGCCGAGCCGATGATCGTCTGCAGCTCGGCCTGCGTGAAATATTTCAACAGCCTGCCGGCGACCCCTTTCCCCATGGCGAGGAGAACGGCCGCCGCCTTTTCAGCCTGGGTCAACGGTTTCTCGGCTAGCGCGCCGCCGAAATCGTCAAAGTCCATCATGGTCTAACCTCTCCGTCCCTGCACCGGGATCAGGTTTTCTTTGTACTCAGAACTTCTATCAGTTTGACGCCGAAACGCGTGTCGTCGTTTTCCAGAACGGTGATCTCGCCGCGAGCGATCTTGCGGCCGTTCACCATGATTTCGACCGGCTCACCGATCTTCTTGTCGAGCGCGATGGTTGCGCCCTCGTTAAGGTTCATCAGGCCGGCGACCTGCATGCGGCTGCTGCCGAGCATGATCTGAACGTCGATCGGGATATCCATGATCAGGTCGAGGTTCGACTGCATGGCGCTGCCGAGCGGGGCAGGTTCGGAAGCGATCGCACCAAACGAGCTGTCGCCGAAGTTGGCAGAGCCACCAAAATCGGATGTTGCGCCGAAATCGTCGCCACCAAATGCGGGCTCTGCCGCATCTCCGAAACCGCCGCCAAAGGTTGACAGGTCGGTGCTGCCGCTAAAGGCGTCGGCCTCTCCAGCAAAATCCGGCAGGCCGCCGTCCGCGTCGGTCTTCAGGACGCCGCGCAGGTCATCGATGGCCTGATCAAGCTCGGCCTCGTTGCCCGGGAGCTCCATTGAAAGGTCACTGTTCTTGGGTGTTTTCTTCGTCGCCATGAAATCACTATTCCAGTTGAAACTTGCCTCAAGCTGCCGTGGCAGCCCGGTTGGAAAATGGGCTAATTCATCAAGTGGCGGATGAGCTCGTCATCCGAATTAATCGTATCCTTCACCCGGACGGTATAATGTTCGCCCGAACGTCCAAACTCGCAGATGTACAATTCCTTGCTGTTGGCGCTGACTTCGACGCGGACGTCGCCGCGGTCGTGGAAGGGGATGACATCGCCAGCCGCAAGTTTCGAAATGGTCCGCAGCGTCAGGTCCTGCAGACGGATCTTTGCGTCGAGCGTCACCGGCGAGCGGCGCACCTGCTCGCTGAGCTGATCACTCCATTCGGTCGATTTAGCCGACTGGCCCTTGGCCTTCGGAGCCGTCACCGTCGTCTTCAGCAGGGCAGCCTGGGGAACGATCAGCGAGAAATCCGAGGTGATGCCGGAGAGCGTGATCGACATGTTGATCGCGGCAGCGAACTCGTCGGGCTTGTCTTCGGCCGGCTTGATCCGTGTTTCGAACGCATGCGGAAACTCAAGCACTGGCTCGAAGCCGCCAGGCGCGTTCACTGCCGAACGAAGGACATTGGCGAACTTGTCGAAGGCCATGACCGCAAGCTCGAGCTCGATCACGGAGAGCAGGCGATCCGCCGGCTGCTCGACGGCGTCTGCCGCCGCACCCAGCAAGTGTTCCATCAGGGTGATGATGAAGCTGTTGCCGCAGGCAAGCGTAATGTTTGGTGACCAGTTGCGGAGCGTCGCATCGACGAGCGTCGTATTGTCGCCGAGGTTGGCGACCAGCTCGTTCTTGTGCCCGCTGTCGCAACCGAGATAGGCCACTTCGACGTCGAGGTTCGTCTCGCTCTTGATGATGTCGGGCAGAAAGACGACGTAGACTTCGCCGAATCCGCTGCAGATCTTCTCGACGGTGGCCTTGTCGCCCAGCCTGCCGGTCAGTTTGGCAAGAAGGGCTTCGCCCATGAGGGGTTTCTTGAGGGGAGCGTTCATGACCGTTTACGCCGCCTTGTTCTCGCCGCCGGGATTCATCATTTCCTGCTCGACCGCGTCGATCGAAGGACGCTCGTAGGCCGAAATTGTCTTGCGGCCGTATTCGAGCGCGACCTGCGGCACCGAGCCGTTCATGTAGGCAAGCAGGGTCTGCTTGACGATGACGTAGAGGCGATGCTGCTTGGTGCGGACGATCTTGATCTGGGAAATGATCGGCGAACACACGCAATAGGACAGGATGATGCCGAGGAAGGTGCCGACGAGCGCCGAGCCGATCAGGTGGCCGAGGACCTCAGGCGAATCGTTGATGTGCGCCATGGCCTTGATGACACCGAGAACGGCGGCGACGATACCGATCGCGGGGAAGGCGTCGCCCATGATCTGGATGGCGTGATAGGGCTTCATCTTGTCGTGAAGGATCGTGTTGATCTCTTCGTCCATCAGTGCTTCGATCTCATGCGAGCGGGCATTGCCGATGATGATCAGCCGGACGTAGTCGCAGATGAACGCCGTCAGTTCCTTATTCTTGAGGATCGTCGGCGCGGACTGGAAGATCGAGGATTCGGCCGGATTGTCGATATGGGCTTCGATCTCGTTGCGAGACTTCGTGCGAAGATCGCGCATCAGGGAGTAGAGGACACCAAGCGTATCGAGATAATTCCGTTCCTTCGGCACCGTGTGCTTGAAGGCTTCGACGAGCGCCTTGCCGGAATCCTTCACCACCTTCATCGGGTTGCCCATGACGAAGCTGCCCAGGCCGGCGCCGCCGATGATGACTAGCTCGAACGGCTGCCAGAGCGCGTCCACGTGGCCACCCATCGCCATGAAGCTGCCGACGATACAGCCGCAGGTAATCACAAATCCGATAATGATATTCATCGTCAGTCCAAACCTGATCGTTATTTTCAACTCAACGGATAGGGCTGCTGGCTTGCGTGAGGCTGATGATAGTCCCTGCAAATCAAGCTTTTGCATGCCAGCTTCGCGCAAGCATTTGCTGTCAGCTTGTCGGTGACGAATGGGCATCCGTGCCCGTTTCTGAGGTGCCGCCTCAGCGAAATTCGTGGTCGAACCGACTGCAAACACCCGGATTTCGTACCGTTCATCGCCAATGCAGGAGTCTATCGGGATGCAATCCGGTCTTTATGTTTCTTTGTCGTCGCAGATCGCACTCGAACGTCGCCTCACCACCATCGCCGACAACATGGCGAACGTGAACACGACGGGCTTCCGCGGGACGGAGGTGAAATTCGACGAGATGCTCGGCGAGACCGGCAACAAGATCAATGCGAAGATCGCCTATGTGTCCCAGGGCAACGACTATCTCTCCGGCGATACTGGCGAGTTCGAGCACACCGGAAACATGCTCGACTTCGCGATCAAGGGGGATGCCTGGTTCTCGGTCGACACGCCGGCCGGCAAAGTTCTGACCAAGGATGGCCGCTTCACGATGAAGGAAAACGGCGAGCTCGTTTCCGTTCGAGGTTACCCTGTTCTCGACGCCGGCGGTGCGCCGGTGACGCTCAACACGGCTGCTGGCGAACCGAAGGTCGGCTCTGACGGATTGATCTACCAGGACGGCAAGCAGGTCGGTTCGCTGGGTCTCTTCGAGGCCGATATCAGCAAGGGCTATCTACGCTACGAGAATAGCGGCATCATGACGACCGAGCAGCCACGCGCCGTCACCGATCGTTTCAATGTCGGTGTCCGGCAGGGCTATCTCGAAAATTCCAACGTCAACGCGATGCGCGAAATTACGCAGCTGATCGAAGTCAATCGCGCCTTCGAGAGTATGACGTCGCTCTCGAAGGACAGCGAGACTTCGTTCAGCGAGGCGATCAAGACGCTCGGCGGCAGCCGCTGAACGGGGCCTGAAGCATGAGCAATACGCCGCTCACCGAATCCGACCTTTCGCCGAAGCTCACGCATCTCGCGGGGCTCGTGTCGCGCTATTCGAGCCCCGAATTCCTGGTCGCCCCCGGCGGTCACGTCCAGACGATCGCGGCCGGCCACTACACCGTGACCGGCCTGTCGCGCCATGTGCGGCTCGGAGAATTCGTCGCCCACAAGTCGCCGACCGGCATCCACCTCGGCGAAGTGGTTCGCGTCGAGCCTGAACTGACCTATGTCTGCCCGATCGAGCCGGGCGAGCCGATCGGCATCCATGATACGGTCATCCGCAAGGGTGCATTCCGCATCTCTCCGGCGGACAGCTGGTGCGGGCGCACCATCAACGCGCTGTGCGAGCCGATCGATGGCCTCGGTCCCATTGTCGAGGGGCTCGGCCGCCGCTCCATTTCGAACACGGCGCCGCCGTCCATGACGCGGAAGCGCGTGGAGACAGGCTTCAAGACGGGCGTTCGCGCTATCGACATTTTCTCGCCGCTCTGCCTCGGCCAGCGCCTCGGCATTTTCGCAGGCTCGGGCGTCGGTAAGTCGACGCTGCTGTCCATGCTGGCCCGTGCGGATGCTTTCGACAAGGTCGTCATCGCGCTTGTGGGTGAACGTGGCCGCGAAGTGCGCGAATTCATCGAGGACACGCTTGGCGACAACATGAAGAAGGCGATCGCCGTCGTCGCGACGAGTGACGAGAGCCCGATGCTGCGCAAGATGGCGCCGCTGACAGCGGTCACCATCGCCGAGCATTTCCGCGATCAGGGCGACAACGTGCTCTTGATCGTCGACAGCGTTACCCGATTTGCCCACGCGATCCGCGAGGTCGCGACTGCGTCGGGTGAACCGCCGATCGCCCGTGGCTATCCCGCCTCGGTCTTCACCGAGCTGCCGCGCCTGCTGGAGCGTGCCGGACCCGGACCGGAGGGGACCGGAACGATCACCGCGATCATTTCCATCCTCGTCGATGGTGACAACCACAACGACCCGATCGCCGACTCGACGCGCGGCATTCTGGACGGCCACATCGTCCTGCAGCGTAGTCTGGCGGAGGAAGGGCGTTACCCACCGATCGATCCGCTGGCCTCGATCTCGCGTTTGGCGCGCAAGGCCTGGACCCCGGATCAGGAGAAGCTGGTGTCTCGCCTGAAGACGCTCATCCACCGCTTCGAGGAAACACGCGACCTGCGCCTGATCGGCGGCTATCGCCCGGGCGCCGATCCTGATCTCGATATGGCGGTCAGGCAGGTACCGATTATTTACGATGTTTTGAAACAGTCGCCCGGCGATAGCGATTCGAGGGATGCCTTTGCCGATCTGGCCGGCGCCCTGAAAGCCGCGGCCGGCATCGGCGGCCAGCCGAGTATCCGCAGGTAGAGAGGCGCGACGTGACAGATTTCGATGACGATGAGAAGATCGCCCCGCTGAAGCCCCTGGGGCGCAAAACCGTCTTTCTCGACCGCGCCCTGACAATTACCGGCCTTACCCTGGCGGCGGCGTCCGCCTTCTTTCCGTGGTACGTCTTCTTTAACGAGGACAAGTTCGGCATCAATGTCGCGCAGGGCGACCGGACACGCGACCTTCCCGACTGGCCGGCACGAAACGTCTTCAGCGTTTCGCCCCTCGCGATGGCCAACAAGAACCGATACGACAAGAAGCCCGAGATCCCCGTCGATCCGCTGACGACCGCGACGGTCTCCAACATTGGCAAGGAAGACGATAAGGGTCCGCCGGCCGAGGATCAGCCGTTCCCCGGTAAATCCGGCTTTCGCCTCCTTCACGTGGCAAACGGCCGTGCCTTGATCGAAGATACCTCAGGCATGTACGTCGTTCAGGTGGGATCCATTCTGCCGGACGAAAGCCGGTTGGCGACGCTGGAGGAACGTGATGGCAAATGGGTCATCATCACCTCCAAGGGCGATGTCTATCAGCATAATTGAGCGTGCACCGCTCTCAAGCGCATCAGTCGAAGGCTCCACCGGATACGGTCGGAGCCTTCGTCCCGTTATGGGAGTGCGCGCCCGGCAGCCACGGAATGTCGGACCGCATTCTCCGTAAGTCTGACGCAAGATTACCGTCCTAGGTTCGCCCCAGTAAAAACGGAGAGTTCCCATGCAACCGATTCAACTTTTCGACTTGGCGTCGCGGCAGGCCGAATGGCTGACGATCCGTCAGGAGGTTGTGGCCGGCAACATCGCGAACGCGAATACGCCGAAATATCGCGCCAAAGACATCACGCCTTTCCAGGCCACCCTCGACCGGTCGGACATTACTATGGCGCGCACGAATGCTGCGCACCTGACCGGCAACGATCTCGGCACGAAAAGCGACATCGACGTCAAGGACGCGGCCCTTGACCAGGAGATCGGCGTGCAGGAGTCCGGCAACACGGTCGGTCTCGCCGAGGAACTCACGAAGTCCGGTGAAATCAAGCGTCAGTACGATCTGAACACGTCGCTCGTAAGCTCGTTCAATCGACTGATGCTGATGACAGTGAAGAGCTAAGATCATGGATCCTTTGTCAGCAGCACTCAAAATCGCGGGATCCGGGCTTGAAGCGCAATCGACGCGCCTTCGCATCGTGTCCGAAAACATCGCCAACGCACGCTCGACCGGCGACACGCCCGGTGCCGATCCCTACCGTCGCAAGACCATCACCTTCGGCGAAGCGGTCGATCGCGCCAATGGCGTCACGACCGTCAACGTCAAGAAGTTCGGTGTCGACGAATCGAAGTTCATCACTGAATTCGACCCCTCCAATCCGGCTGCGGACGAGAAGGGCATCGTCAAGCTCCCGAACGTCAACATGCTGGTCGAGATGGCCGACATGCGCGAAGCAAACCGTTCGTATGACGCCAACCTGCAGACCATCAAGCAATCCCGCGACCTGATTTCGTCGACAATCGACCTTCTGAAGAGCCAATAATCATGATCAACAACGTCAATAGCGTCAGCTCCCTGTCGATGACCCGCGGCCTTGCCGCCATCGAGAAGGACCGCTCCACAGCTTCATCGGCGGCAGAAAGTGCTGCAAACGACGGCGGCTTTGGCGCGGTTCTCACCAATGTTGCGACGGGCGCCGTCAATACCCTCAAGAATGCAGAAAGCATGTCCTTTGCCGGCATCAAGGGCACCGCGACGACGCGTGAAGTCGTCGATGCCGTCATGCAGGCACAGCAGACCCTTCAGACTGCGATCGCCATTCGCGACAAGGTCGTTTCGGCCTTTCTCGACGTTACCCGCATGCAGATGTAATTGATTTGAGGACGAAGCCATGAGAGCGCTTGCCATTGCTGCGACGGGTATGGATGCCCAGCAGACCAATCTTGAAGTCATCGCCAACAACATCGCGAACATCAACACGACCGGCTTCAAGCGCGCTCGCGCTGAATTCACGGACCTGTTGTATCAGACCGAGCGCGCCAAGGGCGTTTCGAACCGCGCGAACCAGGCGATCGTACCTGAAGGTGCGAACATCGGTCTCGGCGTCCAGACGGCCGCCGTCCGCAACCTGCACATCCAGGGCGAGCTTTCGCAGACCGGCAACGACCTCGACGTAGCGCTTATTGGTCGCGGCTTCTTCCAGATCCAGGCGCCCGATGGCACGACGCTCTACACGCGCGCTGGCGCGTTCAATAAAAACGAGACTGGCCAGATCGTCACCACCGACGGTTACCTGGTAGCGCCTAATATCACGATCCCGCAGGGTTCGACGCAAGTGACCATCAGCCGCTCGGGCGAAGTTTCGGCGAAGCTGCCGGGCGACACCGATCCGACCGTGCTCGGCCAGCTGCAGATCGCCGACTTCGTCAACGAGGCCGGCCTTCAGCCTCTCGGCGACAACCTCTTTCAGCAGACACCTGCGTCGGGCGATCCCGTGGTCGGCACGCCCGACGAAGAAGGCTTCGGCTACATGAAGCAGGGCTACCTCGAATCGTCGAACGTCGACCCGGTGAAGGAAATCACCGAACTGATATCGGCGCAGCGCGCCTATGAAATGAACTCCAAGGTCATCACCACCGCCGACGAAATGGCCTCCATCGTCAGCAAGAACCTGAAGTAATCGGGAAGGGCCGAAACATGATGTTTTGCCGGGTCAAAGGTATCCTCGGATGGGCGGCAGCCGCCGCCGTTGCGATCACCGCATTTGCCATGCCGCAGGCAGCAGCCGCTGCCGGCATGGGATATGCCGTCGTTCCGACGACGACCATCTACCCCGGCGAAACCGTTTCCGGCGCCCAGCTCCAGGAAGTGGAAGTGACCAACCCCAACCTCAAGGGCGACTATGCAAAGTCGATCCGCCAGGTCGAAGGGATGATTTCGAAGCGCACGCTCCTGCCGGGGCGCACGATCTCCGTCTCGGCGCTGCGAGAGCCCTATACCGTGACGCGCGGCTCCTCGACCCGTCTTATCTTCACGCTCGGCGCGATGACGATCTCGGCGGCCGGCTCGCCGCTCGAGGATGGTATGACGGGGCAGCTCATCCGCGTTCGCAACATGGATTCCGGCGTGATTGTCAGCGGCACCGTGCTCGCAGACGGCACCATACACGTGGCCGCAAAATGAAGATGTTTTTTCGCCTATTCGTAGCCCTCGCGTTTCTGTCTCCGAATGTCCTGGCCGTCACGCCCGCTGCGGCGATGAACTCGCGCATCAAGGACATTGCCTCCCTGCAGGCCGGACGCGACAACCAGCTGATTGGCTACGGTCTGGTCGTCGGTCTTCAGGGCACCGGCGACGGTTTCCGCGCTTCCCCGTTTACCGAGCAGTCGATGCGCGCCATGCTGCAGAACCTCGGCATCTCCACGCAGGGCACCCAGTCCAACGCGAAGAACACCGCAGCTGTCATGGTGACAGCAAATCTGCCACCCTATGCCAGTCCCGGCAGCCGCATCGACGTGAACGTCAGTTCGCTTGGCGACGCGACTTCGCTGCGCGGCGGCACACTGATCATGACGTCGCTGTCGGGCGCCGACGGCCAGATTTACGCTGTCGCGCAGGGCTCGGTCGTGGTCTCGGGTTTCACCGCCCAGGGCCAGGCCGCGACGGTAACCGAGGGTGTGACGACCGCTGGACGGGTGCCGGGCGGCGCCATCATCGAACGTGAACTGCCCTCGCGCTTCAAGGATTCCGTCAATCTCGTCCTGCAACTGCGCAACCCGGACTTCTCGACGGCGATCCGCATTGCCGATGTCGTCAATGGCTATGCTTCCACTCGCTTCGGCGGCCCGGTAGCAGAAGCCAAGGACGCGCAGGAGGTCATCGTCCAGAAGCCGAGAACGGCGGATCTGACGCGCCTGATGGCCGATCTGGAGAATCTTATCGTCGAGACTGACACGCCGGCCAAGGTCGTGGTGAACGAGCGAACGGGAACGATCGTCATCGGCGCGGACGTGCGCGTGTCGCCGGTTGCCGTCAGCTATGGTACTCTCACTGTCCAGGTAACCGAGACACCGCAGATCATTCAGCCAGAGCCGTTCTCGCGCGGTGTGACCGCCGTGCAGCCGCAGACCGACATCGCTGCGCAGAAGACGGGCGGCAAGGTTGCTCTGCTGGATGGGCCTGATCTCAGGACGCTCGTGGCGGGTCTCAACAATATCGGCGTCAAGCCGGATGGCATCATTGCCATCCTCCAGGGCATCAAATCAGCCGGCGCGCTGCAAGCGGAGCTCGTCCTGCAATGATGAAGAATATGGCCTTGTCAGACTTGCTTCAGCGGCTTGCACTGCCTGCGATGGCCGTCGTGGCGTTGTCCATTCCCGGCGCCTTCGCACAGGAACAGCCGTCGCCGAGGGGTGAAATGACATCGCAGGAGGAGATCAAGCAGTTCTGCACGAACATTGCCGATCCCGCGCGCGACCAGCGCTATCTGCTGCAGAAGCAGGAACTCGAGAAGCTTCGCGCCGACGTCGATTCCCGCATTGCGGAAATGAGCAAGCGCAAAGAGGAATATCAGGACTGGCTGAAGCGCCGTGATGATTTCCTCAAGCAGGCCGAAGCGGGCCTCACCGATATCTATAAGAAAATGAAACCGGACGCAGCCGCATCACAGCTGCAAGAGGTGAAGATCGAAGTGGCGGCCGCCGTCATCATGCGGCTGAACGCGACCCAGTCGAGCTTGATCCTCAATGAGATGGATCCGCAGAAGGCCGCGGTCATCGCCAATATCATCGCCAGCGCGTCCGATCCCAATACGTCGAAGGACCCCTCATGAACATGCGTTTCCCGGTCGCGATCGCCGCCGTCGCCCTTCTTGCAGGCTGCGCATCGCCGCAGGCTGTCAATGAGATCGGTCGCGCCCCAGCCATGAGCCCGATCGGCAGCGGCCTTGCTTATGGCCAGACGCCGCAGATGGCGCTTTATCCGAAGCAGCCGCGCCAGGTCGCGCAGGGCTATTCTCTCTGGAGCGACTCGCAGGCCGCCCTCTTCAAGGATGCGCGCGCGCTGAATGTCGGCGACATCCTGACCGTCGATATCCAGATCAACGACAAGGCGAAGTTCGAGAACGACACCAGCCGCAGCCGGACCAACTCGAGCGGCCTGAACTGGGATGTGAACGCCAACGTCATGGGTTGGAATCCTCAGTCGAAGACCGATGTGACCTACGGTTCGGATACCAGTACCGACGGCAAGGGCAAGATCGACCGGTCCGAGACGCTGAAGCTCATGGTCGCCGCCGTCGTCACCGGTATCCTCGAGAACGGCAACCTCGTGATCAGCGGTTCTCAGGAGGTTCGCGTCAACCAGGAGATCCGCATTCTCAACGTTGCCGGTATCGTGCGCCCGCAGGACGTGAACTCCGACAACCAGATTTCCTACGAGAAGATTGCTGAAGCGCGCATCTCCTACGGCGGTCGCGGCCGCCTGATGGAAGTACAGCAGCCGCCGCGCGGCCAGCAGGCCGTCGATCTCTTCTCGCCGCTCTGAGGCACACATCATGGCAGAGACAGAAACCGCTGGGGGCCAGTCGAAAAAGGCCACAATAATGACGATCGTCGGGCTTGCGGTCCTGACGCTGCTCGGCGCCGGCGGCGGCTGGGTGGTCGGTGACATGGTCGCGCCCAGCATCAAAGGCGCCGAGCAGGCGGAACAGGCCAAGGCAGCCAAGGACGAGGCCGCGCAGAAAAAGGAAGGCGAGGCGGGCCTGCCTCGCATTTCGACGGAAGCCAACAACATCGTTCAACTCGAGCCCATCACCACGAACCTTGCCTATCCCTCAGAAAGCCTAGTTCGCCTGGAAGTCGCGCTGCTCTTTAACGGCCCGCCGGACGTCAAGGTCGCCGAGGATGTCCATCAGGACATCCTCGCCTATGTCCGTACGGTTTCGCTGCAGCAGATCGAGGGACCGCGAGGCTTCGAATATCTTAAGGATGACATCCAGGAGCGTGTTGACCTTCGCGCGCAAGGGCGCGTATCGAAGGTCATGTTCAGGACCTTCGTCGTCGAATGATTCGATTCATATTGTTATTCGCTGCCATGATGGCGGCACCGGAGCTGGCCCATGCGCAGCAGCTCCCATCAAACCTTTTGAACTTGCCGGTCGACGGTTCGGTTGCGGCATGGATCATCAGAACATTCGGCCTGTTGACCGTTCTTTCGGTCGCTCCGGGCATCCTGATCATGGTGACGAGCTTCCCGCGCTTCATCATTGCATTCTCGATCCTGCGATCGGGAATGGGCCTGTCTTCCACGCCCTCCAACATGATCCTCCTGTCGCTCGCGTTGTTCATGACTTTCTACGTCATGCAGCCCACGTTCGATCAGGCATGGCAGACCGGCGTCCAGCCGCTCCTGTCGAACCAGCTCGACGAGCAGCAGGCGGTGGCGCGTATCGCCGAGCCCTTCCGGGGATTCATGGCGAACAACACCCGCGACAAGGATCTGGCGCTTTTCGTGGATCTGGCGCGCGAGCGTGGCCAAACTGTCGAGACCGGCGAGAAGATCGACTACCGCGTCCTCATTCCGGCTTTCATGATTTCGGAAATCCGCCGCGGCTTCGAGATAGGCTTTCTCGTCGTCCTTCCTTTCCTGGTCATCGATCTGATCGTCGCCACCATCACCATGGCAATGGGCATGATGATGCTGCCGCCGACCTCGATCTCGCTGCCATTCAAGATTCTCTTCTTCGTGCTCATCGACGGCTGGAACCTGTTGGTCGGAAGTCTGGTCCGCTCGTTCCACTGACGAGGTTTCGCGGCTTCACACTCCACACAACAAAAGGCCCGCTGGCGTTCACCGGCGGGCTTTTTGTTGTGTGGGGCTTCCATCTAGTCGAAGCTGAAGAATGGCTCCGTGCGCGGCGGCAGGGCCGGAACGTCGATGTGGTCAGGGTCCAGTCCCATCTTGGCGCGCTCCACCATGACCTCGTAGGACTTCTCGAGGTGGAGCGTGAAGCGTTCCGCATCGAACAGCGGCATGATGCAGGCGTTCTGGCGAATGCGCTGCTTGTAGTCGGCAATGCGCTCCGGGCTGCTCGCGAGCTCGACGGCCATGTCCTCGTAGGCCTTGATGTCGGCGGCGACGAGTTCCGGCAAGCCGATTGCGTTGAGCAGACTCTCGGTGACGCGGGAAGCGAAATTGGTGCCCTTGACCGTCAGGACTGGCAGGCCACCCCAGAGCTGTTCGGAAGTGGTTGTGTGGCCGTTGACCGGGAAGGTGTCGATACCGAGGTCCGCCATCTGCTGGCGATCGATGTGCTCTTCGTAGGATACGCGGGGGCAGAAGATCACTCGCTTCGAATCGATCCCCCTCCTGTTCATATAGTTCCGCAAGTTGGCCTCGGTACGCGGTGACGAAAGCATAAGCCAAAGTACGCTGTTCGGCGTGCGCTTGAGAATGTTGCACCAGACGTCGAGTATGTCCGCGTTGATCTTGCGGTTTGCATTGAACGAGGCAAAGACGAATGCATCCTCCGGCAAACCGACCTCAGCGCGTGTTGTTGGCCTCGGCTTCGGACGGTTGGCGGGATCATTGGGCTGATAGCTGTCCGGCATGCGCACCAACTTCTCGTAATAGTGCGCTTCACTGCCCTCGGGCAGCACGAAGCGATCGCCGATCGAGTAGTCAAGATCGATGTCCGTTACCGTGCCCGGGAAGCCAAGCCATGTCGCCTGTATTGGCGCCCCGCCATAGTTTAGTATTCTGGACCGTCCGCCGAGTGTGTGCCCCTTGAGATCAATCAGGATGTCGATCTGCCGCTCACGAATGGCTTGTGCGGCTTCTTCATCGGTCATGTCCCGGACGATGCATACTTCGCCCCACTGTGAGCGATCGACAGTGCTGGCCTCATGTTCCAGGTGTTTCTCCGCGGTATGGCAGAAGAGCGTCACCTCGAACTTGTCTCGGTCATGCAGCTCGAGGACGCGGCGCAGCAACTTCATGGTCGCATGCCCAACCCAAAAGTCCGAGGAGAGATAACCGATCCGAATTTTGTCTCCCCATGAATGGGGAACGGCTTTGCGCCGCGCGGCTGCCTCCTTCAGGGGAAGCGAAGGAGTGTGGGAGGCGCGCGCATTGAGCGCCTCGTTGCCACACCAATGGAGGTTGTAGAAAGGGTTGTCGCGTTCCAGGAAGCCCAGGTCGCCCTTTTCGAGCATTCGCTGCACGGACTGAAACTCCCTTGCGACCAAATCGAAATCGCACACCTCGCGCGCGAAAACGAGCAGGAGCAGCCGGAGCGATATGATCTCCGGAAACTTCTTGAAGAGATTGCGGATAAGCGTCTCGTTGGTCGCATCCAGAATGTCGTCGCCGACCATTCGCACGGCGAGGCGCGCATGGTCCGGGTTGCTGCTCTTGGAAATGACGTCGCGGTAGGGACTAACGAGATCTTTTCGGCCCTGCTTCAGATGAATGTTAACAAGCACGCTGGCAAGGTCGACGTCGGACCTAGCGAGAGACATGAGACGAAGTGCGTAAAGCAGGGCCTGCTCCTCGTCGCCGCAAGCAAAATACAGAAGCGCGGCTTCGCGCGTGTAAAGCGACTCCTTGTTGCTGTCGAGTTCGCCCGCCAACGCATAGGCACTTGCCGCCTCCGATTTGAAGCCGAGTTTCAGCAGGTTCTTGGCAAGCAGGACGTACGTTTTTACATCCTTCTGCGTGTTGATGATTTGGTTCAGCGCTTCAAGCGACTTGAGATACTGTCCCTTTTGGTAGTCTTTCGAAGCCGCTGCAAACGAAATATTGGTATTCAAGAGCCCACCCCATTCGGAATTTTGTCGACGAGCGCCAAGGCCACGCGCGCGCAGGCCATATTGCGCCTAGTTTTGCTCTATCTAGACACACCAAGCTTGCTTGAAGCCGACGTGTTCCGCTGGGTCGGGCGCCTATGGGTGTTTGGACACCGTTAACCACATCGTGGACCTGACGCCGTTTCATCAGCCGTTTTAATGAGTTGGCAATGAATGGCTGCAAAATTGTTCCCGACATGACGGGTTTGGTTGCTCAAGAGAAACGGCACCGAGTGGCATGAAGCTGGTCCGTCATCGCCGGTATAGAAGTCCGGTATGTCCTCCTTTTGTATTTTGTTTTTGGGGACAGACTTATGACAAGCATTAACACCAACAACTCCGCCATGGCGGCACTCCAGACGCTGCGCAACGTCAACAAGGGCTTGAATAACACGCAGAACGCCGTTTCGTCTGGCCTGCGCGTCGGCAAGGCTGCCGACAACGCTGCCTACTGGTCGATCGCCACGACGATGAAGTCGGACAACAAGGCCCTTTCGGCTGTTTCCGACGCCCTCGGCATGGGCGCCGCCAAGCTCGACACCGCATATACGGCTGTCGACAGCGCCATCGACGTCGTCGGCGAGATCAAGGCAAAGCTCGTTGCAGCCAGCGAAGCTGGTGTCGACAAGACCAAGCTTCAGGACGAAATCACCCAGTTGCAGGCACAGCTCTACAGCGTTGCCCAATCCGCTTCGTTCAACGGCGAAAACTGGGTCAACAACGCCGGCGGTACCGTCAACGTCGTTTCCTCCTTCGTCCGCGGCACCGGCGGCACGGTCTCGATCAAGACCACCGACTATGTGCTCGGCACGGCCAACACCCTGTTCAACGGCACGACCACCGGCGGCATTCTTGGTGGGACCGGCGCAAGCTCCGGCCAGTCGGTCTACGGCTTCACGATCGGTACTAGCACGACCCAAGGCGACATCGACAACCTGCTGACGGACGTCGAAACCACGCTGAAGAACATGACCACCCTCGGTTCGCAGCTCGGTTCGCTCCAGACTCGCGTCGACATCCAGTCGGACTTCGTGTCTTCGCTCAGCGACTCGATCGACTCCGGTATCGGCCGCCTGGTCGACGCCGACATGGAAGAAGAGTCCTCCAAGCTCAGCGCCCTGCAGACCCAGCAGCAGCTGGCGATCCAGTCGCTGTCGATCGCGAACTCCTCTTCGCAGAACATCCTCTCGCTGTTCCGCTAATAGCCCGTACGGCAGATTGAAGAAAGCTTGCGGCCGGGTCATTCCCGGCCGTAAGTGTTTTAATTTCCAGTTAACGAACGATCCGTAACTAGCGGATATTTTTAATAAATTTCCCCATACGGGTTCAGGATTTCTTAACCATGATGCCGTCATATGGGCCTATCGAAACGGCGAGTTGATTGCGCAGTACGAAGCGATCAACAGGCATGACGCTGACCGCCGTTCCCGGTAGAAAGTCCGGAATGTCCCTTCACATCAATTCTGCCAAAGGGGCAAATCAATGACCAGCATTCTGACCAACAACTCCGCAATGGCGGCACTCCAGACGCTGCGCAACGTCAACAGCAATCTGGCGGACACGCAGAACGCCGTTTCGTCTGGCCTGCGCGTCGGCAAGGCTGCCGACAACGCTGCCTACTGGTCGATCGCCACGACGATGAAGTCGGACAACAAGGCCCTTTCGGCTGTTTCCGACGCCCTCGGCATGGGCGCCGCCAAGCTCGACACGGCCTACACGGCTGTCGACAGCGCCATCGATCTCGTCGGCGAGATCAAGGCAAAGCTCGTTGCAGCCAGCGAAGCTGGTGTCGACAAGACCAAACTTCAGGACGAAATCACCCAGCTGCAGGCACAGCTCTACAGCGTTGCCCAATCCGCTTCGTTCAACGGCGAAAACTGGGTCAACAACACCGGCGGTACCGTCAGCGTCGTTTCCTCCTTCGTCCGCGGCACCGGCGGCACGGTCTCGATCAAGACCACCGACTATGTGCTCGGCACGGCCAACACCCTGTTCAACGGCACGACCACCGGCGGTATTCTTGGTGGGACCGGCGCAAGCTCCGGCCAGTCGGTCTACGGCTTCACGATCGGCAACACCACGACCCAGGCCGCAATCGACAACCTGCTGACGGACGTCGAAACCACGCTGAAGAACATGACCACTCTCGGTTCGCAGCTCGGTTCGCTGCAGCAGCGCGTTGATATCCAGACCGAGTTCGTCTCCTCGCTCAGCGACTCGATCGACTCCGGTATCGGCCGCCTGGTTGACGCCGACATGGAAGAAGAGTCCTCCAAGCTCAGCGCCCTGCAGACCCAGCAGCAGCTGGCGATCCAGTCGCTGTCGATCGCGAACTCCTCTTCGCAGAACATCCTCTCGCTGTTCCGCAGCTAATAGCAGGAGCGCCCGCGGGCGCTTCAAACCGATCGAAGCCGCGCTCCCCCGAGCGTGGCTTTTTTATGTTTGTTAACTCGGCGTTAACCAAACTCATGTTTTCTGCCGTCAACGAAACGGTATGTTAACCAAGCTTAAGAAGCGGTTAGCGGGCATGAAGCTGATTGCCGTTCCCGGTGGCGGACCGGAGTGTCCTTTTCAATATTTGCCAGCCAAGGACCAATAATTTCATGACCAGCATTTTGACGAACGTCGCGGCAATGTCCGCCCTCCAGACCCTCCGCGGCATCAATGGCAGCCTGGAAGAAACGCAGAGCCGTGTTTCGTCAGGCTACCGCGTCGCGGAAGCCAAGGACAACGCTGCCTATTGGTCTATTGCGACGACGATGCGCTCGGACAACAAGGCGCTGTCGGCCGTCTCCGACGCGCTTGGCCTCGGCGCGGCGAAGGTCGATACCGCATATTCCGCCATGGATAGCGCCATCGATATCGTCAGCGAGATCAAGGCCAAGATCGTAGCCGCAACGGAAAAGGGCGTCGACAAGACCAAGGTTCAGGACGAAATCGCGCAGCTGCAGCAACAGTTGCTGAGTGTTGCGCAATCTGCTTCCTTCTCCGGTGAAAACTGGGTTGCAGGCAATACAACGAAAAGCGTGGTCTCCTCGTTCGTCCGCGACGCGAATGGACAGGTGTCCGTCCAGACGACAGAATATTTCCTCGATGACTCGACCAGCGGCAACGTTCTGTTTGGCATGACGACAACCGGAGCAATCGACACTGCGACTGGTATCATCGGAACCTCCTCGGGCAGCGTTGGCTCGATCTTCAGCATGGACATCACGAGCTTCAGCGACAGCGATATTAACCTGGCATTGACCACCGTGGAAAACGGCCTCAGCGCGCTGACGAAGGCGGGTTCGCAGCTCGGTTCGATCTCCACCCGTATCGATCTTCAGGAAAGCTTCGTTTCGAACCTCAGCGACTCGATCGACTCGGGCGTCGGACGCCTCGTTGACGCTGACATGGAAGAGGAATCGAGCAAGCTGACCGCGCTGCAGACGCAGCAGCAACTGGCGATCCAGTCGCTGTCAATCGCCAACAACAGCGCACAGAACGTCCTCACGCTGTTCAAGGGCTAAGAACGCCGCCAGCCACGAAGTGAGACCGAAAGCCGCGTCGCGAGATGCGGCTTTATCTTTGTTTTTGAAGCGATAATCAAGGTTGCGCGAGGCTTGCGGCACCGACGCCGTAGCCCTTGCGCCGGTCCGGAGCCTTGGTTACCTTCGCTTAACAGTTGATTTGTTTTAGCGACAAACCGGCCTGGAGGATCCAGTCGGGGGCATGACGCCAGCTCAGTCGCTGCCGCTCGCCGGCCTGTCCCGTTTCCCTATTCAGAGCCAGAAAATGACATACAAAATTACCAGCTCGGCACAGGTGAACGCCCTCGCGGCGCTGCGCATCATCAACAAGGACGCCGCAACGGTTCAGCAGCAGGTTTCGTCGGGTTACCGCGTCGAAACGGCTGCGGACGACGCAACCTATTGGTCCTTTGCAAGCGTCATGCGCTCGGACAGCAATTCGCTGCAGAACATTCACGACGCGCTCGGCGTCGGCGCATCGAAGGTCGATACTGCCTATACCTCGATGGACAGCCTGATTGACCAGTTGGGCGAGATCCGCAAGACGCTGCTGACGGCGAAGGAAGCCGGCGTCGACAAGACGAAGCTTAATACCAGCCTCAGCGAGTTGAAGGGACAACTGCAGACGACGGTTCAGTCGACCAGCATCGCCGGCGAGAACTGGCTTCTTAACCGAGATGCCACGCTTCCGACCTCGCGATCCGTGATCGGCGGTTTCGTGCGCGGCGCGAGTGGTGAATACCAGATGCAAACCATCGATTTTCCGGCGGACCAGACCGTCATGATCGATATGACGGACGCCAATCGCGGACTGCTCACGAAAACGGTAGATGCGAACACCCTGAATTCCGACGGCACTGCGACGGCGCGCAACTATTATCTGCTTAGCGCCGGCTCGACGACGCCGGCGACCGCAACGGAAATAAAGCTCGATAGCAATACGACGTCCGCACAGGTGGACGATATGATCGCAGTGGTCGATTCCCTGTTGTCGACACTGACGGAGACCGCGGCTGGCCTCGGCACGATGAGCGCGCGTATCGGCGATCGCGTTGCCTACACCGCGGACATGTCTGACTTGATCGACAAAGGTGTCGGCGCACTCGTTGACACCGACATGGACGAAACGGCGACCCTTCAGAAGGCGTTGCTTGCGCAACAGCAGATGGGCATTCAGACGATCTCGATCCTGAACACAGCCGCCAGCAAAGTACTGCTACTGCTGCAATAGTGAGGTGAGGCGCGGGTGAGCTTGTTGGGCCTCACCCTTCATCCTCGCGCAAGTTTGATTGCCTAGTTTCGATACAAAGGCGCAGTGCGGAAACCGTGCCTGATGAGTTGTCAGTTCATGATGGGGCGCGGCATGTCGCAGTCTTCTGCAGCGAGAGGGTGGATTCGGTGAGCGCGCTGCTTTCTCGGTATCTCAAGGATTTTGGAGAACCGGCCGTCGCCGCTCCCGTCGTGGATGCGGACGATTTCGCGAACGACTTTGGCGGCTTTGCCGATCTTGCCTCAGAGCCTGTCGTCGATCTCGAAGCAGAGCGCCACAATGCTCACGCCGAGGGCTATGCGGAAGCGACCGCCGTGTTGACGGAGAAGTATGAACTGGAAGCGCAAACGGTCGCCTTTGTTCACCAGCGCGAGGTCGAAGAGCTTCGCGACCGCTACGAGGTTGAGACTGCGGCGCTGGTCGCCTCCCGGCTTGATGCCATGGCGAGCGCGATTGCCGAGCTTGTCAGCGCGACTGTCGCAAGGGCGCTGGCCCCCGTAATGACCGATGTCCTGTCGCAGAAGGCTGCCGTCGATCTCGCCGGCATTCTTCGCGAGGCGGTATTGGAAGGCGATGTCGGCACCGTGACCGTCAAGGGACCTGCCCGGCTGTTCGATGTGTTGAAGGGTACTCTTGGCGAAAAGGCAGGTCTTCTGCGCCACCTTGAAACCGGCGATGTCGACCTGACTGTCGAATTTGGCGACGCGGTCCTTGTGACGCGCATGTCGGCCTGGGCGACGAGCTTGAAGAAAGTTCTGGAATGAGTGAGAGCGAAAACCACCATCACGGCAAGAACGAGATCATCATCGTCAAGCGGCATGGCGGCGGCGATCACGATGGGGCGCATGGCGGCGCCTGGAAGATCGCCTACGCCGACTTCATGACGGCCATGATGGCGTTCTTTCTCGTCATGTGGCTGGTCAACGCCGCGAACGAGGAAACCAAGGCCTCCGTCGCGACCTATTTCAATCCGATCAAGCTCTCCGACGAGAAGCCCACGCAAAAAGGCCTGAAGAAGCCTGTCGATCAGGCGGATGGCGATCAGAAGCAGGAGAAGTCGAAGGAAAAGGAGGACAAGCCCAACGAGGGCGCGGCGGCGGCAAACGGCGACGACCAGACCTCGACATCCGGCGACCAAACGAACTACTCCGAAGCCGACTTCTTCGAGAATCCCTATTCGGTCCTGGCAGAAATTGCGCAGGAGGTCGGCCAGCAGGCAAACGTCAGCGCCAAGGGTGAGGGCGGCGCGAGCGACTCCGGCCCTGCAACCGGAGCCGACGGTGGCCAGGCTTATCGTGACCCGTTCGATCCCGACTTCTGGACGAAGCAGGTCGAAGTTACCCATGCCAACAAAAGGCAGCCGGCTTCGAAAGATGTTCCTGCTGATGAAGCAGCGGACGCCACGGAAGTTGCGAAGGCCGAATCCGGGAACCCGGCGGATCTGACGAAAGCGGCGGACGCCGGCGAGAGTCAGGACGCACAAGCCGCAGCGACAGCAGAGGACAAGCCGCAAGCCGAGGCGCAAAAAGCCGTTGGGCAGAAGAAGGCCGAGGACCTGCAAAAGGAAATCGCGCAGCAGATCAGCGGCGTGGCCGGCAAGCTCGCCGAAGGCCTCACGGTTACGGCGTCGGAAGGCGGCCTCTTGGTCAGCATCTCCGATCAGAGCGACGATTCCATGTTCAATATCGGGTCGGCCGTTCCGCGCAAGGAAATGGTGCTCGCAATGGAAAAGATCGGTGAGATCCTGAAGAGCAAGCCGGGCGCAGTCGCCATCCGCGGTCATACGGACGGCCGTCAATACAAGGGTGAAAACGAGAACTGGCGCTTGTCCATGGATCGTGCCCAGGCGGCCTACTACATGGTCGTTCGGGGCGGACTCGACGAAAAACGCGTCTCGCAGGTTTCGGGCTTTGCCGATCGCATGCTGAAGGAGCCGGCCGATCCGTTCAATGCTGCCAACCGGCGCATCGAGATATTGCTGCAGGCGGATCAGGGATAATCCATGGTCCGTCACCACCAACGTCTTCTGCTTTTGCTTTTGGGGCTTGCGGTGAGCCCTGCTACCGGCGTGCACGCGGAAGATCAGGAGGACATTGTCCCTTACAAGATGCTCCGGTCGCTGCAGTTCGTGCAGGATTCCGTCGTGCTCGGGGATCACTCGGCTGCCGAGATGCAGCGCTTCATGCTCGGGACGATCGATCAGCGTATACGCACGATCGATCCATCGGTTTTCGATGATGAGCGTAATGTCGATGCGGCGCTAATCTACGCGATGAGCGGTGGTAATCCGGAGACCCTCGAATATCTCGTCGCGCGCGACGTGAACGGTCACTTCGACAACCGGGTCAGCGACGTCCTGCGGAAATATCTGAGCGGCAAAGGCCTGCTTGTTGCAAAGAGCCTTGTCGAGACCGCAAACGAATACAAGGACAAGAAAATCGGTCCCTATCTGGCGCTGGTGGGCGGCAACGTCACCATTGCCAAGAGTCCAGTGGAAGCGCTGAAGCTGTATGATCAGGCTCGCCTCTATGCGCCGGGTACGATCGTCGAGGAGGCGGCGCTACGCCGCTCCGTGTCTATCTGCGTCGAAGCAGGGATGGTGGATAAGGGTCTCGACTACTCGCAGCGCTACGTGCGTCGTTTCCTGCATTCGCCATATGCCAGCCAGTTCGCGGATCTTTTTGTCAGCCTGCTGGTCAATCACGATCATGAGGTGAAGCCGGACGACGTTGTTAACATCCTCTCCTTCATGGACGAGGCCAGGCAGCGCGAGGTCTACCTCCGTATCGCCCGCGCGGCGGCGATCGCCGGCAAGGGCGATCTCGCACGGATGGCCGCGGCGCGCGCCCAGACGCTTGCAGGCGATTCTGATAACGCCTTTGGAGCGCTGGCGGACTTCTACGGCGGCATGGCGGCGATCCCGACCGACAAGATCGATGCGGCCACGAAGAACATCGAATCCATCCCCGAGCAGGAGTTGTCGCCGCGCGACCAGGCCCTAAGAGCCGCGGCAAAAGCTATTGCGGAACAAGTGCTTCGTCCGCCTGAACCGGCAAGCTTGACGCAAGCGACGACCCCTAAATCTAATGGCCAAGAAATTACTTCTGAACAGGCTGAAGCGGATCAGGGGGAGGTACCAAACCCAGTTCCAGGTCCCGTTGTGGGAGAAGCGGCGGGGGGGCCGCCGTCCGATGTTGGGGGACAGCAGGACGCCGACCCGTCATTCAACGCATTCGTGACGTCAAGCCGATCGCAGTTGGATGAGATCGACGGCCTCTTGAGCAAAGAGAGTAATTGAGATGATGGACATCAGTGTTTTGGGGGGAGCATCCGGAGCAGGGGCTGCCTCTGGCATTGGCCGCCAGACGGGCAGCGGTGGCGATGCGGATGCAGGCGGGTTCTCCGATGCCCTGAACAAGGCAAGCGGCGGAAAGCATGACTCCGCCGAACAGTCCACGGCCGGCCAGCAGGCAGGCGACGGCACCGATGGCAGTACATCCACTGCGCCGCGACGCCCAAGCACTCAGCCATTGATCGATCTCGGCAGCACATCTCTCGCTGCGCAGGCGCAGATGAAAGAGAAAGCGTCTGGTTCGGCGGACAAAGAAACGAAGACGACGGAACATAACGGCAAGCCTAAGGGCAAGCACGCTGATGAAGCCGATTTGCAGGATCTTTCGGATAGGCTGGATGATGACGCTGTAACGGTTCGAAAGGGCGCCAAGGAGACGAAGGCCGACGGTGCCGACGACCAGAAGGTCGCCCCGGACGATAGCGCGCTGTCTGATGTCCTGAGCTTACTCAAGCAAGTCCCGACGGACGGAACTGCGGCTGCAGCGTTCGCGGCGATGGCAGGCGCGAAGCCGGAAGGCAAGGTATCGACAGAACCGAAAGAAAAGTCCGTTGCCAGCGTCAAGGCCAAGGATGAGATGTCTGTTGACGCAGGTCTGACCGGCGTCGATACAACCGCGGACGTCCAGTTACCCGGCACTGAGGCCGAAGGCGGTATCGACGCGACGACATTCCGGCTGACCCGTGCCGATGGCCGTGGTCAGTCCATGGACATGCATCTTGGCGTTGACACGGATGCCGCCGAGTCCGGCGGCAAGGCTAACATCGAGAGCGTCTCTGTTCTGGATTCGCGCCGCTACATCGGCCTTGCGCAGAACACCAATTCTGCCGCCGTGACGGCCGCCATATCCGGTGATCAGGAATGGGCGCACGCCATGCAGGCGAGTTCTTCGCTGTCGAACGCCGCTGAGTGGACGAGCACCGGCAAGGTGGTGAATACACTCAAGATCCAGATGAATCCGATCGAACTCGGTCTCGTCACGGCGACGATGCGGCTGCAAGGCGACGCGCTCAACGTCGATTTGAAGGTCGAGACACCAGCTGCCTACCGGCAGCTCAAGGAAGACCACGGGAAGATCATCGAGGCATTGCGCAGCCAGGGCTTCGCGATCGACAACGTGACGATCAGCATGGCGCCGGTCGACCGTTCGGACACGGGCAACCAAGCGACCGCACAGGGCCAGCAGCAGGGCCAGGCGTTTGCCCAGCAAGGCCAAGGCGGGGAGGCGCGTGAGCGCCAAAATCACTCAGGACAGCGAACTGGCGGAGGCTTCAATGACTCGGGCGAAAGCGGTGTTGAAAGCACTTCTTCTGGCGCCGCTGGCAGTAGTCGCACTGGCGACGTCTACCTCTAGCGCTGAAGCGTCGAACAGCGCCTGCGAGGTGGAGATTCAAGCCGCCGCACTGAAATACGGTATTCCGGAAGGCATACTCTATTCCGTGGGTCTGACCGAAACCGGGCGCAAGGGATCCCTCTACCCTTACGCGCTGAACATCGAAGGCAAAGCCTTCTTTCCGCCCTCCGAGCAGGATGCTCTGAGGCAGGTCGATGTGGCGCGCCGATCGGGCGCGAAGCTCATCGACATCGGCTGCATGCAGATCAACCAATACTACCATGGTGAGAATTTCCGGTCCGCGGAAGAGATGTTCGACCCCCGCCGCAATGTGGAATACGCGGCAAGGTTCCTGCGCAATCTCCACGACCGACACGAAACCTGGACGATGGCAGTGGCCCGCTATCACGCCGGTCCCAACAATGACCCTGCCCAGAAGCAATATGTCTGCCGGGTCATCGCCAATCTGGTCGCCACCGGCTACGGAAAATGGACTCGCAATGCGAGCACCTTCTGCCAAAATTGATTCAATCAAAACTAGCAGAAAACAGAACAAAACAGAAATGTGTCATATTGTGGCGAGAATCTGTCTCAATATGGCAAGGCAAGTCACATTTTAGACCTTGTTAACTTTTCCACGAAATTTTTGTGTGCATAATTTCGGACCGCTACTACATCTAGATCAAATCGCGCCTCAATTCTTAATCAACTATTAATTCCTGCCAGTAAGTTCCTACAGCTTGTCCCGGAATCGCGCGATTCGTACCCATAGAGCATCGAGGTACCACAAGTGATTCGGAGGCGGACGAATGATCGTAGTGGTTGATGAGCGTGAGCTCGTGAAAGATGGTTACACTTCACTTTTTGGGCGGGAAGGCATTCCTTCCACAGGGTTTGATCCACGTGAATTTGGCGAATGGGTTCAGACGGCGGCGGACGCTGATGTCGCGGCCGTCGAGGCGTTCCTGATCGGGCAGGGGCAGCAGACTTTCGAGCTGCCGCGCGCGATCCGTGACCGTACCATGGCGCCGGTTATCGCAGTCAGCGATCAGCCGTCGCTGGAAAACACCCTTGCACTTTTTGATTGTGGCGTCGATGACGTCGTGCGCAAGCCTGTGCATCCCCGCGAGATCCTGGCTAGAGCTGCCGCCATTCGGCGCAGACTGAAAGCGATTTCCAGCCACACGGATATCGGTGCGATCCGCGTGTTCTCCGACGGCCGCGATCCGGAAATTCACGGTGAGGTTTTTGCGCTCCCCCGTCGCGAGCGTCGCATCCTTGAGTACTTGATTGCAAACCGCGGTCGTCGTGTCACCAAGACGCAGATCTTCAACGCGATCTACGGGATTTTCGACGACGAAGTCGAAGAAAACGTGGTTGAAAGCCATATTTCCAAGCTGCGCAAGAAGCTCCGGAAGAAGCTGGGCTTCGATCCGGTCGATTCGAAGCGCTTCCTTGGCTATTGCATTGACTGGAACTGATTTTTTCAGAACGGGCCGCGTTGCCTGAACCTGGTCGCTGCATTCTCGCGACATTGGTTCAACGCCAGACAGCCTCACGCAAGGCCCACCAAATACTCTCAAGCCTACTAGGGGAATCGAGGTTTTCAGATGAGCATTTTTGGCAGCATGAAGACGGCCGTGTCCGGCATGAACGCCCAGGCAAACCGCCTCAGCACCGTCGCCGATAACATCGCGAACGCAAACACGACGGGCTACAAGTCCGTTTCGACCGCTTTCTCGTCGCTGGTCCTGCCATCGACCTCGGGTAACTATAATTCGGGCGGCGTCCAGACATCCGTTCGCCAGTCGGTTTCGGAACAGGGCGACATCTCCTACACGACATCAGGCTACGACCTGGCGATCTCGGGCGACGGCTTCTTCATCGTTCAGAGCCCGGACGGCGTTCCGGTTCTGACCCGCGCCGGCGATTTCACCAAAGACCCCGAAGGCAACCTGGTCAATTCCGCCGGCTTCAAGCTGATGGGTTATTCTTACGACGCTGGCGCGCCGGCCGTCGTCGTCAACGGTTTCTCGGGACTCGTGCCGATCAACGTCAACCAGTCCGGCTTGACGGCCATCGCTTCGACGACCGGTACCTTTACCGGCAACTTGAACTCCAATGCCAACGTCGCAACTGGCAACCTTCCGTCTTCCAACACGGCGCCGATCACAGCTGACACGAAGCAGATGTCGATGGTTGGTTACGACAAGCTCGGCAACACGGTTCAGTACGATTTCTACTTCACCAAGACGGCCGTGACGACGCCCCCGCCGGCAGCTCCGGGTGTTGCGAGCACGTGGGAGGTTGCAGTCTTCCGTCATGACGATGCGGCAACAGGTGGAACCTCATCATTTCCGTACACTTCGACGCCGGGTCCGGCTCTCGTTGGCTCGACAAATTTGACGTTCGATGCCAACGGCAAGATGGTCAGCACTGGCGCCCTCACCATCGCCGATCCCGTCACCACCGGTTCGATCGCCATGGACCTCAGCGGTTTCACGCAGCTCGCCGCTGATTTTGCAGGTAGCGGCACGCCGAACGGCCAGGCCGCCAGCCCGGTCAAGGATGTCACGATCGATAAGGACGGCACGGTATATGCCAAGTATGCGGATGGCACGTCGAAGCCGCTCTACCGCATTCCGCTAGCGACCGTCGCCAGCCCGGACAACATGACGCTGATGAGCGGCAACGTTTATAGCGCAAACGGCCAGTCCGGCGTGACGGTCACCGGCTTCCCGCAGACCAACGGTTTCGGCACGATCCAGGCGGGAGCACTTGAAAGCTCGAACGTCGACCTCGCCGGCGAACTGACCGAAATGATCGAGTCGCAGCGCAGCTACACTGCCAATTCCAAGGTGTTCCAGACGGGGTCCGACATCATGGACGTCCTCGTCAACCTCAAGAGATAAGTAGGGTTCGGATAAGCCATGTCGCTCACTTCCGCACTGAATACCGCGCAGAGCATATTCAGCAACACCGGCACTCAAAGCAGTGTGGTGTCGAACAATATCTCGAACTCCAGCAACAGCGACTACGTGCGCCGGCAGGCGATGATCACCACGTCGCTGAATGGAGCGCAGGTTGTGAAGATCAGCCGCGCGCAAGAAGACGCGCTAATGCGTCAGTGGCTGAAGGCGAGTGCGCAAGACAGTGGCCAGCAGACGCTGCTTGGTGGTCTGACCGACCTGAAATCGATCATGGGCGGCAACGACTACGAGACGTCGCCGGCCAACTACCTGGCGACGTTCCGCGAAAAGCTGCAGGCTTTCCGCACATCGCCAAGCAGCACCATTGCCGCGCAAAGCGCAGTCACGGCTGCGCAGGACGTCGCCAATTCGCTGAACAACGCGACGAAATCCGTGCAGGCGGTACGCCTGGGCGCCGACAAGGAAATTGCAACGCAGGTTTCGACGCTCAATACGCTGCTCGCGCAGTTCAAGACGGCGAACGATGCCGTCAAGAGCGAAACGGCAACCGGTGGTAACCCTGCCGATGCGCTGGACGATCGCGACAAGCTGCTGAAGCAGATTTCTTCGATTGTCGGTGTCAACGCCGTCGACCGTCAAAACGGCGACATGGCGCTCTATACGACGGACGGAACCGTCGTGTTCGACACCATTCCGCGAACGGTTACTTTCGTCGCGCAGGACACTTACACCGCCCAGACAAAGGGCAACGGCGTCTACATCGACGGCGTGCTGCTCGGCAGTGGCAAAGGGTCGACAACGACGGCGCAGGGAAGCCTGCAGTCACTGCTACAAGTGCGCGATGACATCGCAACGACGTTCCAGTCGCAGCTCGATGAGATCGCAAAGTCTCTCGTGACTATGTTCTCGGAGACCGGCGGCACTCCCACTACGACACAGCCAGGTCTTTTCGTCTGGAAGACGGCGACCGGAGCAACTGGCGGCACACCGACGACCACAGGCGTGATCGATGGCATCGCGGGTACGATTGCGGTCAATGCCGCCGTCATCACCAACCAGGGCGGCGACCCGATGAAATTGCGTGACGGCACGATCACCGGCCTCACGAATCTCAATCCGACGGGCAGCAGCGGTTTCTCCGACAATCTCGATGCGCTCTACACGGCGATGGGCGCGGCCCAGACCTTCTCGTCGACCGCCGGCATCTCGTCCAACGTGAACATCATGGACTACGCCTCCAATTCGATCGGATGGCTCGAGCAGTATCGAAGCGATGCGACGACTGCGTCCGAGAATACGGCAGCGGCGCTCTCGCGTTCGACGGAAGCTTATTCCAACGAGACCGGCGTCAATCTCGACGAAGAACTGACCCTGCTCCTCGACATCGAGCAGTCCTACAAGGCGGCCACCAAGATCCTAAACGCTGTCGATGAAATGTTGAAGTCATTGCTAGACATAGCGAGTTAAGCCATGAAAAGTTCATTTATTTCTAGTTCGGCCATTCAGAACGCAATGCGATTGACGATCCGCCAGTCGCAGAAGCAATTGGTAACCGCGTCTCTCGAGGCGACAACGGGCGTTTACGCCGACATCGGCGCCTCCCTGGGCTCTGGTGCAGCCAAGAGCGTGAATTTCACAGCTGAGGTCAGCCGCATCAAGGCCCTCAAGGGCAGCAATTCCATCGTATCGGCGCGTCTCGAAGCTTCGCAGCTCGGCCTCAACAGTATGAAGACGGCCGGCGACGCACTGGTCTCCAAGCTGACCGCGCTTCAGGGAAGCCAGGACAAGACCAGCATCGCGGTGGCCATGCAATCTGCCGGCGACGCGCTTTCGCAGCTGATGGACACGGGCAATTCGATGCTCAACGGCGAGTACCTGTTCTCGGGTATCAACACCGATGTGCAGCCGCTCACCAACCAACAGAATGCCGCAACGACCGCCATTCAGACGAACCTCGAAGCCTACGCGAGCGGCCTGGGCAAGCCGGTAAGCTCTTTGACCGGCGCCGAGATGGGCACCTTCATCACGAACTTCGTTGAGCCGATGTTCTCCCAGGACACGTTCAACAGCACCTCCACACCGGTTGCATTCCCGCCGCCCGGCGCACCGACCCCGGTTGCACCCGCGGCCTACGTCACGCCGCCGGCCTGGAGCGATTGGTCGGCTGCTTCGAACCAGAACATGACGAGCCGCATCAGCAACTCTGAAGTCGTCACGTCGTCGACCAATTCCAACTCGGACGGCATGCGCTACTTCGCGCTGGCTTCGATCACAGTGTCGGCGCTGGCCAGCCAAAATCTGGGCGCCGACGCACTGAGCAAGGTCACCTCCACGGCGATTGGCTATGCCGCGCAGGCCACGACCGGCATCGTGACCCAGGCGAGCCAACTCGGCCTTTCGCAGGAGCGCGTCGAGAAGGCCAATGACGCTCTCGATGCACAGTCGAGCATTCTTCAGAACAAGCTCGTCGATCTTCAGGGCGTGGATACGTCGGAAGCGTCGACGCTGGTCAATACCCTCCAGACTCAGCTGGAGACCGCCTACACCATCGTATCGAAAATCCAGCAGTTGAGTCTCGTGAATTACCTTTGATGATCAAAGGTACGAAAGACAAAGAAGGATGCATGAATGTATCAGTTCTCTTACTCCGAGATCATGGAGGACTCGGTGGCCGATGCGAAGGAGCGGGAGCGTCAAGTTCTCGACCGGTCCATAGAGCTGCTGTCGATTGCGCGAGACAAAGAGAAATACAGCCGGGAAGCCATTGATGCATTGTTCTACACCCGGCGCGTTTGGGTAAGTTTTATCGAGGATCTCAAGCATCCGGACAACCAGCTTGAGATCCAATTGCGGGCCAACCTCATCTCCATCGCGATCTGGATCTTGAAGGAGTGCGATCGGATCAGGCGCCGGCAATCGACAAACTACCAAGGCATTATCGACGTTACCACCATCATCAGGGATGGACTAAAATGAAAAGCACACTTCGTATCTCGCTAAAAGCCGGGGAAAAGATCTTCATCAACGGTGCGGTCCTGCGCGTCGATCGCAAGGTCGCGCTGGAATTCCTGAATGATGTAACATTCCTTCTCGAAAACCACGTCCTCCAGCCGGAAGACGCGACGACGCCTCTGCGCCAGCTCTATTTCATCGCGCAGATGATCCTCATCAATCCGGAAGGCAAGGATCAGTCGACCGCGATGTTCCGCAAGTCGATCACGATGCTGCTGACCTGCTTCAAGAACGAGGAAGTCCTCGCCGAACTGAAGCGCGTTGACGGTCTCGTTTCGACCGGCCGCGCCTTCGACGCCCTGAAGGCGATCCGCGGTCTCTATCCGATCGAGGATAGCATTCTCAACAACCAAGAAATGCACCCGACGATGGTCGAGCAGATTCGCAAGGAGATCGCACCATGGCGGTAGACGGCGTCTCAAACGTCAATAGTTCTTCGTCGTCGAGCACCTCGAGCGCGCAACAGAAGGCGACGCTCAACTACGACAACTTCCTGCAGCTCCTCATCGCGCAGATGAAAAACCAGGATCCGACGGATCCGGTGGACGCGAGCGAACAGATGTCGCAGCTGGCGAGCTTCTCGCAGGTCGAGCAGACGATCCAGACGAACAGCAAGCTGGACACGCTGCTGGCGAGCTCCAGCCTGACGCAGGCTGGCAGCTACATCGGCAAGTACATGACCAGCGCTGACGGCAGCGTGAAGGGCACGGTTGCGTCGGTGAAGGTTTATTCCGACGGCATCATTGCGACGACGACGGATGGCGGTAGTATTCTCGTTCAGGCGGGAATCACCCTGGCCGACAAGGCTCCGACGACGACCGACACATCGTCTTCGAGCTAGTTGAAATGACAAGGCGGTTCGGCCACACCGGACGGACCGCAAGGCGATATGAGGTTGCCTGCAATGAATGAAGCTGATGCACTTGACCTATTCCAGGCAGCGATCTGGACCGTTCTTGTTTCCGCCGGCCCGGCGGTCGCAGCGGCCATGATCGTCGGTCTGATCATCGCGCTGTTCCAGGCGCTGACGCAGGTTCAAGAAGCGACACTCACCTTCGTTCCGAAGATCGTGGCCGTCCTCGTCACCATCGGCATCTCGGCTCCGTTCGTCGGATCGCAGATTTCGATTTTCACCAATCTGGTGTTTTCGCGCATTCAGTCAGGTTTCTGAGCCACTTTCGCGCAAGCTTCGCCATTTAAGTCTCGTTCCGAATTGGTGGGCATCATGCCCGCACCTCTCATGAAGAGACGGAATCGAAATGGCGCAACCTCCTGCACTCCCCCTCCCGAAAGCCGGACTTAGCGTACGTGATATCGGTTTTGCCATGGGCATCATCGTTATTATCTGCGTGCTCTTCCTGCCGATCCCGCCGTTCCTGATCGATATGGGACTGGCCTTCTCGATCGCCTTCTCGGTGCTGATCCTGATGGTGGCGCTGTGGATCCAGAAGCCGCTCGATTTCTCGTCCTTCCCGACCATTCTTCTGATCGCGACCATGACGCGATTGGCGCTGAACATCGCGACGACGCGCGTCATCCTATCGCATGGCAACGAGGGTCATGATGCCGCCGGCGGTGTCATCGCGGGCTTTGCCAGCCTTGTCATGTCCGGCGACTTCGTGATCGGTCTGATCGTCTTTTTGATCCTGATCACCATCAACTTCATCGTTATCACCAAGGGTGCTACGCGTATCGCGGAAGTCGGCGCGCGCTTCACCCTCGATGCGATCCCCGGCAAGCAGATGTCGATCGACGCCGACCTTTCGGCCGGCATCATCGACGAGAAGGAAGCACAGCGCCGCCGCAAGGAGCTGGAAGAGGAAAGCTCCTTCTTCGGCGCCATGGACGGTGCGTCCAAGTTCGTTCGCGGCGACGCGATTGCCGGCTTGCTGATCACTTGCATCAACGTCTTCGGCGGCATCATCATCGGTTACTTCCGCCATGGAATGCCGATCTCCGAAGCCGCCGACGTCTTCGTCAAGCTCTCGGTTGGTGACGGTCTCGTTTCGCAGATGCCGGCCCTCATCGTTTCTCTCGCAGCCGGCCTTCTCGTGTCGCGCGGCGGCACCGTCGGTTCCACCGAACAGGCAGTCGTCAACCAGCTCAGCGGTTATCCGCGGGCGCTTTCTGTTTCTGCGGTTCTGATGGCGATCCTCGGCCTGATGCCGGGTCTGCCATTTGTGCCCTTCATGTTCCTGTCCGGTCTTCTGGCCTTTGGTGCCTGGTTCATTCCCCGCCAGGTCGAGGCGGAGAACAGGGCTCGCCGCGAGCTGGAAGAAAAGAAGGTCATCCAGAACAAGGAACTCGAAAAGGATTCCGTCAAGTCGGTGCTGCGCACATCGGAAATCGAGCTCGCGCTCGGCAAGATGGTGTCGACACGCCTGCTCGGCGCTCACCAGGAGCTTGCCTTCCGCGTCGGCAAGATGCGCAAGAAGTTCGCGACGCAGTACGGTTTCGTTGTTCCGGAGATCAAGGTCACGGACGATATCGGCATTGCCGAGAAGTCCTATCAGATCCGAATCCACGGCACGACGGTCGCGTCCAACCTGCTGCGCGTTGGCGAAGTTCTTGTTGTCACCGGCTCCGGCCGCAAGCCAAGCATTCCGGGCGACGAGATTCGCGAACCAGCCTTCGGCATGCCGGCGGTTTCCATACTCGAAGCATTCGCCGACGATCTGAAGCGCGAGGGTTTCCAGCCGATCGACAACGTTTCTGTCGTCCTGACGCATATGAGCGAAGTCATCCGCAACAATCTGCCGGCGCTCCTGTCGTACAAGGATGTGAAGGTCCTGATCGACAGGCTCGATCCGGAATACAAGAAGCTGGCGGACGAGATCTGCTCGTCGCACATGTCCTATTCCGGCCTGCAGGCCGTGCTGAAATTGCTCCTCGCCGAGCGTGTGTCGATCCGCAACCTGCACCTCATCCTGGAAGCCGTCGCCGAACTCGCGCCGCATGTCCGCAAGACCGAGCAGATTGTCGAGCATGTGCGTGTTCGCATGGCGCAGCAGCTTTGCGGCGATCTCGCGGACAACGGCGTGCTTCGCGTGCTGCGACTCGGCAGCAAGTGGGATCTCGCCTTCCATCAGGCGCTGAAGCGCGACAACAAGGGCGAGATCATCGAGTTCGACATCGACCCGCGCATGCTCGAAGAGTTCAGCGAGCAAGCGACAAAAGTTATCCGTGAATTCATGGATCGCGGCCTGCCGTTCGCCCTTGTCACCTCGCCGGAAACACGCTCCTATGTGCGCATGATCATCGAACGATTGTTCGCAACGCTCCCGGTCCTGTCGCATGTCGAGCTGGCCAAGGGCATCGAGATAAAGATTCTGGGCTCCATTTCATGATAACAGACCCGCAAGGGACCGTCCTGGCGCTGTTCCTGATCTTCTGCAGGATCGGCGGCTGTGTTCTGGTGATGCCCGGCTTTTCGTCTGCCCGTGTCGCACCGCACTTGCGGGTTTTCATTGCAGCTGCCTTATCCCTTGCGATCCTTCCAGTGCTCTGGGAAACGGTCTATCCAATCGTCCACACCTCGAACGCCACCTATATCGGCTACATTTTCAGCGAGTCGCTGGTTGGCGTCATGTATGGCATGCTTGCTCGGCTTTACACGCTCGGCCTGCAGTTCGCAGCCAGCGTGATTGCGATGATGGTCGGCTACACTCAACCGAGCGCGGGCGATATCTTCGAAGATTCCCCGGAAAGCAGCCTTTCAGGGTTCATCACCTTTGCCGGCATGATGATCCTGTTCATGATGGACTTTCATCACGTCGTCTTCCGGGCATTGGTCGATTCCTACACGTCGATGCCCTTCGGAGGCATCCTGCAGATGCGCAGCACGCTGATCTCGTTCACGGACACGCTGTCATCGACGTTCTTGATCATGCTGCGGCTCTCAAGCCCCTTCCTGATCTACGGCCTGATGTTCAACATCGCGATCGGCTTCATCAACAAGCTGGCGCCGCAGATTCCGGTGTATTTCATTTCGACGCCCTATCTGCTTCTCGGCGGCCTGTTCCTGTTCTATTTCTCAGTGGCGGCGCTGGTCAGCCAGTTCGGCCAATCCTTCGCCAGCGTGTTCATCGGCAGGTAGCGACATGGTGGACAAGACGCGCTCACAGAAACTGAAACGCCTCGTGGCGGTTCAACGTCATCTGGAGCAGATGGCTGAATTCGACCTTGCCGAAACGAGCCGTCAGCGGTCGGAAGTCAACGAGCAAATGGACAGCGTCATCCTAGCGCTCGGCTCCATGGACCCGGTCCATCATGCCTTCTCGCAAAGCTATGCGGATCGCTTCAACCGATTGGGGATCAAGGACAAGCAGCTGATCGGCATGCAGCAGATTCACGAAATGCGCGTTGTTCAGGAACGCGCCAAGGGCGATCGCCTGGAAGACGGCATGCGTGAGGCGCTCGAGGCCGAGCGCCGCGAAGCCGCCGACAACGCAGTCTATGATCTCATCGATCAAAAATTCGGTACGCCAGCCTCCAGCAAGCTTCAAAAATCATAATCGTCACAATCTTAATCAAGAGGATTGTGACTTGGCTATTTCACCTCCGAGTGATCTGGTCCTGGATGTTGTCAAAGCTGCCGACCCGCTCGAGGTGCAGGCAGCCCAGGAAAAACTGAAGGCAAACCAGGCGGCGTTTGCCGCCAACAGTCTCGCCGAAGCCGGCAACGGCTTTACCTCGGCCGTCGATATTCTCGATCGCGCCGCGGGCAAGACCGGTTTGAGCGACAGCAAAAACCGCAGCACCAAGACAGAAGAGGTGCCGGAAACCTATCGCAAGTTCGAGGCCATGGTCCTGCAGAACTTCATCAAGAACATGCTGCCGAACGACAGCGAAGAAGTGTACGGCAAGGGTGCCACCGGTGATATCTGGAAGGGCATGATGGCCGAACAGCTCGGCAACGAGATTTCGAAGGGCGACGGCATCGGCATTGCCAAGCAGCTCTATCACGATGCGCTGAAGAAGCAGGAAGGCAAGGTCGCCAACGCTTCCACCGATCAGGACGATCGCAACATGGCGATGAGCATGATCGACGACTTCCAGCGCAAGACCTTCGGTACACCAACTGCGGACAACAAGTCCGCCAATGACGCCTGAGAAAATCGAGGACAAAAATGGAAATAATCTCGAACGACTATCGTATCAAATCGGTTCTTGGACGCCTCGAAATGATCATCGACAACGAGAACACGCGTATCGGCAACGATCCGCAGTTCGATCTCAAGGTGTCGAACACGCACAAGAGCCGCTGCCTCTACGAGCTGTCGATGCTCTTCCGCGACACAGACCCGAAGGAACTGGCTGCCACGCATCTTGATCAGCTGCATGGGCTCAAGAAGAAGCTGGTGCTGAACGCACGGCGCGTCGAAGCGCATCTGGAAGCGGTCCGCACCGTTGCCGATCTCCTGAAGAATGCAGTCCAGGATGCGGACGCCGACGGCACCTATTCCCAAGAGCAATTCGTAGCACGTGACGCTTGATGATTAAGCTCGTTCTGACAGGCGTCTGGGTTTGCGCGATCACGCTGGCATCGGTCTATTTCTCGGTGCACATGGCAACGGCACCTGCGCCGGCCCCCGATGATGCCAAGCAAAGCCAGCTCGAGCTTGTAAAGGGCGAGACGATCACCGTGCCGATCATCGCCGACGGTACAATTACCGGCTACTTCCTCGGCAGGATCTCGTTCATGATGAACAAGGACGCGGTGAAGAACGTGTCCTTGCCTCTGACGGAAATGACGACCGACGAGCTCTTTACATTGCTCGTCGGCAACAAGATGATCGACATCTCCAACATGAAATCCTTCGATCCGAACGCCTTTCGGGAGATGATAAAGAAGGACGTCAACCAGCATCTGGGTGGAGAGTATATCGAGCAGGTCATGCTGGAACAGCTCGACTACCTCCCCAAGACGAGTGACTCCGGACAACACAAGAGGACGGGCAAGCCCGTCAACGTCGTCGCTCCGGAACCGGTAGCGGATTAAAGCTGCCAGAGAGTGACTCGGTCCTTGCTTTAAGCGGCGCCCTTGGGGCGCCGTCAGACTGCTGACGAACCCGTCGATATTTTCGGCGGGTTTGTTTTTTGGACGTTGGTTGTTTTAGTTGGGTTCTGAGGCGGGGCGAAGTTGGCGGCCTCTGGCCCTCATGCGATGGCTGGTCTGGGTGGCTTGGTGAGCGCCATGGCGATCTTCTTGATGTTTTGGGCGGCTGCAGCCAGCAGGCACTGGCATGCGACGCGGGTGAGACTTCGAAAGCGGGCATAGCGATGCCCGTGAA
>NZ_JACUZX010000036.1:0-45356 GCF_014851575.1 Rhizobium sp. RHZ02
ACAACTTCTCCCTCCTGCTGCGATGGTTCAGGCAACTTTTGTGTCTGTTCGCCGCACTCCTCCTCACGTTCCAGAGCCGACCGATGCCGCAACAACCTGCCTGAAAGCGAGTTCTTCACGATCGACTGGTTGACCTTGCCCCGTTGAAATAATCCATTTTGAAGTAAGCTCTGGCCCATCGTGAAGTGCACCCCGATTTTGGGCCAGCGGGAGCTGGAATTTTCCGGGGTTAAGGCTCAGTTCGGCGGGGGTGCCGATGAGCCGTTCATCAGCGAAATCGGCACCTTGTTGCCGATCGCGCTGTGTGGCCGGAACTCGTTGTAGTCTCTACGCCAATCCTCCATCTTCGCCCGCGCGTCGTCAAGGCTCATGAACCAATGGTGAGCGCGACGAACACCCCACCTTTCCTTTTGTGATTGAGGCCGCGAGATAAGCTTCTTCATCGATAGGAGCGGAATGGAATGGTCGGAGATCGCGCTGATGCCATGCTTGAAGTCATGGATGAAGGCATGCATGAAGCCAGGCATGAGGGAAAGTATCGTCGGATCGAGGATCGAGGTGATCACCGGTCGGCGGCAGCGGCGGAATTGGACTGACGAGGAGAAGGCGCGGATTCTTGCGGAAAGCGCAGAGCCTGACGTGAACATCTCGGCCGTTGCCCGGCGATGGGGCGTCAATCGCGGCTTGCTAAACGTCTGGCGTCGGGAAGCTGGCCTGACCTCTCGTCGCGCTGCCAAGACCTTTGCGCAGCAGGCGATGTTCGTGCCGGTGACGGTGGTTGGCGATCGAACGCCTCCCGAGAGCTCGCCGTCGGATTTTGCCCACTTCGCCGCAGGTCGGATTGAGATCGAGCTTGCTGGCGCGCGCATGACGGTTATCGGCTCGGTAGCGCCTGAGCTGGCACAAGCGATGGTGGCAGCGTTGCGAGGGCGCCGGTGATCGGAGTTTCGCCAAATGGCGTGAAGATCATGGTTGCGACGCAACCTGTCGACTTCCGGCGCGGCATGAATGGCTTGGTGGCTTTGGTGGCGTCAGCTCTTGCGGCCGATTCCTATTGCGGCGACGTGTTCGTGTTCCGCGCCAAGCGACTGGATCGACTTCGCTGCATTTACTGGGATGGATCAGGCATGATCCTGGCAACGAAATGGCTGGAGGCGGGCAAGTTCGTTTGGCCGCCGATCCGCGATGGCGCGATGCAGATGAGTGCCCAGGAGTTCTCGCTTTTGCTTGATGGTATTGACTGGACGCGCGTCAAACGAAACGCGGTGAGGAAGCCCTCAAAAGCAGGCTGATCTCATTGGTTTTGCTTGAAGATTCAGGCTCATATGGTAGGGTCTGTCATGCCGCTTCGACCCGATCCCTTGCCCCAGGATGCTGCGCAATTGACCCGGATCATTCTCTCGCTCGACGAAGAGAATGCCGATCTCAAAGCGCGCGTTGCCTTCCTCGAGGGCCAACTTTTTGGGCCGAAATCGGAGAAGATGACGGTGCTCCACCCGACGCAAGTGGCGCTCGATTTTGGCGATCTCAATGAAATTCCCGTTGCTGCCAATGACGATGTCGCGCCTGTTGCCGAGGACAAACCACAGGCACGACGATCGCCAGCCCGCAATATCGGCCGTTTGCCCAAACACCTTCCGCGTTATGACGAGATCATCGAACCGGAGAACAGGCTCTGCCCCTGCTGCTCATTCGAACTTCATTGCATCGGCACGGATGTCAGCGAGGCGCTCGACATCGTGCCTGCGGTTGTCCGGGTGAAGCGGACGATCCGGCCGCGCTATGCATGCCGGGCTTGCGAAAGCGTTGTTGTGCAGGCGCCGGCACCAGCGCGCGTGATGGACGGTGGCATGGTGACCACGGCGTTTGCCGCGCATGTTGCCGTCGCGAAGTTCGCCTGGCATTTGCCGCTGCATCGCCAGGCGCAGATGCTGGCCTCCTGCGGCGTGATCATCGATCGAGGCACGCTCGGGGCCTGGGTGACGCGGGTCGCCTGGTGGCTAGAACTTCTCTATGAGGCGCTACTCGCCTTCATCCGCCTGCAGCCGAGGGTGTTTTGTGACGAGACGCCGCTCCCGCGGCTTGATCCAGGGCGAAAACGCACCAAGGTCTGCCAGTTATGGGCGCAAGCGATCGACGATCGGCCGTGGAATGGTCCTGCGCCGCCGGCGGTTGCCTACATCTTTGCCGAAAGCCGCAGTGCGCGCGAGATCGCGGGGCAATTGGCGTCGTTTGCCGGCGTGCTGCAGGTCGACGGATACCAAGCCTATAAGACCATGGCCAAGCGCCGGGGAAAGAGCAATGTCGCCCCCTTGCGGCTGGCGTTCTGCCTTGCCCATGCCCGGCGCAAGTTCGTCGATGTCGTCAAGCTCACCTGCTCTTCGGAGGCTCTGTCGATCCTAGCCAGGATTGCCGAGATCTATCGGATCGAAGCGAGACTGCGCGGCGAAAGTGCCGATATCAGGCTCGTAGCGAGGCGTCGCGAGACAGCGCCCATCATGACAGAACTGAAGATCCATCTCACCGAACTGAGAGACGAGGTGTCGGCGAAATCGGCGCTGGGCAAGGCCGTCACCTACACGCTCAACCACTGGAGCGGACTGGCAGCCTTCCTGGAGGATGGCCGGATCGAAGTGGACTCCAATGTCGTCGAGCGCTCGATGAAATCGGTGGCCCTGACGAGGAAGAATTCGTTATTCGTGGGCAACGAGCGCGGTGGCAAGACCTTCGCGGTCCTCGCATCGCTCGTCAACACCTGTAAATTGAACAGTGTGGACCCCGAGGTCTGGCTTGCCGATGTGCTGGAACGCATCATCGCGGGCCAAGTAAAAGCCAGCGAGATGGAAAGTCTCCTCCCTTGGAACTGGAAGGCTGAGCGCGAGGCAACGACAGAGCAGGAGCGACGGGCGGCATGACGCAGAACAGCCAAGAGACGACCGCACGACCGAAGCTTGATGATCAGGCGTTCGAGGCGTTTATCAGGGCACGTCGTCCAGCATCGCCAATCTGGTCAATGAGCGGTCTCGATGGTTATCTTACGGCTCTCATCATCGGCCCGAAGTTCATCGACCCACGCAAATGGATACCGGAACTGACCGGTCCGGATGCCCTCAACCTGCCGATGGAGACAACAGAACATCAGGCCGTACAGACGATCGTTGCAGAGTATAACCGCATCTCTGCGAGCCTTTCCGAAACACCGAAAGATCACCGGCCCAGGTTCACCCGGATTGATGATCAGACCTTTGATCCATTCGATTGGGACCTCTGCTTTCTGCTGGGAACAGGGTACGCGCCGAAGCTTTGGCAGCCCGTGCTTCGAGGCCATGCAGTCACGGGCGATATCATCGCGCCCATCCGCAAGCTCGGCGAGACAAAACGGAAGGCGACCCGCCAGGATGCTGCTGCCGTGGCCGAAGCACTCGTCAATATCCGAACCTACTTTATGCCGAAGCGGGCAAAGCAGAAGTTCTGAAAGAAAGCGCTATTGCGATCCCGTCAACGTCGAAAGCAGTGGGCTGTTCATCGCGCTCACAACCAATGAGCGTTCAGGCACTCGGCGCGGAACTTGCCGTTGATGGGGAAGACGGCCCCGCTCCGAACCGATTGGCCGTATAGTAACGCGCCAAATCAACCAGGAGCCACTGATATGATGTGAGCGTCCGGTGAGCGGATTTTGCTGAACGAGCCAGTTAGGCGATGTTCTGGCATTAGAACCAGCATTAGTGCTGACACTAATATCAGATCTGAGAGGTTGGCATGGCTCGCATGGAGATCATTTCCGGCGTTGAGCGTAGGCGGCGGTGGTCGAAGGAAGCGAAGCTGGCGATATTGGCTGAAGCCGATCAACCGGGCGTTCGCATTGGCGATGTCGCTCGTCGCCATGACATTTATCCTGCGCAGATCCGTTTATGGCGGAAAACGCTTAGCCACTTCGATGTGTCAGCAACGTTCCTTCCGGTCCACCTGGTCAACGAAGTAAGCCTCGGGCAGATGCCGGCGGCCGGCGGGGCGCCCGCGCTTATCAAGATCCAGCTACGAAATGGTCGCAGTTTGAAAGTTCCGGCGGACATTGAACGCAAGACGCTGTCATCGTTGATCGCGTGTGTTGAGGCTGCATGATCGGACCGACAGGAAATGTGCGGGTCTACTTGGCTTGCGGAGTGACCGATATGCGGCGCGGTATCGACGGTCTGTCTGCTATGGTCGAGGCGGTGATCAAGGAAGCGCCGGGTTCCGGAGCGATCTTTGGGTTCCGTGGAAAGCGCGCCGACCGGATCAAGCTTCTATGGTGGGATGGCCAAGGGTTTTGCCTATCCTACAAGATTCTCGAGCGCGGATACTTTCCTTGGCCGACGGCGAAAGATGGCGTTGCGCATCTGACGCAGGCTCAGTTGTCGATGCTTGTTGAAGGGATTGACTGGCGCCGACCAGCGTGGACTTCCGCCCCTGGCCGCACGGGTTAAAAGCTATATTTTACAGGGACATCCGGGGCAAAACGCTAGTGCTTTCGCTGCAAATCGGCTATGTTTTTGGGCATGAAAGCACCGCCGCTGGACAGTCAGGACGAGCTATTGGCATTGCGCGCGCTCGTCGCTGAACAGGCGGCGAAACTTGAGAGCCAAGAAGCCGAAGTCATCAAACGCGACTCGATCATCGGTCTTCTGCGTGCGCAGCTGGAACTGCTCCGACATCGGCAGCACGGCGCATCCTCGGAAAAGATCGATCGAAAGATTGAGCAATTCGAACTGATGCTCGAGGAGATCGAAGCCTCTCGCGCCGAGACTGATGCTCGTTCCGGGAAAGGACCGCTGCCAGAACTGGATGATACCCCCGACAAGGCGAAACGCAGACCTCTGCCGGATGGCCTTCCAACTGAAGAGCGGGTCTACACAGCGCCCTGCAGTTGCCCGACTTGTGGTGGCATGTCCTTCCTGAAGGCGCCCGACAAGGTGGTCCAGGTGATGGAGCATGTGCCGGCTTCTGTGAAGATCGTCCGGCATATCGAGAAGCGCATGGTCTGTAAGGACTGCGATACAATGGTATCGGGTGAGATGCCGAGCTTGCCGATCGAGCGAGGCAAACCTGGACCAGGACTGCTCGCACACATCATGGTCGCCAAATTTGACGATCATATCCCACTCTACCGTTTGTCCGAGATGTACGACCGGCTGGGGATAGACATCTCCCGGTCTGTCATGGCGGACTGGGTTGGCCGTGTGTCCGTTCTGCTCTCGCCCCTGCGGCGTGGTGCGAAGAATGACGCTGCGGATGCTGCAGCAATCTGTGAGGCTGTCCGGCGACCGGACATGCGCTTCGTTCCGATCAAGTCCGAAGCCAACCAGAGCTTTCTGATGCTACATCGAGCTAGAGGTCTGCTGGTCCGGCAACGGACCATGACAGTCTGTGCAATCCGCGCTCATCTCGCCGAATTCGGAATCATCTTCGGCCAAGGTCGACAGCGCATCGAGACCATAATGCCGATGATAGAGGAAGTTGCGGCCTCGTTGCCAGAACATGCTCGGTATGCTTTGACCAGTTTGATCGGCTCTGCTGACGAGTTGAACAAGCAGATTGACGGAATTGAGACGAAGCTGGCGGAAATCGGTCGTTCAGATCCGGTGTCAAATCTGCTGTCGTCGATTCCAGGGGTCGGCCCGATCACGTCTACAGCCATCGCCGCGACCATTCCGGACGCGAGGATGTTCCGCTCCGGCCGAGAGTTTGCAGCCTGGCTGGGCCTGACCCCGCGTCAAAACTCCAGTGGCGGCACCACTCGATTGGGAGGCATTACAAAACAAGGAGATGCCTACCTGCGTCATCTCCTAGTAATCGGCGCCAGGAATATAGTTCGGTATCCGAAAGCTCGAGCGAAGGTCGGGGGAGCTTGGATCGACGCTTTGTTACAACGACGACGCCCTATGATCGTGGCGGTCGCCGTGGCCAACAAGCTTGCCAGGGTCATTTGGGCGATGATGACAAGCGGAGAGATGTTCAGCGAGGCGCGCGTCAAGGCAGCATAGAGAGGAACCGATCGAACCGGCGTAAGGTGCAGAAGCAAAAGATGGTCATCCAGCGGAGCTGAGGATCGAGTAAACCCGGAGAGCTATAGGCGCTGCATTCAAGCGCGACCCGTTGATGAGGCCTCGATCCGCGTACTCCATCAGGGCCAGCGACCATTGTCTCGGTCGCAGACAAAGGCCGAATACATGAACGCACCCGTACGATGACCTAAAATTTGCACAAAGCCTCTTGCGCCCGCGGGGCCGTCTATACATGAAGCTCTCGATGTAGCTGTTGTCCGTCGGCTTGCCAGGCCGGGAGAAGTCGAGGACGACGCCCTTGTGGTAGGCCCACAAGTCGAGGTCTCGAGAGATGAATTCGCTGCCATTGTCGACGCGAATGGCGGCCGGGTAACCGAGCTGCCGGCACACCCGTTCCAGGGTCTGGACCACATCCTCGCCGCGGTAACTGAAGCGTGCATCAACTGCTGGCGAGAAGCGCGAGAAGGTATCGACGACTGTCAGCACCCTGATCTTGCGGCCCGTCGCCAACTGGTCGTGCACGAAGTCCATGGCCCAGACATGGTTGGAATGGGTCGCTTCCGTGCGATGGGCCCGCAGCTTCGCCTTGACCCGACGCTTGGGTACCTTATTGCGGAGCTGGAGGTCCATCTCCTTGTAAAGACGATAGATTCGCTTCGGGTTAACCGGCCAGCCGTCACGCTTGAGCAGCACGTGCACACGACGGTAGCCATAGCGTACCCGTGTCTGGCAGATGTCCTTGATCCTCAGCTTCAATTCGGCCTGCTCGCCGCGCCTGGACTTGTAGACGTACAGCGACCGATCGATCTTCAGCACCGAACATGCGCGCCGGATCGAGACCTTCCAGTCTGCCTTGATCGTGTCGACAAGCTTACGTTTGCGGGCAGGCCTCAGAGCTTTTTTGCCAACACGTCCTGGAGCATGGCCTTGTCCAACGACAGGTCCGCGACAATCCGCTTGAGCTTGGCGTTCTCCTCTTCGAGCTGGCGCAGCCGCTTCATCTCCGACGGCATCAGGCCGGCGCACCTCTTGCGCCAATTATAGAAGGTCGCGTCCGAAATCCCGGCCTTGCGGCAGACCTCACCGATCGGCGTGCCGTCCGCTGCCTGCTTCAGCACGAACGCGATTTGCGCTTCCGAACTTCGATGCTTTCATGGAATTCTCCCTCTTCTTCCCCGCAGGGATCATAAGTGGAAAATTCCAGGTCTGAATGGCCTAATTTGACGGGGGCACGTCAATCGAAAGGACCAGAGAGAATGAAGCGCACACGTTTCACGGACGAACAGATTATCGGCATTCTGAAGGAGCACGAGGCTGGCACGCCGGTCTCGGAACTTTGCCGCAAGCACGGCGTCAGCGATGCCAGCATCTATAAATGGAAGGCCAAGTTCGGCGGCATGGAGGTATCCGAAGCCAAGCGGCTGAAGACGCTTGAAGACGAGAACACCAAGCGTAAGCGCGTAGGCGACCCCACGTATCTTTCGGACTGTTGATCGGCGATTTTCTGCATGAGTCATGTGGAGAATTCTATGAGCGATAGTGTGAATCAGCCTCGAACCTTTGAGGTTTTGACCGCGGAGCCGGTGCGAAGACGACGCAAGCCGCGTGACTGGTCGGATGACGAAAAGGCGCGGATCGTCGCCATGGCGCTGCAGCCTGGGGCGAACGTCTCGGCGGTTGCCCGGGCTGAAAGCCTGGATCCGTCGCAGCTTTATGGGTGGCGTCGCAAGGCACTGGCATCGGGCGTTGTTGCGCCCCTGACGGAAGGAACGGGCAAGCCGATCAAGTTCGCGCGCGTTGAAACGGTAAGCAGCGGCTCGGTCGATATTGTCATTGCCGATATGGTGGTGCGCGTCGGCGGCGGTTCGACGCTGATCATCTGGTGAAGGTTCTACGGGTGGCTCGCAAGGCATGATCGCCTCCGGTGTCGTGGTTTATGTGTCGTGCCAGCCGGTCGACTTCCGCAAGGGAGCTGCGTCGTTGATGGGGCTGGTGCGGGATGGCGGTTTCGATCCCTTCAATGGCGCGCTTTACGTCTTCCGGTCGAAGTGGGATGGTTCTGGCGTTTGCCTCTATGCGAATTCGCTTGTACTGGACTACCCACATTATCGAAGGCCCTATCAACTGGCACGGCGAAGACGCCTATGCCGAACAGGGCTTTGGTTGGCGAAATCGACGCCGACATTATTCCGGCCGAGACCGACGTTGCCACTTACGCCAAGATTTCTATGGTAAGCGCTGCCAGCCCGACGCGCTGGATTTACCGAGTGTCTTTTTTTCTCGGACATCTTTGGGCGTTCAAAAGATGCCTCTTGCAAACTGAGGCGGGCAAACTAGAAAGGATCCAAGAAAGCGACAGGTGCGTGATGAAAGTCGAGATTTTGCCGCTGGCCGGTTTGGCCAAGATCATTCCAACAAGGCTGGGCGATCATCGCGGATATTTTTCGGAAGTGTTCAAGGATAGCTGGTTCCGCGAGAATGTCGCGGACGTGACGTTCGTACAGGAGAACGAATCTCTTTCTGCGACCGTCGGCACGATACGTGGCCTGCATTTCCAGCTTGATCCGTTCGCTCAAGGAAAGTTGGTGCGCTGCCTCGCCGGCCGTATTTTCGACGTCGCTGTCGACATCCGTCTGGGATCGCCGACCTATGGCCAATGGTATGGTTGCGAGCTTTCGAAAGAGAACGGCGAACAACTGTGGATCCCGGTAGGCTTTGCGCACGGTTTTGCGACGCTTGTTCCGGACTGCGTTATTTCCTACAAAGTGACGGCTCCTTACAGCGCTGTCAGTGACCGCGGTCTCTTGTGGAACGATCCCGAGATCGGTATCGAATGGCCCGTGCCGCTCGATAATACGGTCCTTTCGGACAAGGATAAGATACAACCAAGACTGGCGGATCTACCGCCGTCTTTCAAATATTGACCGTTACCAGAACGGACGACGAGCGGAGATAACCCATGCGTATTCTCGTAACCGGCGGAGCGGGCTTTATTGGTTCGGCCCTCGTCAGGTATCTCGTGAAGAATGTTGGCGCGGAAGTGCTTAACGTGGATAAGCTTACCTATGCCGGGAATCTTGCTTCACTCAATGAAATCGAAGGCGCTTCGAACTATCACTTCCTGAAGGCCGACATTTGCGATCTTCCGAAAATGTCGGAGGCGATGAACGGGTTCCAGCCCGACCGAATCATGCATCTCGCCGCTGAAAGCCATGTTGATCGCTCGATCAGTGGTGCCGGCGACTTCGTCCAGACCAATGTTATGGGCACATTCAGCCTGCTGGAGGCGGCGCGATATTACTGGAACGAGCTGCCCGCTGGTCGCAGGGAGACGTTCCGCTTTCTGCATGTATCGACCGACGAGGTGTACGGATCGCTCGGCGAGCAGGGCCTGTTCGAGGAGGTCACGGCATACGATCCGTCATCGCCTTATTCGGCTTCAAAGGCGGCGAGCGACCACCTGGCGATTGCATGGCATCGCACTTACGGTATGCCTGTGGTTGTGTCGAATTGCTCCAACAATTACGGACCTTACCATTTTCCGGAAAAACTGATCCCGCTGATTATCCTTAACGCCATGGACGGAAAGCCGCTGCCGGTCTACGGCCAGGGTGTCAACATTCGCGACTGGCTCTACGTCGAGGATCATGCCCGCGCGCTCGACCTGATTGCGTCGCGCGGCCGTCCCGGTGAAAAGTACAATGTCGGCGGCCGTAACGAGCGCCGCAATATCGACGTTGTGCGCCGAATCTGCGCGCTGATGGATGAATTGCGCCCACAGGCAAGGCCGCATGCCGATCTGATCACCTTTGTCACCGACCGGCCGGGCCATGATGCGCGTTACGCCATTGATGCCACGAAGCTGGAAACGGAACTGGGCTGGAAGGCACAGGAAGATTTCGACAGCGGCATCGAGCGGACTGTTCGCTGGTACCTCGAGAACGAGTGGTGGTGGCAGCCGCTGCGGCAGGGCGTCTATTCCGGTGAGCGTCTTGGTGTTTTGAACAGGGGCTGAGCCATGCGCATTGCCGTGACGGGAAAACAGGGCCAGGTCGTCTCGGCCCTTCTGGAGCGCGGTTCGGTTGCCGGTGTCGAGATCGTCGCCGTAGGCCGTCCGGAACTCGATCTCGTCGACCGGGCGTCGATCCGCGCAGTCTTTTCGCAGATCAAGCCGGATGTGATCGTCTCCGCTGCCGCCTATACGGCCGTCGACAAGGCCGAAAGCGAAGAGGAGCTGGCCTTTGTCGTCAATGCGGAAGGACCAACGGCGATAGCGGAAGTGGCTAAGGGGCTCGGGATTCCGATCATGCACCTGTCGACCGATTATGTATTTTCCGGCGATAAACAGGGTCTCTATGTCGAGACGGATGCGACTGGGCCGGTGTCGGCCTATGGCCGCTCAAAACTGGCCGGCGAGCAAGGCATTGCCGCTGCCAATCCCAACCATGTTATCTTGCGAACCGCTTGGGTCTATTCGCCTTTTGGCGCCAACTTCGTGAAAACAATGCTGCGCTTGGCAGAGACTCGTGATGCGCTCAACGTGGTGGCTGACCAGCGCGGCTCGCCGACCAGCGCGCTTGACATCGCCGACGCGGTGATTGCCATCGCAAAGCGCCTTTCTGCCGACAACGACGAGAATCTGCGCGGGATATTCCACCTGACGGGCAGCGGCGAGGCCACCTGGGCGGACTTTGCCGAGGCGATCTTCGCTGGTCTCAAGACCAAGAACGGTAAGGTTGTCTCCGTCGGTCGTATCACGACGGCCGATTATCCGACACCGGCGAAGCGCCCTGCGAACTCGCGGCTTTCGAACGACAAGTTGAAACAGACCTATGGAATCGTTCTGCCAGACTGGAAGGAATCCACAAAGGTCGTACTGGACCGCCTGCTTTAGGAATTGGCGCTTACGAGCTCCCGACACACGGAAGGAAAAAGAATGAGGGGTATTATTCTCGCTGGTGGTTCCGGCACGCGGCTCTACCCAATCACCCAGGCCGTGTCAAAGCAGCTCATGCCGGTCTACGACAAACCGATGATCTATTATCCACTGACCACGCTGATGCTGGCGGGGATCAAGGAAATCTTGATCATCACCACGCCCCACGATAACGAGGCCTTCAAACAACTGCTGGGCGACGGAAGCAAGTGGGGAATTTCGATCGAATACGCGGTGCAACCGAGCCCGGACGGTCTAGCGCAGGCCTTCATCATCGGCGCAGATTTCGTCGGATCGAGCCCGTCGGCGCTGATTCTCGGGGACAACATCTATTACGGTCACGGCTTGCCGCAGATTTTGCGTTCCGGCGCTTCCACCGTCGAAGGCGCGCGCGTCTTCGCTTATCACGTTAGCGATCCGGAGCGTTACGGCGTCGTCGAGTTCGACGACAGCATGAAGGCGCTGTCAATCGAGGAAAAGCCTGCCAAGCCGAAAAGCAATTGGGCGGTCACTGGCCTTTATTTCTACGATCACCAGGTCGTTGACATCGCTGCCAACCTGAAGCCGTCGCCGCGCGGCGAATTGGAGATTACCGACGTCAACCGCGTCTACCTTGAGCTCGGACAGCTAACGGTCGAATTGATGGGGCGCGGTTATGCCTGGCTTGATACCGGGACACCGGACAGCCTGCTCGAGGCTGCCGACTTTGTGGGAACGCTGGAAAAGCGCCAAGGCTTCAAAATCGCCTGTCCGGAAGAGGTCGCCTACCGTCTGGGTCATATCGACGAAGATCAGTTGCAGAAGCTTGCCACCAAACTGGGCAAGAGCGCTTACGGTCAGTACCTGACGAAGCTCGCAAAGACCAAGCACGACTTGGAATTCTGAAACACAACCGCCTGCCCATTGGAGATGGGCGGCCGGTGATCAGAGCGGCCGGCCGATCGCGTTGCAGATGTTGCGGTAGACGTCCTGCACCTGCTTCACGACATGCGCTTCGGTGAAGCCCTGAACGACGCGCTCTCGGGCTTTGGCACCGGCCGAGACAATGCTGGACTTGTCGATCGCAAGGGCGCAAATTTGCGCTGCCAGCGCTTCGGCGTCGTCCACCGGAACGAGCCATCCTTCCTTGCCGCCGCGCACGAAGTCGCGGCAGCCCGGCACGTTGGTCGTCAGAATGGCTCGGCCGCAAGCCGCGGCCTCCAGAATGGAGCGGGGCAAGCCTTCTCCACCGCGCGTGGGCATACAGCAAAGATCGTGCTGCGCCCATACCTCGCGCACGTCGTTCGTCGATCCATGCCATTTGACTCCCGAAAGCTCCGACCACGCGCGCAGCGTCTCGACAGACAGCGATCGCGGGTTGGAGGGGTCGGGGAGACCGAAAAGCGATAGGCTAACCTCGTGCCCCCGCTCACGCGCCATCGATACCGCCTTCACAGCCAGATCGGCGCCCTTCGACCATACCATGCGACCCACCATCGCGAGCTTGAGGCCATCGCCGGATGGCTGGGGAAGGGGCTGGTAGTGGTCGGGATCAACGCCGGCTCCGCCGAGCACGGTTACGCCGGCATCTCCGACGTCGAGCCCAAACGTATCTGGATCGGTAGTATTCTCGAACAGAAAGTGATTCTTGCCGCGACCGCGGATGGCACGGAACAGATTGCGCAGAGCAAAGCGCGCAAAAGCTGCCTTGGCACTTCGATCCGCGGCGAGAAGCCCCCCTCCGGTGACAGCTAGGATCCGGCCCTTCACGCCAGCCAAAGTGGCGGCAAGGCCGCCGGTGACTACGCAGCGGAGCGCAATGCAATGGATCAGGTCGATCCTCTCACGCCGGAGCGTCTGCGCGATCTGGCCGATCGACGAACCGATCGACAGGAAACCGAGGTGTCCTCTCTCAATGTCAAGCGGTATGACGCGAGCGCCAAGCCCCTCGATGATATGCGCGTGTTTGCCGACGCGAGTAATGACGACCACGTCCAGGCCGAGCTCCTTGGCGGCGCGCAACATCGGCAGAAAATGCGAAACAAAGAACCAGTCTTCCGTAATGATGAACGCGATCCGAACTCGCGCTTTGGAGAAGCTCATCGTCACCGTCCGATGCTGCGATGTAATAGCCGCACGGTGGCTTTCGGCATTCTCGCATATATCGCGTGCGCGCATTTCAGAAGGGCAGGGTGGCGGCGCCAGAAGTCCGCGAGCGGCAGCGCGAACGGATTGTCACGTGCCAGACTGTCGTTGATGAGTTCGATTAGCTCCGCTCGCGATGAAGGCGTGCCGCGACGGTGAAGAATTGGCTCCACATTTTCCATGCCAGCCGCGATGAAACCTTCTCGCTCTGCGATGAACGCAAATAGGCGTTCGAAGGCATGGGCAGCTGTCCCGTCAAGCTGTCCACTCTCACGAGCGAATTGATCGGCAAAATCGATTTCGATCACCTTCCTCAAGGCCGCGCGCCGAAACCAGAACATCGATCCGGCGGGAAAGCGGTGACCTTCGAGTGCCGATAGATCAAGACTCGCTTCCATTCTCTGCAGGGTCCCCAGCATGATGGTTTCATTGATCGAGGTGCGCCCGCCAAGCGGCAGCAGGTGGGCCCGTGGCGCAATCAGCCCGATGCGAGATTCAGTCGCAAGTAGCTTGTGCCCTGACAACTCTCCGCCTTCCTCCGTCTTCAACAACGAGCCAAGCAGAAAACGCCGCCAGCCATCCCCATCGTCACGATGCGGCGAGCGCTTGGTATGCAGTTTCAGGCCGATGTCGAAAGACGGCAGGGGCTGTTGTCTTAGCGCCATCAGGAACGGCAAAATATCGCGGCCTCGATTGTCGACTTCCAGTTCGGTCGCGAAGCGAAGATGCGAACTCTCGGGGCGCGCCACCGGACGGGAACCGACCGGTCGGGTGATCACCAGGTCAAAAGTCTGTCGGATGATCGCATCGAGGTCCTGGACCATCTCCTCCCAAATATCGGGATAATAGACGTGGGCGAGGATGGTGAAGTTTGCCTGGTGGGTGTCGTTCATCGAGTCTGCTCTTCAAATACCTTGGATCGTACTAACCCATCGTGGGCTATGCCATCCAGGAAAAACTAAGAATCCTTAAAGCGATGCCCTTCGCTAGCTTTGCTTTATTCGTGCTGTTGTTGCAGGATATCGCCAATTCCCAGCCTTGGAAGCGATATTGCCTTCCTTAGGGTGGTGTGCAAGTGCTTCAGCGAGGATAAGAATCTTCACGATTTTTGCGTCTCAGGGTTAGGTATCCCCAGCCGAACCACATGATGACAGCCATCGATTGGCCCCAGAGTTTACCTCCTTTCACCAAATGGATTCGGGAAAGGACGGATTCTGCATGGGAGTGCAACAAAGAACAGAGTCAGATATGCGCATGATCGAATTTCGCGATACGAGGAAGGTGTAACGTCGCGCTCGCGGTGAGGAAAACTGTCAATGTTCCAGCAGCCGTCGCCGAAGAATCACGAGAAGTTGCCCCAGCGCTTTAAGCATGAAGCCGATCGCTTCCGTACTTACTACAAGGCAGTACCTGCCCTTAGTCGGATATATGATCATTCCGATATCTTCGCTATTGCCTGAAACGGCTGCAAGACGAACGCAGTGCGACGCGACGTGTCATATTGAGCAGGCATTTTGCCACGAAAATAACGATCAAAGCCCTCAAGAGCTTGCTGATTCAACAGCTTGGAATTTCTTTAACAATCGATGTTTCGATGTAAGAGTGGACCTTTCTGACGCGCCACCACGATTGCTTATCGGTTGAACCGCTTGCTATGCCTCGGGTTTCCGAAAGACCTTGCTTGAAAAGGCCGGGCGAAAGGTGATAGCAGCGCTTGTGCCGCTCGTGCAAAGGATGTTCCAAGTGCAAAGAAACCCGTCGCAATCGGATTATGATGAAAATTATTACCGATGCCATTGTGGCGGACTTCCTTATAACCGGAGCGAGCCACACTGGTCGCGCTTTTTTGGGATTGTCGCTGAACGGGTGGCACAAGACATCCGCCCAAGAACCGTTTTTGACGCAGGTTGCGCCATGGGTTTCTTGGTAGAAGAGCTAAGAAAACGCCATGTTGAGGCGTTCGGGCGAGATTATTCCGAGTACGCGATCAGCGAGATACCAGATGCGCTGCGGCCCTTCTGCGAGTTGGGCTCAATCGCCGATCCGATTGAGGGTTCCTTTGATCTAGTGACATGCATCGAAGTCTTGGAACACCTGCCTGAGGGTGACGGACGTCAAGCAATCTCAAATCTCTGTGCTGCTGGTCCACTTATCCTGTTCTCCTCAAGTCCGGATGACATCGACGAACCCACACATTTGAATGTGCGGCCCCCCATCCATTGGCTACGCCTTTTTCGGGAACATGGATTTGGTCCGCGATCCGATTTTGATGCGAGCTTTCTGTGCCCATGGGCCATGCTCCTTGAGCGGCGGGCTCAGGCGCCGACAGATGAGGAGCTGCGCGCCTACGCAAGCCTTATTTTGATGCGTATGGAGTACTTTCGGCACGCTCATGAGCTACGGCAGGCGCAAGATCGTCAGCTGGCGGCGATACAGAACGAGGTCCACGAGCTGAGAAAAACACATGCTGTCACCGTTTCCGATCTAACGCAAAAACATCTCGTTGCTCTTGCCGCCGCTGATCAGGCGCAGAGCACTATCGACCAATTGCTTGCCTCAAAGAGTTGGCGCATGACTGCCCCTTGTCGTTGGGCAGGGCATCAGGGCAAGCGCGCTCAGCATGTGGTGCGCGCTTTGCCGCTAATGGCGAAGCGCCAGGGCGGTTATCTAAACCTTGCCCGGAAAGCTTGGTCGATCATGGCACACGAAGGGTTTAGCGGAGCGCGATCGGCGTGGCGTAATTCCAACGCGCAGATAAATAGCAGCTCGGAGAACGACTACGAAAAATGGCTGCGGACATATGCGACGTTAGACGATGCGGCGCGCGCCAAGGTCAAAAGCGCCATCGCCGGATTTGCAACCCAGCCTTTGATCTCGATCGTGATGCCCGTCTACAATGCCGAGCCGAATTGGCTCTCGGAGGCAATTGATTCCGTTCGCAACCAACTCTATCCGCACTGGGAGCTTTGCATCGCGGATGACCGTTCAACATCCGCCGCGGTGCGCCCGGTGCTGGAACGATATGCTGCCATCGATTCCCGGATAAAGGTTTTCCATCGGCCGGTAAACGGCCACATTTCCGAGGCCTCCAACTCGGCGATCGAACTTGCGACCGGCGACTGGATGGCGCTGCTGGATCAGGATGACCTACTGAGCGAGGACGCGCTCTTTTATGTCGCGCGGACCATCAACGAAAAGCCGCAGGTTGAGCTGATCTATTCCGATGAGGACAAGATCTCGAACGGCAAGCGCTTCGATCCCTATTTCAAGTCTGACTGGAATCCGGATCTGCTACGATCCCAGAACATGATCTCCCATCTTGGGGTCTATAAGCTTGACCGAGTGCGGTCGATTGGCGGCTTCCGCAAGGGCTATGAGGGGGCGCAGGACCACGATTTGGTACTGCGCTTCACCGATCAGTTGTCCGAGGAGCAGGTCGCCCATATACCGCGCGTCCTTTATCATTGGCGCAGCCATTCCAGCAGCACCGCACAAAGCGGCGGAAATAAGAGCTATGCAGCCCTTGCGGGACAAAAGGCTTTGAACGACCATCTTGCGCGAAAGGGTATCAGCGGACGAGTGGAGATTCTTCCGACCGGCATGTATCGCGTGTTTTACGACCTTCCCCAAGACCCGCCGCTGGTCAGCCTGATCATCCCTACCCGAAACGGGCTGCAACTCCTTCGGAAGTGCGTCGAATCGATCCTTCAAAAGACGGATTATCCGAAATACGAGATCCTGATCATCGACAACAATTCGGATGATCCGGCGACGCTTGAATATTTCAGGCAGATAGAGGCCGATAGCCGCGTCTCCGTGATGAGGGATGAACAGCCGTTCAATTATTCGGCCATCAACAATGGTGCAGTTAGCAAGGCCCGGGGCGATTTTGTCGGTTTGATCAATAATGACATCGAGGTCATTTCACGGAATTGGCTCAGTGAAATGATGAGTCATGCCGTGCAAGCCGGCGTCGGAGCCGTCGGCGCGCGCCTTTGGTATCCCGATGATCGTCTGCAACACGGAGGTGTGCTCCTCGGGATCGGCGGCGTGGCCAATCACGCCCATCTCTTCCTTCCGAAAGGGGCGCACGGATATTTTTCTAGGGCAGAACTCGTCCAGACGTTCAGCGCAGTAACAGCGGCATGCCTCGTCATCCGCAAGAGCACTTATGAAGCTGTCGGCGGACTGGACGAAAACAATCTGAAGGTTGCCTTCAACGACGTGGATTTCTGTTTGAAAGTGCGCGAGTCGGGATGGCGCAACGTTTGGACGCCATTCGCCGAACTTTATCACCATGAATCCGCAAGTCGCGGCCAAGAGGATACGCCCGAGAAGACGGAGCGCTTTCGGCGCGAAGTCATGTATATGATTGACGTGTGGGCAGAGAAACTGGCCTCGGATCCTGCCTACAATCCGAATCTAACATTGGATCGCACGGATTTCTCCCTTGCATGGCCACCGCGGAACCAATCGGATCCCACGCTTGCTTCCTAAGGTACTTTGGTATTAATGCAGCCCCGGAGCATTGCGGCACGTGCGCACGGTGATTGCCTCGTAATGTCGTAAATCATGGCGGCAGAGCATTTCGCGGTCTTTAGACCACGAAATGCCTTCGATAGAAGTTTGGAAACTGGATCGTATATGGCATCCGCAAGAGACAACGTGGCGATGGCTCTGGCCGATATGGCGCAGAGCATCAAACGGCGCGAGTTATGGCTTTATCTGGGTTGGCGAGACGTGAAGAGCCAGTACAACCGATCGATTATCGGACCGTTCTGGTTGACTTTGTCGATGGGCGTAATGGTGCTTGGACTGGGCGTCCTTTACTCGGAAATATTGAACATCGATGTTGCGGTCTACCTTCCTAAGCTCGCCATCGGATTAATCGTGTGGGGATTGATAAACGGTACCGTCATTGGCGCGTGCCGGGTATTCATCTCGGCGGGAACCGCGCTTCGCCAAATAAGGTTGCCTGTCAGTGTCTTCGTATTTCAGTTCGTCTGGGGACAACTGATCTCGTTCGGACATAACTTCCTGATATATATAGTTGTGGTTCTCGTCTTTGCGATAAATCCAGGCTGGGTTGTCCTTCTGTTCGTTCCTGCCATGATGATTGTCGTTCTGAACGGCTTCTTCGTTTCTCTCATTCTGGGGCCGCTCTGCGCCCGTTTTCGCGACGTACCCATGATCGTAGCCAGCGTGATGCAGATAGTCTTCTTTATGACACCGATCATCTGGAGCACGGACTCTATGTCGCATCGGTCATTCCTTCTGACGGCGAACCCTTTCTATCACCTGATCGAAATTATTCGCGATCCGCTACTCGGCCGGACCGGCACGCTCGAAAACTGGATGGTCTGCATTGGCTTGACGGTCGCCTTGGGAGCGTTCGCGACAGCCTTTTTCGCTCGCTACCGGGCGCGCATCGTGTATTGGAGTTAAGTGCTTGGCGAGAATTTCTCTTACCGACGTTACCGTCGATATTCCGATTTATGAACCAGCCGGTCGGTCTCTTAAGAACAATATCCTTTCCACGGCGACGGGGGGGCAGATCCGCCCCCGGGCCGGTACGACAGGGACCGTCATTCGTGCGATAGAGAGTCTGACCCTGGATGTTGAGCACGGCTCCCGCATCGGGTTGATCGGCCACAATGGTGCCGGGAAGTCCACGATTTTACGGGTGATGGCAGGGATCTACGAGCCGACGGGCGGTACTGTTTCGATAGAAGGCGAGGTGGCTTCGCTTTTCGATATCGGCTTTGGAATGGACCCGGAAGCAACCGGCTGGGAAAACATCGTTCTCAGAGGCATGTATCTCGGTTTCAGTCGCCGAAACATCGAAGCGCGGTCAGAGGACATCGGAAAGGCGACGGGGCTCGGCGAATTTCTCGACATGCCGCTTCGAACCTACAGTGCAGGCATGTCCACCAGGCTGGCTTTCGCGGTTTCCACTTCACTGAGGCCGGAGGTGCTCCTGATCGATGAGGGGATTGGAGCCGGTGATGCGGCCTTTTTAGCCCAAGCGCAGGAACGGATGCGAAGTTTCATAGGCGAGGCGGGCGTGTTGGTCTTGGCATCACATTCTGACGATCTTCTGCGCGCGTGGTGCACGGAAGGGATATGGATGGAACACGGCAAGATGCGAATGCGGGGACCGATCGATGAGATCCTCATGCATTATCATCAATCGCTGATCGTAACTTAGCTAGGCAAATATCAGCAGTCTGTCCTCGTAGATTGACTGCTGTTACAATGCCATAGAAACTGAACTCGCGTTCTTTTGCAGGTAACAGACTTCCCTATTGCGCTTGCCCTGGCAACGCCATAGCAGCCCAAGCTCCCCAGGAGTGGCCGTTGTCGACAATTTCCACGTCCAAGCTCGCGGATCCGTTGTGGCATCCCTTGTCAACTGATAGCTTAAAGAAATTCCATTGATGCCGGGGAAATGGCAGTAGCTCAATGGAGTCGCTTAGGCCTTCGCCATAGTCAACTTGAAGTCGCACGCCCTGAGCGTTTGGGCCGTTCAAGACGGGCAAAAAGACATCCTTACAAGAGATATCCCTAAGGGAATAGCGGACGCTTCCAGTATTGTCGTCAGATGAGGCCCACGTTCCCATCACTGTCGCGTTGGCATAGGGAGGCGGGGCCTGGATCGCGTTCGGGACACCCGGTTTCGCGACTTCCCCTTCCATGGCGATTTCGCCAGGCAGCACTCTGAGTGTCAAGGGATTGGTGACATATGGCCCATACGGCAGGCGAGGAGCGATCACGAAGCATGGCAGCCCGGATCTCGATATAATGCTCAGCTTTATCGGCTCATCCGGCGGTCCGTTGGATGCCATCGACAACGCAAAACCTCTAAAATGCGGCTCCGCCGCGACCGCCGCCGCCACATCCGGGCGGGGTTCTAGCGGTTTCGTAAATCCCAGCAGCCGACCGGTTTGATCCGTGGCGATGATCCATCTTGGTGTTGCGCCCTTGTCGTCCGTTGCCCAACCGGAAACTTTCCATTGGTTCTCGGCCAGCCGGGACGTGGAATCCACTGACGCCCGTTTGCAGGTTTCCATCTGTGACGTATTCGACGCCGCCTGGACGTCTTCTGCCGACGGTCTCGACAGGCCACTTTCCGGCGAAAAAATGTTCAGTTGATTACGGCGTAAGAATTCCAGAGCTGGTCGAAGCACCCGCACGTCAGGGAAAAGATGCGCGAGTTGAGCTTCATCATCTACGCCCGAAACGACAGAATATGCAGCCCTCTCGATAGGCATCCCCAATGCTGTATATGTCTGCTCAACATCAGGTCTGAACGTCGTGAAGGTGACCGTAGCAAGCATGGCGAAGAGAATGACAACAATTTTGCTGGATCGGTTTGCGTCGGTCTCTGGTAACGCGATCATGCGCTGCCGCAGGAGGATAGCGAATATCGTCATCAAAAGGAACAGCATCGGCGTGCTGTATCGAGAAGAAGATGCGCTTCCGAGCCCTAGGGATGTTCTCCCGTAGGCGGCAGCCATCGCGGTGGCAATAAGAAAGCTGCAAAGAGCGAACAAGGCAGCAGACACCTTATCAATCTGCTTTCTGCGTAACCAGGGAATTAGTGCCGCACGAACGAAGACTATACCTAGTGCTGCGCAGACGAGTACGCCGAGGACAACCGCGTTCTCGCTAACGCTGGCTATCGGATTGCCGATCATCGCGAAGACGTAAGCAATTATATTCATTGGCGTCTTCAAGCTGAGGTCGCCGACCTTGGGGGCGCCCATGCCTGCTAGGAAGCCCGGGATCATCAATGCAGCGCCGATGATCGCGAACAGAATGGACGCGCGAAGATTATACCGCACCAGAAGGAAGTAGATGACGATGGAAATCGGGATGGCGATGCCGTTTCCCATAGAGAAGATGCAAAAAGCTGCTGCAATCAAAAGTGTGATAAACCAGAAAACCTGCCCGCGAAATTCCGTCGTTTCCGACAGTTTTACTGCGGCGGACATGCTGACTACTGCGCCGATGAGCACGAGGTAAAACTGCGGCTGAAAACCCCAGAGCAGGTTTTCCCATTGAATCAGGGAAAGCGTCGAAGCGGTTAGTACACATGTGAAAGCTATAAATTCCAGGTCTTTCCTCCGGTGTAGATATGTCAAACCGGCCAGAGAAATCGACAAAATCATCGCGCACAGCGCAATGGCTGCGACGAGTGGCCCGTTCGTCAGGCGGAAAAATAAATAATCCAGTAAGAACAGGACTTTAGTACTGGCGATTATATGCTCGTTGTGTGCTCTGAATAGATAGGAAAGTGAAAGTGTCTTTGAGCTGTCATTCATTACATCAAGAATGAAACTCCATTGGTCCCAATACAAGGGTACAATGTAGTACTCGTGAATAGTGTAAATCGACCTCAAGGATAGTGCGATGCCGATGAGAGATATGAAGATGAGGCAAACCGACCTCAAGGAAATACGGCTCTGCATTTCATTTCTCTCGGCTTGAAAAAGTAAAGGATTTATGTGCTGCATAGCTCGTGATTACCGGACTGGCTACGCCGATGATGTGGGCGATAGTCTCGCTATGCCAGTTGAAGTCGGTGGCGGGAAATAGCCAGCGCTTAAGCACCATGCTGACCAGCCAGACTTGCACAAGGGCGACCAAGTTCACAAGACCGAAGCGGAGATATTCATTGGCAATCGACTTGCCCGAATTCTCAAAAACGAAAGTCTTCATGAGAAGATAGGCAACCGTCATTCCGGTGAGGTAGGCAATAACAATTGCTACACTATAGGATGTAATCTGAGAAAGCCCGAGCCGTGCAAGGATGTTGACCAGGGCGGCAATGCCTCCCGACACGACAAACCGGAGAAAAGGAGACAGGCGAGGCTCGATCCGTATAAGGCTCATCACACAGCCTCCGCCATGTCACGCCCGTAGCGAACGCTTTCGGCGATTCCCCGATCTTCCGGATAGTAATAGCAAGTATCGGCGATCTGCAGCCCTGCAATCGGTGTCTGGATTGGCGGCAGCTTGTCCTTGAAATTAGGCTCGCACACCGGCTGTGCATGTTTCAGCCGCCCGACCTTGGCGTTGACTAGATCGGTTTGCGTGATGTTCGGATTGACCTTTCGAATATAGCCGAAAGCCTCGTCAATAAATTGCTGGTCACTCCACTGCCACTTCGGCTGCGTTACCGGCATATAGTAGGGCACGTAGACAATCGTGTCGTTGATCGGGCGCAAGTTGGAGAATTCGATTAACCCCGGGATCTCGATGCTTTCATCGACGATATTGACCCAGAAGTTCCGGCTCACCGATTTCTTCAGCTTGAACAGCAGGCAAACGACGCCGATGTTGCGGATCGCATCGTATTTGGCCTTCGTATGAGCGGGCAGGCCGGGCACGAGCGTCGAGATCAGCGGCGTTGGAACGGTAGAAATAACGGCGTCGGCGGGGAAGAAGCGACGTCCGGCAGTAACACCTGTGACCTTTCCATTCTGGGTTTCCACTTTTTCGGCCGGTGTCGACATGTGCAGCCTGCCGCCCTTGTCTGTGTACGCTGAAACCAGCGCATCGACGAGCGTCTGGCTGCCGCCTTCGATATAGCCCAGTTCTTCCTGGAAGATCGAACGGCGCGAATTGCCGATACGCCGCACGCGGGTGGCGATCCAGGAGGCGGAGATGTCGTCGGCAAGCTCATAGAATTTCAGGTCCATCAAGCGCTTCCAGAGCGTGTTGTAGACTTCCTTGCCGGAACCGCCCTCCAGCCATTGCCGCGCGGTCTTGTGCTCGATCGAGGCGAAGTTGCTGGTCTTCGTCGTCACGAACATCTGGAGGCCGGTCCGGATTTTGGCAATCAGGCTCAGGTGCGGGAAGCGAAGGAGGGAAATCGGGTCACCCCACGGGTGGATGTGCCCTTTCATGAAGTAGCCCATCGATGTCGTTCGCCAGCGCATTTTGTCGCCGATGCCGAGTTCACGCATCAGCGCGAAGGTGGGCTCATCCGACTTGCAGACGAAGTGATAGAAGCGCTCAATTGATAGGCCGCCGAAATCGAAATGTGCAGCCATGCCGCCCGCAACCGAATCCGCCTCGACCAGATCGACCTCATGCCCGAGCTGCACGGCCCGATGCGCGGCTGCCAGGCCCATGGCGCCCGCGCCGATGACCACGATACGGCTCATCTCCGTCTCCTAAAAATCCAGTACGATGCTGCTGTAACGCGGATCGAGATAGGTTTCAGCAATCGCGTTGCGCAGCGGCGTGGCAGTCACCCCGAAGGTTGACGGCCAGTCGATCACCGCAAAGGTTTCCGGAATGACCAGCGCTTCGAGCTGGCTGGTGGTGAAAGGCGGCTTGCTGCTGAACTTGCCGTAGACGAACAGCAGTACCCAGAACAGATGATAGGGGATGTGGACGATCCGGGCCCTTGGCTTCACGGTCTGATGGATCATTCCGATCAGGTCGCCATAGTGGACCTGCTCCAGGCCGGAAATGTCGTAGGTGCCCGTCGCCCGGTTGGTGAGGGACGAGATGATGATATTGGCGAAGTCGCCGACATAGAGGGGCTGGCGAATGAACTCGCCGTTGCCGGGGATGGGGAAGACCGGCACGCGGTCCATGAAGCGGCGCAGCCAGCCCAGATGCTTGCGGTCGAACCAGCCGAACATCAAGGTCGGGCGCAGAACGACATGCGGAATGTCGGTCACGGTATCGATGAACCGTTCCTGGGTGGTCTTGGAGCGGGTATAAAAATCATCCGCCTTGGAATTGACCACGGACGAGGAGATGTGGACGAAATAGGGAGTGGCATGCCTGCGCATCGCCGCCACGATCTTTTCGGTCGCCACGACGTTGTTGTCTCTGAATTCCTTTTCGTCCAGGCCGCCGATCTGAGCCTGGTTCAACAGCACGCAGTCGGCGCCAGCAAAGGCCTCCATCCATGCGCCGTCTGTAGCGAGATCCGCCTCGATGACTTCGATCTCGGGATGAAGCTTGCGCAATAGCGCCGTATTGCTCGCATGCTTGTCGATACCGACGATCTTGAGGTCGGGCATGCTCTTCAGCCGGGCAATGACGTTCTGGCCGACAAGACCCGCGGCTCCGGTGATGATGATCTTCCGCATCAGATGTCCATCCGGTTGAAGATGGCGCTCGGCAGGTTTCGGATGATCAGCATGATGTAGCGCCAGAACCATGGGGCGTAGACGACCGGGCCGCCGCGATCTGCCGCAGCTCGAACTACGGCTGCGACCTGAGGCGCAGTTGCCCACAGCAGACCTTTGCGATCAAAGCTCTCCGTCATTGGCGTTATCGTTGGACCTGGCTTGACGATGACCGCACGAGGACCCTTATTTGCGAACCGGTGAGCGATACCCTCGACGAGAGCGGCCAAGCCCGCTTTGGCCGCTCCATATACGAAATTAGCGCGGCGGCCGCGATCTCCGGCCACAGAGCCGATGACGACCAGCGAACCGCGCCCCTGCCGCTCCAATTCACTAGCTGCGGCAAGGCACCAGGCTGCAGCCGAGTTGAAATTAATTCGTAGAATGTCGTCCGCGGCGGATTGATCGCGTTCGGCGTCGGCCTGGTCGCCGAGAATACCGTAGGCTATGAGGATATGATCGACGCCGCCCAACCGCTGGATGAAATCGCCAAGCGTCGCATCCACGCCCTGCACCGAGGCCAGGTCATGAACTGCGGTTTCCGCTCTACTCGCGCCGCGGATCTTCAGGTCGGAAGCAATGGACGACAGCTTTCCGGCATGCCGTCCGACAAGCAACAGATCTGCGCCTTCTGCCGCGTATAGGCGAGCGGTTGCTTCAGCAATCGCTGAAGTCGCGCCTAGTACAATCACTCGCAATGCGCTGCACTCCTATTCATTGAGCGATCCGTTTCCAAAAATGCGATTGGACATTGGGGTCCACGTATTTGGCGAAGTCCTGCCACTGTGGAAAGCCCGAGCGAAACATATCCACCGTCATTCTGCCGTCCTTGGCAGGGTAGAGCCGGCCGCCCGCCTCGCGCACGATAGCGTCCAGCCGGTCCATCAACTGCAGCGTCGATGCTCCCCGGTTTGGAAAATCGAGCGCCAAGGTCGTCCCAGGGCGCGGAAATGACAAGATACCTGGCGACGGCTTGCTGCCAAACGTCTTGAGAACGGCTAGAAAAGATCCTTCTCCGGCGAACGAAATTGTCTCGAGCATCGCCTTGGTGGCATCTCTCTCGTTCTCCGGAGGGACAGCGGATTGATACTGATACATACCTCGCCGACCATACATTCGGTACCAGTGGCCGATCGCATCGAGGGGATAGAAGAATGGGTGGATCGGAACGGTTCCGCGACCGGCCTTACGTTTCCCATTCCAATGGTATAGGCGATTGAAGGCGCCGATCGAGAGCTTGTTAAGGACGAAACCGGGGAAGTTCATCGGCATTTTCAATTTGGGATCGGCGTTGGATGGTAGCCGCGCACCCTTTTTGGCATGGTTGCCTCGCGTGAAAAGACCGCGCCCGAGATCCTTGCCTTTCGCGAGGCAGTCGATCCAGGCGACGGTATAATCGAATGCATCCTCACTCTCTCGCGAGATCTGAAAGAACTCATCTAGATTGGCAAAAGGAACATTTTCGATATCCATCACCGCACTCTCGATGCGCATCACCTCGATTTCAGCCCAAGTGATGATGCCGGTCAGTCCCAGGCCGCCGATCGTTGCCGAAAACAGTCCGGTATTATCCTGTGGAGTCAGCTCGAGTTGAGTGCCGTCCGAGCGCAACAAACCAATACGCCTTACCCAGCGCCCGAGTGTCCCCGCGACGTGATGGTTCTTACCGTGAACGTCGTTGGCGATCGCCCCGCCCAGAGTGACAAAGCGCGTGCCAGGCGTAACTGGTAAAAAGAATCCCCTTTTTACAAGCACCTGCAGCAGCGCATCGAACGAAATGCCGGCTTCGGCCCGTAAGAGCAGACTGTGCGGGTCAAAAAATATCGCTCTGTCGACGGAAGTCATGTCCAGCAGCGCACCGTCCGGATTGAGGCAAGTGTCGCCATAGGATCGACGCAGACCGGTCGCGAGGATCGGAAGGTCGTCTTTTCTTGCGGCAACTAGAGCTTCGGGAAGATCGTCCTGCCATGTGGGCCTAGCCACTTTATGAGGTGCCCTGATGACACCTCCCCATGATCTGATTTCGTCGGACGTCGAAAATCGGATCATAGGGCAGCCAGAAACAGGGCGAAAACGATGCCACCGAGCGCGAGGCTAATCCGGTCCCGCAAGGCGAAGCTGACCGGATCATCATTCATATGACCGCGATGGGCGAGCAACCAGATGCGCCCGAGCCAAATGGATAGGATGAGCGGCATTCCCGCCAGCAATTGCGGATGGCTATAGACACTCGCCGGCAACATCTCCTCTATGATGAATAGCACGAGAACGACAAGGGATGCGACAGCGGCGGCAATGCCCAATGTCAGAGTCAATGGGGCATCTTCCATGCGATAGCCCCGACTTTCGAGACTATGGGTTTCACCTGTTACCCCGGCGCGAATAATTTCCGTATGCCGTTTGGTGACCGCCAAGGAGAAGAAAAAGAAAACTGAAAAAGTTAGGAGCCACGCGGGGCTAGGCTGGCTGATGAGGACAATTCCCATGATTATGCGTATCGTAAAAAGTATCCCGATAATCAGAGTGTCTAGCAGAGGCACACGTTTCAGGCCAAGCGAATACGATCCAGTAAGCACGAGATAGCTCGCGAGTGCGCCTGCGAATGCTGGAGAAAGGACTATTGCCGACGCAAATGCAACGATAAGCAATGTCCCGGCAAGCGCTAAGCCTATCGGAATTGGCATGCGACCACTAGCAAGCGCACGGTTGCGCTTCGACCAATGCTGACGGTCCGCATTGAGATCGGCCAAGTCATTTAGGAGATAAGTGGCTGACGTAACCATCAGAAGGCAAATGAAGGCGAGAAAGGTATGGCCAATCAGGGACAAGTCGTCCCAAGCGTGAGCAAAAATTAAAGGGAGGAAGATCAGTACGTTCTTAGACCAGTGATGAACACGCAGGGCCTTCAGTAGATCCTTGGAAGACAGTTGCTTGTTCTTGAATTCGGCTTCAATAGGTTTGCCGAGATTTCGCGCCGCTTTGGCGACTGATGGGGAAACGCCAGCGAGCACGATTCCGCTCGCCGCATTCCACACGGCGAGATCGGCCACGCTGTCGCCTGCGTAAGTAAACCCTTCCGGGAAGCGCTGCTTCAAATAAGCAGCTTTTGCCTTGCCCTTTAAGTTTGCTTCGGCCGAGCCGGTTGCGCTCTCAAAAATGCCGAGCCGCGCGGCAATAGTGTCGACGACTGGCTGAGCGGCGGCTGAGCAGAGATGAATTTCGCGTCCGCAATCAACCTGATGATGAAGCCACTCAACCAAATCCTCACGGATAGGAAGCGTCGTGTGCGTTAGATCGATTTCGCGCGCTAGGTGCGCTTTCAACGCCGCTCGCCCTCTCGAGACACTGAAGAACGCGCGCAAGATTCCGACAGGGCGCGTGAATAACCCCGTCGCGATTTGCTCGTAAAGTGTGTCCGTCACGATTAACGTGTCATCAAGATCGACAACAATCGGCAATTCTGAAGTATCGTCGCTATTACCAGCTGTTACAACGAGCTCACGGACTTCTTCCATATTGAGCACAATTCTCGCAATCTCGCCCCCAACGAGGCAGTGGCCAATTGATCGTGAGGCTGTTTCCCATGAGAATGAGCCAAATTCAAGCATACACCGTGGAAGAAAGCCACTTCATTGGGAACAATTGGCTATCGATCACACCTAAACGCGGCACCCGTAAAAGCTAGGCTACCGCATCTTATGCGCCCTATCGCCCCTTCTTCCCTAAACATCGATCGACGCATCCGGCGGCTGACTAAGCCGCACCCCCTCCCCGCCGGACCCAGTGTAGTCTCCATCAAGGAAGGTTACACCTGCGGCCTGCAGTGCCTCTTCGATGTCCCGAAGCGTCCGATCGTAAGGCGTCGATTTTTGAGCCTCAAAGTTTGCAAGTGTGGCTCGACCTACGCGGGCAGCCTCACACAAATCAGTCTGCGACCAGCCGATTAGGCCTCGGGCGGCACGGCACTGCGCCCCACTTATAGTCATTTTGTATCACCCTATACATTTTGTATTGACTTGAAAAGAATTTCGCGTAGTCTGGCGATATTGATCCAAATGTAGTGTTCGCTGCAGCATGCGTGCTCGGCTAGTGATTCTGCGCGACAATATACCTAGTCCTGCACGGCGGCGCGAGGCTATCACGCACGCTCAGATACCGGTGCGACGGGAAAGTCTTTATGGAATTACGCCAACTCTCCTATTTCAAAGCGGTGGCCGAGGAACTGCACTTCGGCCGGGCGGCAGCCAGGATGCACATTGCCCAGCCGGCCTTAAGCAATCATGTGATGTCGCTGGAAAGGGAGCTTGGCTGTCCGCTGTTCATCCGCTCGACGAGAAGGGTGGAACTGACCAGGGCAGGGGAGACCTTCTATGATCGCTGTGTGCGGATCCTGAGCGACATCGACCTGACCACCGAACTGACCCGGGCAGCCGGCGGCAGTCGCATCCGCCAGATCAGGATCGGCAGCATCTACCCGGCCACCATGGGCATGCTGCCAACCTTCCTTGCCAAGATCGCCCGCAAGTATCCCGATGTCCGCATCCACATCGCCTCGGGCAATACCGGCGAGATCATCCGCGGCCTGGAGACCGGCCAGCTCAATTTAGGCTTCATCCGGCCGGTGGAAAACATCGGCTCGTTGCGCTTCGTCTCGCTTGCGCATGAGCGCTACTACCTGGCGGTTGGTCATGCCAATCCGCTGGCAGCCAGGGAGGAGATCACGATCGACGATCTGCGCACCCAGAAGATCATCGCCTTCAACCGGCAGAACCTGTCGTTCACCGAGCGCTACTTCAATGAGAAGTTTGCCGAATACGACCTCACCGCCAACATTGCCTTCAGCTGCGATGACACCTATGCGCTGGTGTCGCTGGTCTCTGCCGGGCTTGGCATCGGCTTTGCACCGGAATGGACGCTTGATCTTCCCAATCGCGGCTTCGAGCTGAAGAAGGTAGAGGGGATCGACTTCCGGATCGGGCTTGGGATCGCCTGGAACAAAGAGGATCCAACCGCTGGCCGCGATGACATCGTCGACATCGCACGGTCGCTGGCACGACGCTGACGTTACAGCTCGCCGGGCTCCACAGACAGTTGACTGCGTCGACCAATCCAGAGGGCTATCGCCAAAATTTTGCGCGTGTGGGGTGGCCGTATTAACTGGAGGCATTGATAATCGATAATTTAGCGACCATCTCACAACTTCGGGATCTGCATTTCCCGACTAAAGTCGATGCGGCTTACAGGAGAGCGACGTGCTGCGCCCGAAATTACTTATTCTCATCATGGCGGTAGTCTACATCGGAATTTACGCTGTCGCGACGTTGGGCGTAAGCGGGTTTCGGATCTAGCCAAGATGCCGGGCTGGGCGCAAGCAAGGGTTTAGATGTGGTCACGTGCACGACCTCGCGAGCTGCCTGCGCCACCGGGCTCGAACATCATCGAACGGAGTATTTCCGTGAATTGTCCTTGGACAAGCCTTCACGGCGACCAAGTACTCGTCTATGACGTCTGCAACCCTTCGTCGTCTATCTTCACAGAACCTAATGCAAGGAGAACTCGTATGGCGGAACTGTCGGTCTATATTGGTTGGGATTCCCGAGAAGATATTGCCTACCAGGTTGCGAAGGAATCGCTGCTGGAGCATGCGTCGATCGACGTCGATGTACACCCGATCAAGCTGCAGGAGCTCGTCGATCGCGGTGTTTATACGCGACCAGTTGATCCCCTGGCCTCGACCGAGTTCACCTATTCGCGCTTCTTCACGCCGTGGCTTGCTGGTTACAAGGGCTGGGCCCTGTTCTGCGACTGCGATTTCCTGTTCTTTGGAGACGTGGCTGAGCTGCTGCAGTACCGGAATGAGGATCAGGCCGTTGCATGCGTACATCATGACTACACGCCAAAGGAAGGCGTGAAGATGGATGGCAAGATCCAGACGACGTATCCGCGCAAGAACTGGTCGTCGTTCATGCTCTTCAATTGTGACCATCCTTCCACTCGCAAGCTGACGCCGGAACTCGTCAACGCTGAGACGGGCGCGTTTCTGCATCGCCTTCAATGGGCCGATGACAGCGAGATCGGGGAAATTCCGGAAGAGTGGAACTGGCTTGAAGGCTGGAGTTCAAAGCCATCGGTCGGCTACCCCAAGGGCGTCCACTACACCAATGGGGGCCCGTGGTTTAAAAACTGGCAGGAGGTCGAATACGCTGATAAGTGGCTCGACAAGGCGTTCGCCATCGATCCTCAGTTCGCTCCGGTGTGACGCTTGAATCTCGGCTTTCTTGTCAAGCTCCGCTGGATGCTCTCGCGCCGCTCCTTCAGCATCGGAAACGCACCCAATATGCGCTATTGGCCTCGATTCCGAGGCCGGGGCCGCATAGAAATTGGCGACAGGTTTACGACTCGTTGTGGCGTGATCGTCGATGCTCAAAGTGGGCACATCAACATCGGAAATGATGTCTCGATCAATGACTATTCCATCTTGCTGGGACACGGCGGAATCAGGATCGGCGACAATGTGCGCATCGCTGCCCACGTCGTCATAGTTGCGTTTGAGCACAACTACGAGGATCCGACGGTGCCAATACGCTTGCAGTCTATCAGGAAAGAGGCTGTTGTGATTGGTGACGATGTCTGGATTGGAGCGGGCGCCAAGGTGCTCGCGGGTTCTCACATTGCCCGTGGCACGGTGATCGGGGCAAACAGTGTGGTGAAGGGGAGAACGGTCCCCTATGGTGTGTATGTCGGAGCACCTGCGCGCCTTGTAAAAACAAGGACAGGCAAACATGCGAGATCAGAGGCCGTCGATCGTCCCGTTCGAGTGCAAGCGTTTGGCTAGGAAGACATACGGTTGAACAATGAGCGGACCTGACGTCAGTGATTTAACGGAGACGAATGCGCTTCCCCCGGAAAGCAACTCGGAGGAGTGGCGATCGTTTTTCCACGGCTACAGTAACATTGTTCTGGTTGCCAATAGCGACGAGGTCGATATCAACGAGCTTACCTCGCGGTTTCCGGACACGACCCTCTTCATCTTCTTCAACAAGGTTTACAAGGTCCTGAGCGAACCGTTCATGCGCAGTGCCATTCTGGTGTCGCGAAGCGGAACGTTGGGAGCAAACCTCGTCAAAAGCGGTAAAGTGTCGAGGGTCGTCCAATACTTCGACAAAAACAGCTTCCTCGGGATCATCAATTTGGCAATTGGTGATCGTGAAAAGTTTAGCCCAGAATCCGAATTCGGAGGCGTGGCCGTCAGGCATCTCGATTTGACGGCCCTATTTGCTCCGTTTTATCCGAAGACCAGTCTTCCGACGAGCGGATTTGCGCTGTGCTTCTGGCTCGCCGACCTTCAGCTGCCAGCAACGATCACGCTGGCTGGCTTCTCGTCCAAACGAAGTGAACGCTATCAGGTTTTCGACGTTCACGATTGGACGTATGAACAGGTGGTCTTGCGGCTCATGTATCGGCGCGGGAAGATTGACATCATCGGCCGCGCACGGACCAATCCTTATGCCGATCTGGCGACGCATTTCCCGGAATACTCTCCAGGCGAAATTGCCATGACGGCGAACGAAGTGCTGTCGGAGCGCCTCGTGAACCTTAGCTCGATCGTCGACCGGCTGATGCATGTGACGAGGTTTCTGCGTTTCATCGACAGGACTTACAAGAAACTGAAGCCGAAGACGCGCAAACAGCGGCGATGGGACGCGATGGAAGGCAAATAGGTACTCACCTGGCCATCAGGCGCCTGGCACTGTGAGATGACAGGTTGGTTTGAAACCCGGCGGCCAGCGGTCAACGATACGATCCGAAATCTCGTCATCCTGGTGGACCTTGTCCTTCGTCTGTCTCACTGAAGGGCTCACGCCAAGTGAGCGGCAGTGCCTCCTGCGTCCCTGTCAAAATTCATGCACAGACGAACCGCCTTTCCTTCGACTTGATCAGGCTACGCCAATCCTGAGAAGGTCGTGGAAATGCACGAGGCCGATCGGTCGGTTGTCGTCATCGATGACGATCAGTGCCCCGATGCTGTGCTGGTTGAGTTTCGCCAGCGCCGCGGTTGCCAGCACGTTCGGCTTCACAGTCTTCGGCGTTCGGGTCATGATATCGTCAACCAGCAATTCGGAGAGATTGCGCGTCAGGTTGCGAGCAAGGTCGCCTTCCGTGACGATGCCGCAGAGACGACCGTCATCCTCCATAATCCCAACGCAACCGAAGTGCTTGCGCGAGAGCGTGGAGATCGCTTCCGGGACTGACGTCCCCCTGCGCACCAACGGCACGCGATCGCCCGTGTGCATGATATCGGCGACATGGCTGAGACTTGCACCGAGTTTGCCACCCGGGTGGAAAACATGAAAATCGCGGGCGGAGAAACCGCGCGCTTCCAGAAGCGCGATTGCCAGCGCGTCACCCATGGCGAGCTGCATCAATGTCGAGGTCGTCGGCGCAAGTCCATGCGGGCAGGCCTCTGCCTCGTTCGGCATCAGCAGGGTGATGTCGGCCGCTGACGCAAGCGACGACTTCTCCGAGCAGGTGACAGCGATCAGGGGAATCGAGAAGCGGCGCGTATAGGCAACGATGCTGCGATTTTCGGCACTTTCCCCGCCCTTGGAAAAGGCAAGAACCAGGTCGGTCGTGCTGATCATCCCGAGATCGCCGTGGTTTGCCTCAGCCGCGTGGACGAAGAACGCTTGTGTCCCCGTCGAAGCCAGAGTGGCCGCGATCTTCACCCCGATGTGACCACTCTTGCCGACGCCCGTGACGATCACACGACCGGTGATCCCGTTGATCGCTTCGACGGCACGCATAAACGGAGCGGCGAGACCATCATCAAAAGCACGCTCCAGGGCCTCAAGAGCCTGCCTCTCGGTGCCAACCGTCCGCCTCGCAGAGGCCAGAACGCTATCCTCGATGACATTTACTGCTGTCTTGTTCATGGTACGGTGTTAGCGGTTTTCAGCGGCCAAGTCTATTTCGCGAGCGACGCACTCTGCTTTCTAAGCCCATCGGCTGCAGATTGTCCGCTGAATCACGTCGTAGGAGACAGATCACAAGAACTCTTGCGGAAGGCCAACGAATGACCGTCGGCACGATCGTTGGTGCAGTGCTTTGTGTCTGGAGCACAACGAAGGGAAAGTGGTCACGCTAACGCGGCCGCTGCCTTATCGATTCATCCGATCAGATCGTGCCTGCGGTGGCCGTTGTCAGGGGGTGGGCGGGAACACTCTGGTCGTGATTGGTGAGGCGCGTTGAAGCCTCGGGAAGTCCTGGCGGAAGAATAGTTGTCGTGGCTGCGAGATTGGACCTAACAGCGTCTCAAGGAGGATGATCCAACGTGGCAACGAAATTGGCGAGGCGGCGCGACTGGCAAGCCTCCATGCCTTCGAAAAAACTTAGGTTGTTCGCGGATCCCATAAGGGCAACCCCACCGACTGGGCAACGTTCGGATCAGCCGTGAAGACGGGTAACCTCTGGTCGCGAAATATTTGCAGTGCTTCCAAATCTGTTTCTTGATGCATGCGAGACAGATTCAACGAGTTGTATTTGTGGCCCTTGGAAAGCGGGTCGATCCCGGTGAGAACCACGTTTGCTGCCCCGCTCGCCAGCGCAAGAGCCGCGCCGACAATGCCGTTTGACCACTTTCCTTCGCCTTCCAGTTCCAGATTCAATCTTCCTGTCATCCGATGCATCAGGGCAATGCGTTCATGGCGGCTGATCAGTGTCAGTTCGTTGTAACGATAGTCGAACGCCTCAAGTCCTCTAAGAAGCCGCTCCCGCTCATGTCGCCAATTGAGAAGGCAAAGAAGTCCGGTTTTCTGATGCTGTAGCACCCGGCGAACCTCGACGGCAGCGGGATTGAGCCCTTCAATCTGATTGAACTGCATCAATGTCACATCAGGCGGGTGAGGCAGCCAGCCCTGAGCTGCAATTTGGGAGGCATTGATGGTCAATACCCGAAATGAATCGTCCCACCCCAGAGGCTTGGTGGAGAAGGGCGCTGAGCCGGCAACGACAACCGTCTTTCCAAGAAGGAGGTGCTCTAGGTTGGGGACTCGTGGTGCTGCGAGCCGATACCGCACCCAGCGCGTAAAATAGCGCCTGGTGCGCGTCAGTCCATCAACATCCAACATGCTCAGAATTCCTTAAATTCGAAACATCCTGATTCCGCGACTGGTACGATCGTTGAACAAACCGGGTGTAAAGACAAGCATATTAGCCCGATTAGAGATGATTTGGCTTCGGATGCCGGTCTGCTGCCGCACACCATCAAAACGACATCTGCTTGAGAAGTCGTCTGCGCGCCGCGAATAACGCGCTCTTCGATCGCGGCTAGAGAGCTTGGGGCAGAGGTGCTGGTTAGTAGTGGGGGGGCGTCACTGCTGGCGGCTTGATATCGAGATCGGCCGCAAAGCTTGCCCGGTCGATTTGGAGCGGGCGCGTTTCGCCGCCAAGCCAACCCCTGACCAGATTTCTCGCCTTGATGCCTTCAAGGCGAAGCCGCATCAGTTTCCTGCGTAGCTCGCTTCGGGGCAAATATTCCCGGTCTATGGATTTGCGCACAAAAGCCGAGTTGTCGGGGATTCCGTCGAGAAATTGCATTTGAATGACGGGTGTCGGCTCAATCTGGTAGGCTTTCAGCCATCCGCGATGCCAGAAATAAGCGTCGAGCAGGGAGTAGTTCTTTGTATCCTCGAGCATTTTGAGAGCCGCACGCGGGCCGATGACATAGCCGGCGCTGCCGACGCGGTTCTGAAACACCCTGGTCGCGCGGTGCATACCATCGGTCCAAGCTGCTGACTTTGCAAGGATATGTGGGCGAGGCGCGAATTCGAGATCATAGACGCAGTCCCAGTTGTCACGACGGGCCTCGATGCTCCTGATCGCGTCAGCAAAACCTGAGGCCAGTACTGCGTCGTCTTCGAGGATCAGGGTCCGTTCGTTACGCTCGACAATGATTTTCCAGGCGAGCCTGTGCGAGGTGAAGCAGGCGATATCCTCGCGCAGCGTTGGGCTCGGCCAGGTGTTTGCTGCTGCTTGGCAGTCTTCGACGGACAGGTCGCTTGCTTCGAACGCGTCCAGAAACTCGAAATCCAGTCCCAGCCTTTGCATTTGCCGCGATTGAAACTGTCGTCTTCTTTGCTCGGCTTTCCGACTGATAATGAGAATCTTCACTGCCGCTCTGCCTGATAGATCATTCCGTCGGACCTTATTCGTCTCGTGCCGTCTTATCAATCAATCCCCTGGTGCCCAGCGGAATCTTGCCGGAGGGCGGAGCCGTGGCGACGCTCGCAAGCCGGGTTGACGTGAAATTCCAAATGACGTCGGGCGTTGTGGTGTCCCGCGTATCCATCGCTGTCGCTCCCGGCGCTATGTCGCTGCCGGAGGCGCCGGCTACCGCAGGATTTACGCCATCCAGTTTCGCGCTCACAACAGCGCGTTACGCGCTGTGGTTCTCCGACAGGCGAAGAGCGAGCTTCAATGGGACTGAGGTCCACCTATTGGATCAGGTGACCTATACGCATTCACTGACGACGGCCACGGGCCAACGTAGGTCTCGATCAACACCGAGGCGATGCCTTCGACCGACCGATGGCCCTGGTCGAAAAGCTTCACTGCTGCGTGGTTAAGAAGCCTGGATGCCTCTTTGTCCGGATCTACGTCGTAGTACCGATACCACTGCCTGACGGCTCTCGAGAGAATTAGAAAATCGGTGTCCTGCATTGCCGCCTCCTTCGAACAGGGAACAAGTAGTGCCACGTTCTAGATCTTCAATCCCGAGACTCGATCACGAAATGGACGCAAACATCGGCCTCGACATTGCAGACCGTCGAAAGCCACGACCGGATCGAACGCATAGGTGAGTTGTCCGTTTCGGCCTTCTGAAAGAGCTTTTGATCCAATAGGCTGGCTTCACTTGTCTCTCGGCGGCGGTGCCAATTCACGCTGCGGGGGAGCGCCGATGACGCCGACGGAGGGCGTTTTCAGATGACATTCAAACTGCCGAGGTCATTTTCCAGGCTGCTGAAATCGCAGAAAATGTATCGAAAACTGCTTGCAAAGGCGCTTCGCACACCGGCCAGAACCGTATCCAGAAAATCGCGCAGCCCGGTCGCATCGAAGCCGAAACTCAGCGAGGTGACCGGGTTCGGTAGCAATCCAGGACGGTTGACGATGAAGCTCTTCGTACCCGGCAAATTACCGGCAAAGCCGCCATTGGTCGTGGTCCTGCATGGGTGCAGGCAGACGCCCGAAAGCCTGGATACGGGAGCCGGCTTCTCCAAATTCGCTACACTGCGGGGTTTTGTTCTCCTTTATCCTCAGCAGAACGAGACGAATAATCCCCAGCGATGCTTTAATTGGTTTCGGCCGAGCGCTGTGGCGCGGGACCGTGGCGAGTTGATGTCGGTCCGCCAGATGATCGAGTACACATGCCGCCACCATCAAGTAGATCGGTCCAGGGTCTACGTTACGGGCCTATCTGCTGGCGGAGCCATGACTTCGGCGCTCGTCGCCACCTATCCCGATCTTTTCGCTGGTGCTGCCATTTTCGCCGGGATGCCGTTCGGCGCGGCAAGGGATGCAATATCGGCTATGCGCGGCATGAGGTCCGGTGCCAAGCGAGATCCTCAGCAGTGGGGCGACCTGGTGCGCAGCGTTTCGCCGAACACGAAAGAATGGCCACCGATCTCGGTATGGCATGGAACGGCTGATAGTGTCGTGAATCCGCTCAATGGACGCGCCTTGGTCTCGCAATGGCTCGATGTGGCGGACATGGACAAAGCGGCCGGGCAAACGAAACAAATGTCATGGGGCACTCTCGGGGAATGGAAACGGGGAGACCGTCTGCAGCTGTCATTCTATTCCGTTCAGGGGCTGGGGCATGGGTTGCCGCGAAGGTTCTCAAATCAGAAGGAGAGGGTAGCTGATGCTTACGTCCTGCCGTCGGAACTGTCTGCGCCATTGGAACTCATGCGAGCATGGGGATTACGATCCTGGCGTGCCGTATGATCCGACGCGTTGTTTCGACGCGTGTCCGGTCGCGTAGGGAAGAAATGGCGGACTGTCGCAGCCTCCCTGACGCTCCCTCGTTTCCACCGGCGGCGAGAGCGTATCCGATTGGTCTCTCCCGAGGCGACTGCGCGAGTTGTTTTCGATAACGCCACTGGAAAGATTGCCGTTCTTCTCCGCGAGAAGAACCCGAAGTCCAAGAAGATTGTGAACGTGATTTGTCTGTATGACAAGAAGTCCGGAAAGGCTTCGATCACCGAGTACCAATGGCTGGGGTAGTGACACTGATCTCGTGATCCGTATAGACCCTAGCGCTTCAAATCGGCGGCGATCATCTCGCTACCGATTTCGGGAGAAGATGGCCAGTGAGCCTGTCGGCGTGCCTGGAGGGATTCATACTCACTCAGCCTCGCGGGGTCGGGCTGTATGATTTGACCGTCCTTAAGGAAGGCGAGTTCGTCGTAGCCAGCAGGCATCGACCCGACGAACTCCGCCGCCTGAGCTAGGATCATCCTGAATGCGATGGCAACCTCGCGGGCATCAATCGTCGCGTCACTCATGACTCGATCAAAGTCGTCTTGTCGGTAGACAGCATTCCGGCCCAGTTGCTCGATGAGGCTTTCCGGAGTGTAGCCCGGATCCTTGGCCGGAGCTGCCCAGATGGCGGCGCCCAGTGGGAAGTGGTTTTTGTGGAGGTGAAGTAGATCGAGGACGTCTCTCGGCTCCTTGCGGGAGGCGGCCGCGAGAAGCTTGTTTGTCGCCAAGTCGAACATGTGCAGCTTGAAGCCGAACAAGTCGTCCGGGATGGACTCGAAAAATCGGTAGTCGCTGTCGATTACCCAGTCGAGCAAAGTGCTTTCGCCATCCTTCGTTACGATGGCCTGATATTTCTCGGGGTGCCGGGTCGCCCATCTGATCTCGAACCCGGCGGCTATCAACGACTTTGCATCGATCTCGACTGTGTTTCTCAGCATGTTGACACGGTCGTCTTCGCTGAAGAGGTCGTGGAAAATGTCGATATCGTCGGAATACCGGGCACTATCCCTGTTGATGACAGTGCCGCCAGCAATATGACTGCCGGGATGCCTGTTAGCAGCGATAGTCGCCATCGCATCTTGCTGAATTCTACGAAGCGGCACGGCAGGCCTCTTCGAGGCGGACAGCGAACTGTCGCGTCGTCATATTGCCGTTGCGCTTGAGACGGGCGACGGCGTCGAGCACGTCGGACACGGTCGGATCCTGCATTTCTCTCGTTGACCAAAAACACAGTGGGCCATACAGGGCGAATGCTTCGTGGTAGAGGGCGCGCGCGTCCGCCGATACGGCTTGCCGCATGGCGCTCTCCGTTCGTTCTCGTGCTAAAGCCCTCATTTCCATCAGCATCCGTGTCATTTTCTCTTTCAAGAAAATAGGATACGGCCGAGCGCTTCGCAAGCGGCGATACGCTGCTGGGACAGCGGCTCAGGCCGTCGGCTTCATGGCAGGTTGGTCTGTTTATCAGTCGTGATGTCTCTCCAATGCATCCCCGCTGTAAAGAAAGCTTGCCTGCCCAGGTTCACCTTCCTTCGAGATGTTGCTGGATCCGTAAGGTTCTCGCGAAGTGATCATGATCGCGTCATTCGGTGCCGGACGCGCGAGATGCTGCGCTTCATCCCACGGAGCGCCCATCTAGAGATCCGTCTCTTCCTTCGTCCTCAGCAGGACAGGCATCGCCTTTTCGTGGATCGGCCTAACGACATCATTTGGGTCGGTCGCGTGGCTGACTGAGCGCTTTGTCGCAGTCACAAAGCTGATTGGGGCGTGTCGCCAAGGCGAGCCGGAACACTACCTTTGCATCAAGAGCCGCTGCAAGGAATGCGGATCGGGCCTCTCTCTGGGTTACTCCTCCTGCCATGGTACCAGCACAGGCCTGCCGCAGTATCTCGTCGTCCCATAACCTGCTAGCTTCGGGCCTGTGGAAGAACGCTCTGGAAGTGCCACGCAAAATGGATCGGGAGGGACGTTCGAATGGAGGCATCGAGCACTAACAAACCTTTTTTGCAGAAGAAACGCATCCGCGGGCTTTGGCTCGCAACGACGACCTTTTTTGTTGTCGTGTTCCTAACTCGTCCCCTGTACGCAGGAGCAGCTTTGCACCAACTATCTGAGAACATTGGCGTCGTTCTCGTCATCGCAGGTGTTCTGGGCCGTCTCTGGGCAACGCTCTACATCGGCCAACGCAAGAACAGACACCTAGTAACCACCGGCCCTTATTCCATAACCAGGAACCCGCTTTACGTTTCGTCGATGCTGGCGATACTGGGCGTGAGTTTGATGATCGGGTCCGTTTTGATCATAGCCGCTTTCGTGCCGACTTTCTTTTTTCTGTTCGCCTACGCCGCGCGGCGCGAGAGCGAATATCTCAGATCAAAATTCGGCTCTACCTATGACGACTATGCGGCACGAACTCCATTTTTTATGCCGAACCCGCTATTGATGAAGCTGGACGCAGAAGTCACCTTCCGCACCTCGGCCTTGTCTACCGCGTTCCGTGACTCCCTTTTCTTAGTAGCGTTGATTCCTCTATGTGATCTGCTGGAGTTCCTGCAAAACGAGGGATACCTCCGAGCAGTTTTCTATATTCCATGAGCGAGAGTGATTGATCTCAATTACTTTCGATCGATTTCGGAGCCAACGGAGCAGGCTCAACTACTCAGCGGTAGTCGGCTTTTCTCGGGGTGGAATCTCCGGCCAGCCCTAATGGACTAATATTTCTTCCAGTGCGCCTTGTCCGCCTTCCCTGCATGAAGTGCACGCGGTGGTACCTATGCGGGTCTATTGACCGCGCATGTCGCGACAGGCCCGCTGTCGAATAATCAGCGCTTGAAAAGCTGGCCACTCATTTCGTCATCGTCGATAATGACCCTCAAGTCGCCACTGCGGAATGTTGCGAAGGATCAAAACCTCTCGTTTGTACGAATAACTGTATTCATAGCCTATCGGTGGCCCGAAGAGCATCGCGGAAAAGAGTGGGTGGTAGCGCAAACCATGTGCCTCGAAGCGATGGAAGGTCTGCGAGACCCCGAGCAGGCGAGGGCGGCGTTTGTCGCAGCAGCTATCGCAGCAGAGATGCTGATGATCAAGGAAGAGTACATTCAGCAGCGGCCGGAAAGGCGGTCCGGAGATTCTATGAATGTCTGAGCGCTATCCAATCACCCAAGACGACACCATCCAGAAGCCTTTCCCGATCACGGCTATAGCGCCGACAACGAGCAAGGCGAAGATCGTGTCCCAGCAGATGGTGTAACTGGCGGGAGATAGCAAAGCCGAGTGCCCGCGCGCTTCTCGTTGCGCTGTAGCGGGTGATCGGCTTTGCGGGCGGCCATCAGTGTTTTCCGCTAGGGTCGGGTTGTTCAAGACCAACCTGACGGAAAGACCACCGATGACCAATGACATGATGAACGTGCGCTCCCTCGTTGAGAAGAGCGCGGATGCAGATTTATTGCGTGAGATGATTGGTTTTGCGGCCGAGCGGCTGATGGAGCTGGAGGTCGGCTCGGCCACGGGTGCTGACTTTGGTGAGAAGAACCCGATGCGGCTTGCTCAACGCAATGGCTACCGTGACCGCGATTGGGAGACGCGGGCTGGAACCGTCGAGCTTCGCATTCCGAAGCTACGCAAGGGCAGCTATTTCCCCAGCTTTCTCGAACCGCGTCGGATGGCGGAAAAGGCCCTGACGGCGGTTATCCAGGAGGCGTATATCCAAGGGATATCAACACGTTCTGTCGACGACTTGGTCAAGGCCATGGGCATGTCTGGCATCTCCAAAAGCCAGGTGAGCCGTCTATGCGAAGAAATCGACGTCAAGGTGAAGGCGTTCCTCGACAGGCCGATTGAAGGTGAGTGGCCGTATGTATGGGTGGATGCGACCTACCTCAAAGTCCGGCGCGGCGGCCGCATCGTTTCCGTTGCCGTTATCATCGCCGTCGGCGTCAACAGCGATGGTCGACGCGAGGTTCTGGGGATGGAAGTCGGCACGTCGGAAGCCGAGCCGATCTGGACGGAATTCCTGCGCAGGCTGACACGTCGAGGATTGCGTGGCGTGAAGCTTGTCGTCTCCGATGCGCACGAAGGTCTCAAGGCCGCCGTCACGAAGGTTCTCAACGCCACCTGGCAACGGTGCCGGGTTCACTTCATGAGGAACGTACTGGCGCATGCCGGCAAGAGCGGCAGGCGGGTCGTATCCGCGTTCATCGCAACGGCCTTTGCCCAAGAGACGCCGGAAGCAGCCAGCGCTCAATGGCGCAGTGTTGCCGATCAGATCAGACCGAAAGTGCCGAAGCTTGCCACCATCATGGACGACGCCGAAGAGGACGTGCTCGCTTATATGACCTTCCCGAAAGAGCACCGGGCAAAGCTCCACTCAACGAATCCAATTGAGCGTCTTAACGGCGAAATCAAACGCCGCACCGAGGTCGTCGGCATCTTTCCGAACGACGAAGCCATCGTCCGCCTCGTCGGTGCACTGTTGCTCGAACAGAATGACGAATGGGCCGTCCAACGCGCCCGGTACATGACCCTTGAGACCATGGCCCAAATGAGCGATGATCCGCAAATCAGTCTGCCCGCTGTGGCACGCTGATATCCCCTCCGACCCGACGTCGGAAAGCACGGCAATCAGCCGTCAGCTACACATGGGGTAATCGCGGTGCGACTGCCCCCGGCAACTTTATGCAAGATGATGCTGGCTGGGTTGGTTGCCCCCGATAAGATGGAAATACGGGCTCACGATTGGAACCGGGGGCCCCAAACATCGAATGGAGGCAACCATGGACCAATATATAGGGCTCGACGTTTCATTGAAAGATACTGCGATCTCGATCCGAGAGGACGGGAAGCGGATCTGGCGGGGGAAGCGCGCTTCGGATCCAAAGGTGCTAGTGCAGGTGATCCGCAAGCACGCTCCGAACGCCAAACGCGTCATATTCGAGACTGGGCCGCTGTCGACGTGGTTCTATCACGCGCTGACGGCGGAGGGAGTGCCCGCTATCTGCATCGAAGCGCGGCACGCGCAAAAGGTATTGAACGAGACGCTCAACAAAACAGATGCCAACGATGCGGATGGCTTGGCCCAGCTGGCCGAAGCCGGCTTCTACAAAGCGGTCCGAATCAAGTCATTTGACAGTATGTTGACGCGCACGCTGGTCGGGGCCCGCAATCAGCTCCTGAGCATCTCAACCCAACTTAGCAACCAAATCCGTGGCCTGATGAAGACATTCGGTCTTATTATCCCCAAAGGAACGGGTCGGGTGTTTGATGGCAATGTCAGAGAGCTTTTGGCTGGGAATGATGACCTTGCAAGGATCATATTGCCACTGCTTGAGGCATGGCGCGACATTCGCAAGCGCGCGGCCGATCTTGATCGCCAGTTGCTCGCAGTGGCACGGCAGAGCCAGGCTACGAAGCTTCTGATGACGATCCCAGGCATCGGCGCCGTCACGGCGGTGTCCTACGTCGCAGCGATCGAAGATCCAGAAAACTTCCGCACGTCGCGCTCGGTTGGCGCCTGGCTCGGGCTGACAACGCGGCGCTACCAGTCGGGTGAGGTCGACTATAACGGCCATATTTCGCGAAGAGGTGACAACCATCTGCGGGGGCTGCTTTATGAAGCGGCGACAGTGCTTCTCACGAGCGCCAGTGCCAGAACCGAGAGCAGCCTCAAGAGCTGGGGGCTTAAGCTGCGTGAGCGGTTGGGCTTCAAGCGCGCTGCGGTGGCAGTTGCCCGGAAGCTTGCGGTCATCATGCACAGCATGCTCAGGACAGGAGAAGTCTTCAACGCATCGGCTGGCGCCACCGCATAAGCGACACGCCAGCCTTCTTCCCTCAGCGCGTCAAACCTGATTTGAGGCACTGAGCGTCCCTGCTGCGGACGTGGGTTGGATCATTCCGCTACGAGTGGCTGCAGCTCGTTGAGACTGCGCGCTACACATAGGAAGGTCCTGCCTGCGAAGCCCATTGTGCGGCGACATTTGTCGACCGCGAAGACAACCCTGCTCCCAGCACCGGATAGCTCCAAAGGACATGGCCGCTGAGCGCCGATCCACCAATCGCTGTACTCCGCGTTGCCGACCCGCAACCTGGCAAGGTCGCCGAATGCCTAAACCACCTTGACGACTGGAATGCGATTAGACAACCACTCCAATGGACACGATCAAGGCGAAGATCATACCGGGGAGTTCGAAGCGGTTCACTCCGTTTCCTGCTGATCGATTGGTACGCGCCGCACCACACGCGGCTGACCGAATACTTCGATTATCTGCATTTTGCTTATATCTGCAATTTGCTTATAGTGCCATCACGTGAAGCAACGGGAGGCGCATATGAGAAATCCGGATGGCGGCAACGAGTTCTTGCTTATCGATGGTTTAGATGACCGCGTCATCAAACAATACCTACATGACTGGCGCAGTAAGAATCGCATCTCACAGTCGCAGGCTGCGCGACTGCTGCGTGTTCCGGTTTCCACCTATCAAGGTTGGGAGCAGGGGCGGCCGACGCCCTACGCCTACATCATCTACTTGGCGACCCAATCTTTGATGCCGGATCGGCGCTAGTGGCTTGCCGTAACCCAGCGGCCTCTCCGTAACCGAGGAGGCGGCTTTTGAGTAGTCATCGCTGGAGCCGGTTCCGACGCTCTAGAAGCAGCTCATGCGCGACCAATTGCTTACCTGCCGGACTGAGGCTGATTCCGTCTAGCACTTCCTCAGTGACGCCCGCCTCTTTGAATCTACGGATCCGATCGTTCGGGATATCAGCGGTCTCATGCCGATAGAGATGCAAGAGGCAACTCCATTCTTCGTATGTGAAGTCTCTCCGAGCGATCATGCTAGTGTCCTCCTACCTAAAGACCTAGCGATAGCACAATTACGTCTTTGAAGGTGTGGAGAGCGAGAAATGACCGAAACCAAGATCCCGCAACTGATCTTCGCCCTGAGTGTCGCCCGCGAGATGGCGGAGCAGGAGGGCTAACCCACCGACATGTTCTCTTCCTCATTGACCCGGTACTGAAGGAAGCGCAGGCTCTGATACTCTGGCAGCCAAGGCATAGGTTTCGGGCAAGGTGGTGGACTAAATGCTACCGATGCAAGCGGCCCGCAAGTTTCGGGGTGCGGGCCGCCGGTGCATCGAGCACTGGCGCCCTGGGGAGAGCGCCGAAAGTAAAATGGGCCTCCTACTGCCCACGTCAATGTCGGGCAGGGTTCTCCCCACTCCTCGCCATCACATCGAGGATCATCTCGATCAGCTCAGCCACCGGCACATCATGCTTCACCGATCCAGAGCCATCTGGATGGAGGAACATGGCCTGCCATTCACCGTCGGTGAGGCGGAAGGCAAGGAGCGTGGTTGGTTCTTCGATCATGGGCTATCTCCTTTTTTCGGGATGAAGCATTCCGCCGCGGAACCTTCTACCCGCAAATCTGCGAGTCTATGGCGCTGCTCGTTCTGTCGCTTACCGAACGAATTAGAAGAATCTTAAAAACGTGTCTTGACTGGCCGGAGTTAATGCTCACCTGATTCGGCCAGAGGTGACGGGCATGGCTGAATACATAGGTGAACACATCAGCATTAGAGACTGCATTGTCTGCGTCGAGAAGCGCAAGGGCATCACCATGCGCCGACATGCAACCCTTGCCGATCTGGCCTACAGCCTGCTTTACCGGTGGCCGGAAGATCACCGGGGCAAGGAATGGGTTGTCGCTCAGACCATGTGCCTTGAAGCGATGGAAGGCGTGCGAGATCCAGAGCAAGCAAGGGCGGCATTCGTAGCCGCAGCGCTGGTTGCTGAGATGCTGATGGTCAAGGAAGAGTACATCCAAGTGCGGGGCGAGAAGCGCCCGAGGAAGGCGAAGGGCAGAGACCAGCCTTCGCCTCACTAGCCTCCAATCACCCAAGACGACGCCATCCAGAAGCCTTTCCCGATCACGGCAATAGTCGATCGTGAAGAACTCGCTTTCAGGCAGGTTGTTGCGGCATCGGTCGGCTCTGGAACGTGAGGAGGAGTGCGGCGAACAGACACAAAAGTTGCCTGAACCATCGCAGCAGGAGGGAGAAGTT